>NZ_JBVHDS010000003.1:268024-500703 GCF_055563255.1 Streptomyces sp. NPDC002958 | reverse complement strand
TGTCCGTGGCCTTGTCCGTGGCCTTGTCCGTGGCCTTGTCCGTGGCCTTGTCCGTGGCCTTGTCCGTGGCCTTGTCCGTGGCCTTGTCCGTGGCCTTGTCCGTGGCCTCGGCCGCAGCCTCGGCCTGCTCCTGCTTCTTGTTGGCGATGAGGCTGGTGATCGTGGTGATCACCAGCACGCCGCAGATGACGCCGAGCGAGACCGGGATGGAGATCTCGGGGACGTGCACCCCGGACTCATGCAGCGCGTGCAGCACCAGCTTCACGCCGATGAAGCCGAGGATGACCGAGAGGCCGTAGCTGAGGTGGACCAGCTTCTTCAGCAGACCCCCGATCAGGAAGTACAGCTGACGCAGGCCCATCAGGGCGAAGGCGTTGGCGGTGAAGACGATGTACGGGTCCTGGGTCAGGCCGAAGATCGCAGGGATGGAGTCCAGGGCGAACAGCACATCGGTGGTGCCGATGGCGAGCATGACGATCATCAGTGGCGTCAGGACGCGCTTGCCGTTGATCCGGATGAAGAGCTTGGTGCCGTGGTACCGGTCCGCGACCCCGAAGCGGCGCTCGATCGTCTTGAGAAGACGGTTCTCCTCGAACTCCTCTTCCTCGTCGGCCCGCGCCTCCTGGATGAGCTTCCAGGCGGTGTAGATCAGGAACGCGCCGAAGATGTAGAAGACCCACGAGAAGTTGGCGATGACGGCGGCACCGGCGGCGATGAATATCGCTCGCAGCACCAGCGCAATCAGCACGCCGACGAGCAGCACCCGTTGCTGGAGGTGGGAGGGGACTGAGAACTTCGCCATGATCAGGACGAAGACGAAGAGGTTGTCGACGCTGAGCGACTTCTCGGTGATGTAGCCGGCGAAGTACTCGCCCGCTGCCTGACTCCCACCGAAGATCAGCAGGCCGAGTCCGAAGAGCACGGCCAGCGCGATCCAGACGATCGTCCAGATCCCGGCTTCCTTGGTCGACACGTCATGGGGTTTGCGCCCGATGAAGAAGTCGATGGCAATAAGGGCTGACAGACCAAGAATGGTCAGCACCCAGACGGTCCCTGAAACGTCCACTGCGCCTCCGGCAGTTCGCTACGGCTACTGATCAGCGTCGTCGCTGCCGGAGGTCTCTTCCACCCGGGCGCACGGACTGCGCACCGCGGGCCGACGCCCCGGGACCGGTCACAGTCCGTATTGACGGGAACGCCGCGTATGGAGTACTCCCCTCCGCCCAAAGAACAGTACAGGGAGAACCAAGGAAAGGTAAAGAAGAGGGTAAAGATCTTTCAAAAGAGCAGGTCGGAGGCGGTGGGAGGTAGCTACCGCCGCTTCACGGCTCAGGGGCGCCGGGGGCGACGGGCCGCAGCCACCCTGGCGAGCACCTGCTCAAGGACCCGACTGCCGGGCGGCATCCTCAGTGGCTCGTACGTCCAGGCGTGGCCCACCCAGGGATCGGCCAGGTGATCGTCGGCGACCGGGGTGATCCTGAGCAGCGAGCGCCACAGCGGGTCGAGCACCGGACCGTACGCGCCGGCGTCCTCGCGGTCCGCAACCATCAGCAGATGGACGCCGACCGAGGGCCCCTCGTCGGCGAGGTAGCGCAGCTGGGTGACGGCCCGGTCGTCGAAGCCGTGCGGGAAATCGTTGACGATCAGCAGCTGCTCGCCCGTGTCCAGGTCCGGCGGCAGCGAATCGGCGGCGCCGGCCCGGATCGCCATCTGCACCAGATCGACGCGCCGGGTGAGCCGGGCGAGGACCGAGGCCACTCCCCCGGGTCCGGCGGCGGGCGGCCCGGCGAGGGCCCCGGATTCGACCAGGGGCGCGAGCGCTCCGGCCGCCGAGCCCGCAGGGTCGATGACATGGACGGAGAACTCGTCGGCCGGGTAGACGGCCAGCAGTCGGGCCGCGTGCGCGACCGCGTTCTCCACGGCCAGGCGGCGCAGCTGGGCGGTGTCCATCAGGACCGCGGCCTCGGACGCCGTACGGCCGCTGTCGACCCAGATGCCGCGCTCCAACGGCAGTCGGACCAACAGAGGGATGCGCAGGTCGGGGCTCTCGGGCAGATGAAGGTCGCCGATGCGCAGCGCCATGGGGATCTCCATCGGAACGTGGTGGGCGTGCCAGACGGGGTTGTCCCACCCCGCGTACGCGGCGGGGAGTGCGGGTTCCACGACGGCGCACTCGGCGGCGAGCTGGGCGAGGTCGCGATCGAGGACCTCGCGGGCCCGGGCGGTCAGCTCGTCGCGCTTGGCACGCGCGTGTTCGCGGGCCCGGTCGCCCGCGCCGCCGATTCGGTTGCGCGGGTCGGACAGGGTCCGGTCGAGCTCCTGGTCCATGCGTGACTCGGCGAAGTCGACGGCGCTGCGGTACGCGGCGGTGGTGCGGGCCAGGTCCTCGAACATGCCCCAGATCTGGTTGTAGAGGCGCTCCTCCATGGACCAGCCGGTCGCGTCTCCGGCGACGGGCCGGACGGGGCTGCCCGGCTCGGCGGGCGGCGCGGCGGGAGGAGGCGGCGGGGGTGCGGAGGCCTGACGGCGTGGGTGCGCGTAGTCGATGGGCCCGCCCGTCGTAGCCATGGACGGTGCGGTGGTGGGCTCCGTGAGCGGCTCGGGAGGCTGGGCGGCCGCCGGGGGCCGGGCGGCAGAACCATGACCGTCCGAGGGCGGTACGGGGCCCGCGCCGTGACCGACCCGGTCGGCGTCCGGGGTCCGCGGCGGGGGCGGTGAGACCGATCGGGCCATCGCACGGGCGACCGCGTCCTGGATCGAGTGGGCCAGTTCGGCCGCGTGCGTCAGACCCTGGTCGGCGAGCATGGCGGTGAGGCCGCCCGCGTAGCCCTGACCTACGGCGCGGACCTTCCAGGCGCCCTGGCGGCGGTAGAGCTCCAGGGCGGTGACCGCGGACTCGGTGTCCAGGCCGGTGAGGGTGAAGGTGGCTATCTCGGTGCCTTCGAGCCCGGTGACGGCGACGAACGGTGAGGCGACCCCGCCGAACCGGACCGGGCCACCGACTCCCGTGGGCAGGGCCAGCAGCACGGTGACGCGGTGCACCGAGGCGGGCAGGGCATCGAGGTCCACGGCGAGCCGGTGGTCGGCGGCGGCCTGCCTGGACACTTCGAGCCCGGGCAGCTGGGGCGATCCCGGGTGCGCGACCCACTCGGTGCCGTGCACCGTGCCGTTCTCGTCGCCGAGCGTGGCACCGGCCACGACGGGCGTGCCGGCCGATACCCGGATCTCCAGACGGGTCTGGGGCAAGGTGTGGTTCTGCCCCCGGACCAGCTCGGCCGTCATTGCCCTGTCCCCTCGATGAGTTACCGCTGCGTGGTGCGGTGCTGGGTTGTGCGGTGCGGCGCGGCGCGGTGCGGCGCCATGTGGTGCAGCTCCCGGCGGCCAATGCCTCCGGGAGCTGCGCGTACCGATACCGGCCGGCTGTCCGGCCGTGCCTACAGGTGCGGCAGGATCGACGGCATCAGGTCCTGGAAGGTACGGCCGTTGGCCGGGTTGCCGAGGGCGGTCATCTGCCAGCCGCTCCCCGCACGATGCACCTTCGCCATGATCTGCGCGGTGTACTGCCCGCCGCCGTCCAGCGTGTAGCGGGCGAGCTCCTGGCCGTTGGTCTCGTCGACGATGCGGCAGAAGGCGTTCTGCACCTCCTGGAACGTCTGGCCGGTGAAGGAGTTCACCGTGAAGACGATCTGGTCGATGTGGACCGGCACCCGCTGCAGATCGACGAGGATCGCCTCGTCGTCGCCGCCGGAACCGGCGCCGCCGACCAGGTTGTCCCCGGTGTGCTTGACCGAGCCGTCGTCACTGACGAGGTGGCGGAAAAAGACCACATCGACCGGCTGCTTGTCGGCGAACAGCACCGCCGACGCGTCGAGGTCGATCTCCCGCGTACGCGATCCGAACAGGCCGCGGCGCGGCGCCGCCTGCCAGCCGAGCCCCATCCGTACCGCGGTCAGGGTCCCCCCGTCGCTCTTCTGCAGGCTGATGGCCTGACCCTTGGTCATATTGACCGTCACGCGCTGTCCCCTCTCCGCTTGCCCCGCAACCGTCCGTGCGCGGTTTTGAAAGCACCCTACGCAGTCGCGCCGAGGACGCGGCCGCTTGAGGGTGTTTTTGTGTCGGTCCTGCAACACACCAGGTGCGACGGGGTCAGGCGAGACCCGCCTCTCGCATCTGGCGCAACTCCTTCTTCAACTCACCGACCTCGTCACGCAGTCGGGCCGCCACCTCGAACTGCAGGTCCGCGGCGGCCGCCCGCATCCGGTCGGTCATCTCCTCGATGATTCCGGCGAGTTCGGTGGCGGGCCGGTCGGTGACCACCGCAGCGTCGCCCCCGGCCTTCCTGGAACCGGCTGTCTGACTGCCCAGCGTGGGAACGGGGGCCTTGGCGCCCTTCGTCCGGCGGTAGCCGGTGCCGAGCAGTTGCTCGGTGTCGACCTCCTCGCGGGCGATCGTGGCGACGATGTCGTTGATCTTCTTGCGCAGTGGCTGCGGATCGAGGCCGCGCTCGGTGTTGTAGGCGATCTGCTTCTCGCGGCGGCGATTGGTCTCGTCGATGGCCTGTGCCATCGCCGGGGTGATCTTGTCCGCGTACATATGGACCTGTCCCGACACGTTACGGGCGGCGCGCCCGATGGTCTGGATCAGGGACGTCCCGGAGCGCAGGAAGCCCTGCTTGTCCGCGTCGAGGATGGCGACGAGCGATACCTCGGGCAGGTCGAGGCCCTCGCGCAGGAGGTTGATGCCGACCAGTACGTCGTACTCGCCGGAGCGCAGCTCGCGCAGCAGCTCGATGCGGCGCAGGGTGTCGACGTCGCTGTGCAGATAGCGGACCTGGATGCCGAGCTCCAGGAAGTAGTCGGTGAGGTCCTCGGCCATCTTCTTGGTGAGGGTGGTGACCAGGACCCGCTCGTCCTTCTCGGCGCGCGTGCGGATCTCGTGCACCAGGTCGTCGATCTGGCCCTCGGTGGGCTTGACGACGACCTCCGGGTCGACGAGGCCGGTGGGGCGGATGATCTGCTCCACGAAGCCGTCGCCCCGGGAGAGCTCGTACTTCCCGGGTGTGGCGGAGAGATAGACGGTCTGGTTGATCCGGCTCAGGAACTCTTCCCACTTCAGCGGGCGGTTGTCGAGCGCGGAGGGCAGCCGGAAGCCGTGGTCGACGAGGGTCCGCTTGCGGGAGGCGTCGCCCTCGTACATCGCGCCGATCTGCGGCACGGTGACATGCGACTCGTCGAGGACGAGGAGGAAGTCCTCGGGGAAGTAGTCGAGGAGGGTGTTGGGGGCGGTGCCGGGTGAGCGGCCGTCGAAGTGCATCGAGTAGTTCTCGACGCCGGAGCAGGTACCGATCTGCCGGAGCATCTCGATGTCGTACGTGGTGCGCATCCGCAGCCGCTGGGCCTCCAGCATCTTGCCCTGCTTCTCCAGATCGGCGAGGCGCTGTTCCAGCTCCCGCTCGATGCCGTCGACCGCCTTCTCCATGCGCTCGGGGCCCGCGACGTAGTGGCTGGCGGGGAAGACGTGAAGGGACTGGTCCTCGCTGATGACCTCGCCGGTGAGCGGGTGGAGGGTGGAGAGCGCCTCGATCTCGTCGCCGAACATCTCGATGCGGACGGCGAGCTCCTCGTAGACCGGGAAGATCTCGATGGTGTCGCCGCGGACCCGGAAGGTGCCACGGGTGAACGCGAGGTCGTTGCGGCTGTACTGGATCTCGACGAAGCGGCGCAGCAGCTGGTCGCGGTCGATCTCGTCGCCGACCTTGAGCTGGACCATCCGGTCCACGTACTCCTGGGGCGTACCGAGGCCGTAGATGCAGGAGACGGAGGCGACCACGACGACATCGCGCCGGGTGAGCAGTGAATTCGTCGCGGAGTGGCGCAGCCGCTCCACCTCCTCGTTGATCGAGGAGTCCTTCTCGATGTAGGTGTCCGACTGCGGGACGTACGCCTCGGGCTGGTAGTAGTCGTAGTAGGAGACGAAGTACTCGACGGCGTTGTTGGGCAGCAGTTCGCGGAACTCGTTCGCCAGCTGGGCCGCGAGCGTTTTGTTCGGCGCCATGACGAGCGTGGGGCGCTGAAGTTTCTCGATCATCCAGGCGGTGGTCGCCGACTTGCCGGTGCCGGTCGCGCCGAGCAGGACGACATCCTTCTCGTCCGCGCGGATGCGCCGCTCCAGCTCGGCGATGGCCGCGGGCTGGTCGCCGCTGGGCTGGTAGGGACTGACGACCTCGAAAGGCGCCACCGAACGTTCGATCTTCGAAACGGGCCGCATGCCACCACCGTACGACCCACCACTGACAACCGGGCCGGGTCAGCCGTCGTGCCGGACCGGGGTCACCATTCTCCCGGCGGCGCGGGATCGCGCGGCCGGGAGTGGAACGACGCGGGGTCGGCATGTGTTCCGAACCGCGGCACCTGCCGCCGGGCCGGGATTCCGGGTTGTCGTCCGGCACCGTTCCTGGCCTTGGGGTCGTCCCAGTCCGGGGTGCCCATCACCATCAGGGGGTCGAACATCACGACCACCGCGGCAAGGAGCAGGAAGCAGCCGGGGCCGATCAGCAGCGGTACGAGGGGGGCGGTCGGCCCGTCGGCCGCAGCGGTGCCGGAGAGGGCGCCGGGGTGCAGATGGACACTGAGCGCCGCCATGCCCGTGTAGTGCATGCCGCTGACCGCGACGGCCATCACGACGCTGGCGCCGAGGCTGGGCAGAAAGCCCTGGATGGAGACGGCCGCCCAGAGCGCGGTCGTGGCGGCCACGACGGCGATGACGACAGAGAGTGCCACGGTGACCGTTTCGTACTCGAGCTGTCCCGCAAGGCGCATTCCGGCCATGCCCAGGTAGTGCATGGTGGCCACGCCGAGTCCGGTGATGGTGCCGCCCGTCACCAGTGCCATACGGGTGGCGCCCCGGTATCCGACGATGAAGATGCCGATGGCGACCATGCCGATCGCGACCGCGAGGCTGGCGAACGTGATCGGCTTGTCGTAGTCGATGACCACCCCTTCGACGGAGAAGCCCATCATCGCGATGAAGTGCATCGTCCAGATGCCGGAGCCTATGGAGGTCGCGCCCAGAGCCAGCCAGCCGGCCTTGAAGGAACGCTCGGTTCGCAGCGAACGGGCCGTGCAGCGCAGCCCGAGGGCCGCGCCGAGGCAGGCCATGAGGAAGGCCGCGATGGGCGTCACCGCTCCGTAGCTGAAACCGTCGATCGTGCCCTGCATGCTCGTACGCCCTTCGCGGAAGCCCGGGTTCGGAGGTGACCCTAAGGCGCGAGGCCCGGCAGACAAACAGAAGAGCTGCATTTTACCGACGGGGAATTCGGCCCGTTCCCCCCGGTCTCACACACCCGTGCCCCGGCCTCAGCAGCAGTGTTCACGTTATGGCCATCCTTCGCCTGTCCCTCGTTGGCAGACGGCTGCCACTCTCAGCCCGTACGTTTCTCTGAACAAGGAGCACACGTGTACGCACGTAACGCAACCGCCGCCGTGGCCGCCGCTCTCATGGGTGCTGGCGCGTTGCTGATGTCGACCACCACCGATGCGCAGGCCGCGGCCACGGCCGGGGGCACGGGTACAGGAACGGTCACGGGCGTCCAGACCGTGAGCGCTCAGACCGAGCACAAGAAGTCGGACGCCCCGGTCGTCTTCGCCCACCGGGGCGCTTCGGCCTATGCGCCGGAGAACACCCTGGCCGCTGTCGACAAGGCCGACGCCCTCGGCATCGACTGGGTGGAGAACGATGTCCAGCTCACCAAGGACGGTGAACTGGTGGTCATGCACGACACCAACCTGAAGCGGACCACCAACGTCGAAGAGGTCTTCCCGGACCGCGCTCCGTGGGCGGTCAAGGACTTCACGGCCGCCGAGATCGCCCAGCTGGACGCGGGCAGTTGGTTCGGCCCGCAGTTCGCCGGTGCCCGGGTGCCCACCCTCGAGCAGTACCTGAACCGGGTCGAGCGCAATCACCAGAAGCTGCTGCTGGAGATCAAGAGCCCGGAGACCTACCCGGGCATCGAGAAGGAGACCCTGCGGGTGCTCCGCGAGGAGGGCTGGCTCGACCGCAACCACGTCAAGCACAGGCTCGTCATCCAGAGCTTCGGCGCGGACAGCATGAAGAAGGTGCACGAGCAGCGTCCGGACGTCACGACCGGCTTCCTCGGCACCCCCTCGGTGGCCGATCTGCCCTCGTACGCGGCGTTCACCGACCAGATCAACCCCTCTCACACGTCCGTCTCCGCCGACTACGTGGAGGCGGTACACGCTCTGAAGGGCGCACACGGCAAGAAGCTCCAGGTCAACACCTGGACGGTCAACGACGCTGCGACGGCGGCGAAGGTGGCGGGCTTCGGCGTCGACGGGATCATCACCAACTACCCGGATGTGGTGCGCGAGGCCACGGGCTGACACCTCGGCCGCCCCGTCTCCGCGGCCCGTTGTCAGTGGCCGGCCGTACGGTGGTTCCCATGAACAGCAACGGCGTTGTCGAGTGGGCCGTCATCGAGAGCGACATCGGCCCGCTGCTGCTCGCCGCGACCGACGCGGGGCTGGTGAGCGTGGTCTTCCACGCCCGCCCCCAGGTGCGGGAGAAGGCGATCGGGCAGTTGCGGACCCGACTCGGTGCAGAGCCGGTGGACAGTCCCGGCTCCGCACGGCTCGCCGAGCCGATACGCCAGCTCGCAGCGTATTTCGCGGGATCGTTGCGGGAGTTCTCGCTCGACCTGGACTGGTCGCTGACATCCGGCTTCAACCGCCAGGTACTCCGTGAGCTGGCGGCGGGGGTGGCGTACGGGGCGGTCGTCGGATACGGGGACCTCGCCGAGCGCGTGGGGCAGCCGGGGGCGGCGCAGGCGGTCGGGGCGGCCATGGGGTCCAATCCGCTGCCGGTGGTGGTGCCGTGCCATCGGGTGGTGGAGAGCGACGGCGGACTCGGCGGGTTCAGCGGTGGTCTCGAAACCAAGCGGAAGCTGTTGGCTCTGGAGGGTGTGCTGCCCCAGCCGCTGTTCTGAGTCGGGTCCGGACCGGGTTTCGTACCTGTGTACGGGCTGGCACACTGCGTCAGTGACCAACACCTTCGATGCACCTGATATCCCCACCGGACCCGGCCACCCCGCGCACCGGGTCACGGCGGCCGAGCTGCCCGGACTGCGCCGCAGAACGTCCGCGGTGCTGATAGCCAGCCAGATACTCGGCGGCCTCGGCGTACCCATCGGTATTGCCCTGGCCCCGGTCCTGGCCACGGAGGTGAGCGGCTCCGAAGCGCTGTCCGGGCTGGCCCCGACCGCATCGGTGGCGGGTACCGCACTGCTTTCACTTCCGCTGGCCGCGGTGATGACCTCGCGCGGTCGGCGCCCCGGTCTCGTACTGGCGTATCTGATCGGTGCGCTCGGCGCAGGACTCGTGGTCCTGGCCACTGTCGTGGAGAGCTTCCCGCTGCTGCTGCTCGGCATGGCCGGGTTCGGTGCTGGTTCCTCGGCCAATCTGCAGGCCCGGTTCGCCGCCGCGGATCTCGTCGAACCCGACCGGCGCGGCCGGGCGATCTCCAACGTCATCTGGGCCACGACGATCGGTTCGGTTCTCGGGCCGAACATCGCGGCCCCGGTGGGACAAGTCTTCCGCGGTACCCCAATATCCGAGAAGGCCGGCCCGTTCCTCTTCGCGGCCGGAATCTTTCTGCTGGCCGCCGTCGTGGTCGGGGTGCTGCTGCGGCCGGACCCGCTGCTCACCGCGCGGGCGCTGGCGCCGCAGGACGACGAGTCCCCCGCAGGCCGTTCGCTGCGTGCCGGCATCGCGGCCGTTCGGGCGTCCGCGATGGCACGGCTCGCGCTGGTGACGGTGGCCGTATCGCACACCGTGATGGTCTCGATCATGGTGATGACCCCGGTCGATCTGGGGCATCACGGCGCCGGACTCCAGCTGATCGGCCTGGTCATCAGCGGCCACATCGCGGGTATGTACGCGTTCTCCCCGGTGATGGGCTGGCTGTCGGACCGCTTCGGCCGACTCGCCGTGATCGGTCTGGCGGTCGGGCTGCTCTCCTGCGCCGCACTTCTGGCCGGCACCGCGGGCCCCAGCCATGGCCAGACGGCGGCAGGTCTGTTCCTGCTCGGGCTCGGCTGGTCGGCCGGGCTGGTCGCCGGTTCGGCGCTGCTCACCGACTCCGTACCGCAGCCCGCCCGCGCCGCCGTGCAGGGTCTGTCGGACCTGACCATGAACACGGCAGCGGGCATCGGCGGTGCGATCGCCGGGGTCATCGTAGCCCGGGCGAGCTACGGCTGGCTGAACGTGGTCGGAGCATGCCTGCTGCTGCCGATGGCGGCGCTGGCACTGCGCCGAGCGCTCACCCGGCCGGCCGCGACTGCTGCGCCCGCCTCACCCGACAGGCTCTGAGACTTCAGAGGCTGATGTGGTACGCCTTGCGCAGCGTCTCGTGCACGGTCCACGTCGTACGGTCGCCCTCGCGCAGCACACAGACGTCCCCCGGCCCGATCTCCAGCGTCGCCCCGCCCTCGACCGCCACGGTCGCGCGCCCGCTGACGACCACGAACAGCTCGTTGGCCTCCGTGTCGGTGACCACGCCCGGCGTGATCTGCCAGATCCCGCGCACCTGCTTGCCGTCGGGCGACTCCCAGAGCACCTTGCCGGTCACCACGGGCTCGCCCGAGACGATCTGTGCGGGGTCGAGCGGTTCCGGTTCCAGTTCGGCATCCGGAATGTGCACGGCAAACGAGGCGGGAGCTTGATCGAGTATGTTCATGACCGGTCACCCTAGCGACCGCTTCGAGGCGACTCGGCATCACGACCGGGAGAACATGTGGAGGGGACGGGTGAGCGGAGGAGACGGGTGATCCGGCCGGTGTCCCGGCCACACGTTTGAGGCCGCTGCACCCGCGACAGGGATGTGAACATGTCACTGACTTCGTCGCACGGCACACACCCCTACACCCCTGTCCTCTCCACCGAGGTACAGGCGGCCCTCGCCGCGCACCACCCCGTCGTGGCCCTGGAGTCGACGATCATCGCCCATGGTCTGCCACGCCCCCGCAATCTGCAGGTCGCCGAGGAACTCGAAGGAATCGTACGGTCCGCGGGCGCAGTGCCCGCCACGATCGCCGTACTCGACGGACGGGCCCACATCGGCCTGGACAAAGCCCAGTTGGGGCGGGTCGCCGCAGACCCGGCGATGCGGAAGCTGGGACACCGGGACCTCGCGCCCGCCCTGGCGACGGGCGCGATCGGGGCGACGACCGTGTCCGCGACGGCGTTCCTGGCCGCACACGCGGGCCTGCGCGTCTTCGCGACGGGCGGCCTCGGCGGCGTACACCGGAAATGGACACAGACCCAGGACGAATCCGCGGACCTCCGACTCCTCGCGCGGACCGGCATCACCGTGGTGTGCGCAGGGGTGAAATCGATCCTGGACGTCCCCGCCACGCTGCAGCGACTGGAGACGCTCGGTGTCGGAGTGCTCGGCTACGGCACCGACCGCTTCCCCGGCTTCTATCTGAACAGCTCGGGCGAGCCGGTCGACTGGACCGTGCGGACGCCCGAGCAGGTCGCGGAGGTGATGCGGGCCCAGGACGCGCTCGGCGGTCCCGTCTCCGCGCTGATCGTCGCCAACCCCGTATCCATGGAGGACCAGTTGGATCCCGCGCTCCACGACCGTGTGCTGGCCGAGGCCCTTGCCGCATGCCGGGAGCGCGGTGTCGTGGGCCAGGCAGTCACACCGTTCCTGCTGGACCAGCTCATGCGGGGCACCGGGGGCGCTTCACTGGAGGCCAATCTGGCGGCCGTACGCGGAAACGTGTCGCTCGCCGCGCGGATCTCCTGCGCATGGGCCGCCGCGCAGGACACAGCAGCGCCCCCGGAGGCGCAGGACATGGCGGCGCACCCGAACGCGCAGGACACGGCAACGCACCCGAACGCCCAGGACGCGACACCGCGCCGGAACCCGGCGGCCGGACAATGACCGACGGCGGCCTTCTCGTCATCGGCGACGTGGTCACGGATGTGGTGGCCCGGCACGGAACGGCGCTGATCCACGGTACGGACACCTCGGCGCACATCCGCACCCTACCCGGCGGAGCGGGCGCCAACGTCGCCTGCTGGGCGGCGCGTTCGGGATGTCGCGACGTACGGCTGCTGGCCCGGGTCGGCGCCGACAGTGCGGCCTGGCACGGGGACGCGCTGCGGCGGGCAGGGGTGCGTTGCCTGCTTGCCGTGGACGACGACGTACCGACCGCCACGGTCGTCGCCCTTGTCGATTCCGCCGCCGAGCGCACCTTCCTCACCGACAGCGGTGCCGTGCTCCGCCTCTCCCCCGGCGACTGGTCACCGTCGATGCTCGACGGCATCGCCCATCTCCACCTCTCCGGGTACCTTCTCTTCGCCGCGACGAGCCGGGCGACGGCCCTGCTCGCCCTGCGGGAAGCCCGGCGGCGGCAGATCCCGGTGAGCGTCGACCCGGCTTCGGCCGGCTTCCTCGGTGAGCTGGGCGTCGACCGGTTCCTGACAGCCGTGGAGGGCGTGGATCTGCTGCTGCCCAATGCGGACGAGGCGCGACTGCTCACCAGGCTGCCCGAACCAGCCGACGCCGCAGCCAAGTTGAGCCTTCAGGTGCCCCGGGTGGTGGTCACGCTCGGCAAGGGTGGAGCCCTGCTGGCCGCCGCGGGCGCGGTGACCCGGCACATTCCGGCCGTCCAGGTGCGCGGGGCCGTGGACTCGACGGGCGCGGGCGACGCGTTCACCGGCGGCTTCCTCGCGGCGCACCTGTCGGGGGCGGACGACGCCTCGGCCGTGGAGGCGGGCTGCCGGTCGGGGGCGGAGGCGGTCACCACCGTGGGGGGCCGCCCCGGTCCGTGACCACTACCAGAGGCGGCCGCCCCGGTACACGACGCACCCAGGTCCCTGGACGAGACCGGCCCGCTACCCTCCCTGCCCCCATCCGGCCCAGGCGGGGTGCAGCGGACCATCGGCCCGTACGACCGCATCCGCGCGGGCCGGTGGACGAGACGCTCACCGACCGAGGGCCGGCACCGACGGCGGACGAGCGTCACGCGGGCTGCTTCTTCGCGTCGCAGTCCACCGCGTCGGCATCGTCGGAGAGCGCACTGCCCTCGGGCAGCAGATAGGTCACCCAGAGCACGACGGGCTCGGCCCCCAGGTTGCGTCCGATGTGGCGGTGATCGGCCCCGGACGGCTCGATGAAGGAAGAGCCCGCCGGCGTCACCTCGACCGAGCAGTCGTCCAGAGTGCGCGTCAGCGTCCCGGACTTGACGACGGCGATCAGCTGACCGCTGTGCGTGTGCCAACCGGTGGAGCCGCCCGGCTCGACGGTGATGGACCGGAAGGTCACATCGGTGCGGCCGTTCGGGGTATTCACCTTCAACTTCCCCGCCGAGGTGCCCTTCGCGACCACTGTGCCGCTCACACCGCTGCCGGGTGAGGCGATGGCAGCCGACGGTACGAAGCCGAGCGCGGCAACGCAGCCGCCCATGACCAGGGCCCTGGCGAGTCGCCCCCGCCCTGCCGGCTGCCCCTGCCGCATCCGCCGCCCCCGGCCTCCCCGCTGTCTGCCGATCCTCACGTGCGACTCCTCTGCCTCAGCGCCCCGCAAGCGCCCCGGACACCCCGGACCGCACATCCCAAATATCCTCACGCTACCCGTGAGTTGACGTGTGGAACCCTTGCGATCCGGCGGTCACTCGCCGCGGAGCTCAGCGGCGAGCGGCCCGTCGCCCGACACCTCGACACGGCCGTCCTTGACGGCCTGGGCGAGTGTCAACTCACCCCGCCCGAGCGCCAGGCAGAGCTCGACGTCGAGTGCGATACGGGCGTCGGCGTGGGCGGCAGGACCGTCCCCGTACACAGCCGAACCGGCCGCCGCGCTCGCCGTACCGACACTCTCCCTGCCGCCCCCCGCACCACCGGCGCGCACATGGAACTCGCCCTCTTCCAGGTGGACTTCGACGACCCCCGCATGGGTCAGTCCGTCCAGCGCCCGCAGCAGCGGAAGCGCGAACCAGTGCGCCCGCACCGCATCCGTGGGCCGCCGCTCGGTGAGCGCGGGCGCGCCCCACTCGGCGAGCGCGGCAAGTACGGGCAGCAGCCCGTGGCCGCGCTCCGTCAGTTCGTACACCGAGGCCGCGGCGGGCGGCGGGAGCCTACGGCGGGTGGCCAGGCCGCCCTGCTCCATGTCCTTGAGCCGGGAGGCGAGGACGTCCGTGCTGACGCCCGGCAGGTCGGCATGGAGGTCGGTGTAGCGGCGGGGGCCCGCCAGCAGTTCACGGACGATCAGCAGGGTCCACCGGTCGCCCACGGAGTCGAGGGAGCGTGCGGTGGCGCAGAACTGGTCGTAACTCCGGCGACGGGCCGGGCGGGTTGCGGACTGTTGCTGACGTGGCATGCGACGCAGTCTAGACATGTTGTTGGACTTTCCAAGCCTGAGCTTGGTAAAACCAAGTATCGCAATCAGGTCGGGGAGGCCACCGCATGGAATTCCGGCAGTCCAGCAAGCTCAACGAGGTCTGTTACGAGATCCGGGGCCCGGTCATCGAGCAGGCCAACGCCCTGGAGGAGGCGGGCCACAGCGTGCTCCGCCTCAACACGGGCAACCCGGCACTCTTCGGTTTCGAGGCGCCGGAGGAGGTCGTCCAGGACGTGATCCGGATGCTCCCGCAGGCCCACGGCTACACCGATTCGCGCGGCATCCTGTCCGCCCGCCGGGCGGTGGCGCAGCGATACCAGGCGATGGGCCTGGCGGACGTCGGAGTCGACGACATCTTCCTCGGCAACGGCGTCTCCGAGCTGATCTCCATGGCCGTCCAGGCACTGCTGGAGGACGGTGACGAGGTGCTCATCCCGTCCCCCGACTATCCGCTGTGGACCGCGGTGGTGACCCTCGCGGGCGGCAAGGCCGTGCACTACACCTGCGACGAGGCCTCGGACTGGAACCCGGACCTGGCCGACATGGCGTCGAAGATCACCGACCGCACGAGGGCCGTCGTGATCATCAATCCGAACAATCCGACCGGCGCGGTCTATCCGCGCGAGGTCCTCGAAGGCATCCTCGATCTGGCACGCAGGCACGGCCTGATGGTGTTCGCGGACGAGATCTACGACCAGATCCTGTACGACGACGCCGAGCACCACAGCGTGGCGTTGCTCGCCCCCGATCTGGTCTGCCTCACCTTCAGCGGCCTGTCGAAGACATACCGCGTGGCGGGCTTCCGCTCCGGCTGGATGGTGGTCTCCGGCCCGCAGCAGCACGCGCGCAACTATCTGGAGGGGCTGACCACTCTCGCTTCCATGCGTCTGTGCCCCAACGCGCCCGCGCAGTACGCCATTCAGGCGGCGCTCGGCGGCCGGCAGTCGATCAGGGAACTGGTCGTGCCCGGCGGCAGGCTGTACGAACAGCGCAACCGGGCCTGGGAGAAGCTGAACGAGATCCCCGGAGTGTCGTGCGTGAAGCCGAAGGGCGCGCTGTACGCGTTCCCGCGCATCGACCCGAAGGTGCATCCGATCGTCGACGACGAGAAGTTCGTCCTGGACCTGCTATTGCGGGAGAAGATCCAGGTCGTGCAGGGCACGGGCTTCAACTGGTCGCGGCCCGACCACTTCCGGATCCTGACACTCCCGTACGCTGACGATCTCGACGCGGCGATCAGCCGGATCGGCCGCTTCCTGACCGGATACCGCCAGTGATCGGATGCCCCCGGTGATCTGCCCCGCCTGTCGCGTTCCCGTCCTCACCCAGTTCGCCTCGCCCGAACTCGTCGGCCCGATCGTCGAGGACGGACTCGATCCGGCCACCGATCCGGCGTGGGCGGAGTCGGGCGCGGCGTCACCGGCCGAATACGCGCGCTGGTCCGGTCATCTGTGCGGTATGACCTGCCTGCGCATGGCGCTCGGCGCCGGGAAGAGTTCGGACACCGCTCCGGCGGAGGCCGCCGGGGCCCCGTCCCTGTTCGCGCTGCGCGACGGGGCGCTCAAGTACGGTGCGTACACGGAGGATGCGCAGGGGGCGATCCGGGGCCTCATCTACGCCCCCTTCGCCGAGTACGCACGCGAGGTGCACGGCGTGGACGCCACGGTGCACCGCCATCTCTCGTTGCAGGAGATCCTCGGCCTGCTGGACGGCGGCCGGACGGTCATGGCCTCGGTGCACTACGGCATCCGGCATCCGGAGCGGCCCGCTCCGGGGCGGGGCGGGCATCTGGTGCTGCTGACGTCCCGTACGGCCGACGGCACCGGCGTCCACTTCCACAACCCGTCAGGCACGACGGCGGGGACGCGGGCCGCGGAGCTCGCGCTACCCGACTTCGAGCGCTTCTTCGCGGGGCGCGGGGTGTCGCTTCCCGCGAGCAGCTCATCGTCCGGAACGGGAGCGGGCCCGGGGGCGTAGCCGGCCCCCGAGCCCTGGTGTGCCACCCGTTCGGCACGCCGACACTTTTAAGGACCCGTGTCAGGTATATGTCGCCGCGTCCTGCCTTTAGACGACCGCAGATCGAAGCTCTGCGAGCCGGAGTCGAACCGGCATCTCGACGCCCATGGGCACGGGCCCGTTTGATTCGGCGATGGGTGGCGAATGCTGAGTCTGGAGCAAGAGTCTGAGATTGATCGCGGTCTGCCTCTGCCATTTGGGCTACCCCGGCCCGTTCATGTGCGGGCGGCACAGAATGCCGGGGGAGGACTCGAACCTCCACTGGAACCGCGTCGTCACGACAAGCTTCAGTTTCAGCTTGCGCTCCTCGCGCACCCCGGCCGTAGTGGACGGCCGGGGAATTCACGGCCTGCTGGAGCTTCTCCACCCGGTCCAGCAGTTCGTTGACGCGGCGTGCAGGAAGGGCTCCGGAGAACTTCACGGTAGTCCAGTACCCGATCGGGATGTCCTCGCCGGAACCAGGGCGGGTGCGGTCGGGTACTGTGCCGCGGCTGAGTACCGGGACCAATCACATGCGCGGAACAGGGAGCAATCCACATGGGAACGCCGATACGCCACTTCACAGCCACGACGCCGGACGGTGAGGTGTTCACGGTCAACATAGAACGAGACTTCCGATACGACCCGTACCGGGACTTCCTGGTCTGTGCTCACTGCGACTGGTCGCCTTCGCTCCTGACCATGAAGAAGATCATCGACATGGCGGGGGAACATCTGGCGTCGGCGCACGGCGCCGACCGGGGACTGTCCCAGCAGGACAACGAGTCGTTCCGGAAAGCCCGGCTGATCATGCTGCCGATCGTCGCTGTGCTGATGATCGGCCTCTTCGTCTATCTGCGGAGTTGGGGCTGACGGTCGGCCGGATCGGCCGGGGCTCAGCCCCCGCTGAGTTCCATGAGCGCTCCCACCGGGTCGGCGTCCGGGGTGGCGCGGGGCCACCAGTCGTCCTCCCCCGGCTCGGATTCGTAGCCGTACCAACGACCGTCGTGGCCGAAGCGGAGCTGGAGCGTGCCGCTGGGGTGCGTGAGGTGGTTGCGCCAGGGGTGGAAGCGGGGAAAGTCGGCGGCTGCGAGCGCGGGGCGGGCCCGGTCGAAAGGGCCGGCCGGAGGATCCCAGGGTGTTTCGAGGACGGCCAGCCCTTCGGCGCCGCCCTGGCGCCAGGCCGCGACCGCTCGGGCCAGGTCGGTGGGCGTACGGCCGGTGGCGTACGCCAGTTCGCGGTAGAGGGCGCGGGTCGTTGCGGTGAGTCCGGCGGTGGGGCGGGACGCCGCCAGTCGTACCGCGTCCTGCCAGGGGGCGAGACCGGCGAGCGGGTCGAGGCCGGTGGTGAGGAGCGCGTGCGCACGGGCCGCGGCATCCGTGGCGAGGTGGTCGAGGGCGAGCGGGTCCCGGGCGCTGGGCAGGCTGGGGTACGAGGGTGGCTGCCCGGGATGCGGCAGGACCGGGAGCGGGGCGGGAAGCGGCAGGAGGTAGCGGTCGGCGAGGGCTTCGCGGGCCGGTACGGAGGGGGTGGCGGGGGCCGTGGGGCGTTCCCGGGCGGAGTGCGCGGCGTTGCGACGGCCCAGCTCTTCGAGGAGTTCGCGCTCACCCCGGCCGCGCAGCAGCAGAAGGACGAACGGGTCGGCGTCCAGGAGCCGGGCCATCTGGTAGCAGAGGGCGGCCACGTGCTTGCAGGGCCAGCCGTGGTCGGGGCAGGAGCAGTCGGGGTCGAGGTCGCCTGCGGCGGGCAGCAGCCCGATGCCGGCCTCGGCTGCCGTGTCGACCAGCGAGTGCGGCATCTCCTTGGCGAGCAGGGCGGCGAGGTGACCTGGGCGGGCGGCGACCGCGTCCAGGAACGTGTCCCAGGCGGTGTCGGTGAGCGACCGCAGACGCAGCTCGGCGCGGTAGGGGCGGGGGCGGCTGCCGTGGACGTAGGCGACCACCCGTCCGGGGGTGACGGTGATCGCGGCGACCTTCCCGCTGTCGGCGTACGTACGGCCGCGGGAGAGCCGTCCCTCGTCCATCGACAAGGACTCCAGGGCAGCCACCCAGGCGCGGCCCCACCAGCTGTCCGCAAAGGGTTCGTCGCCATCGGATGTGCGGGGCGGCACGGCCTCGAAGGTGCGCCGCAGATCGTCGGGGCCGGGTCGCGAGCGCGCGACGGGGCGGGGCTGGGGGCGGGGGCTCATGACGGCCTCCGGAGCGAGACGAGGTCGGCCAAGTCACGGTCGCTGAGCTCGGTCAACGCGGTCTCGCCGGCGCCGAGGACCGCGTCGGCCAGGACTCGCTTGGCCCGCAGCATCTCGCCGATCCGGTCCTCGACCGTGCCTTCCGCGATCAGCCGGTGCACCTGCACGGGTTGCGTCTGGCCGATGCGGTACGCCCGGTCCGTGGCCTGTTCCTCGACGGCCGGGTTCCACCAGCGGTCGTAGTGGATGACATGGGCGGCCCTGGTGAGATTCAGTCCGGTGCCCGCTGCCTTGAGGGAGAGCAGGAAGACCGGGACCTCGCCGGACTGAAAGCGGTCGACCATCCGTTCCCGGTCGGCCACCGGGGTACCGCCGTGCAGGAGTTGGGAGGGGATGGCGCGCGAGGCGAGGTGGGCGGAGAGGAGCCGGGCCATCGTCACGTACTGGGTGAAGATGAGGACGGAGCCGTCCTCGGCGAGGATCGTGTCGAGGAGTTCGTCGAGCAGGGCGAGCTTTCCGGAACGGCCGACGAGGCGGGTCGGTTCTTCCTTCAGGTACTGCGCGGGGTGGTTGCAGATCTGCTTGAGCGAGGCCAGCAGCTTCATGATCAGACCACGTCGGGCGATGCCCTCCGAGGCTTCGATGAACGCCATCGTCTCGCGGACCGCCGCTTCGTAGAGTGTGGCCTGCTCGCGGGTGAGGAAAACGGGGTGGTCGGTCTCCGTCTTGGGCGGCAGCTCGGGGGCGATGCCCGGGTCGGACTTCTTGCGGCGCAGGAGGAAGGGCCGGACGAGCCGGGAGAGCCGTTCGACCGCTTCGTCGTTGGCGAGCCCGGCGGCCGTCCCGGTGTTCTCGACAATACGGGCGTGGCGGGCCCGGAACGCCTTGAGAGGGCCGAGCAGTCCGGGCGTGGTCCAGTCGAGCAGGGCCCACAGCTCGGAGAGGTTGTTCTCCACGGGGGTTCCGGTGAGGGCGACTCTTGCCGGGGCGGGGATGGTGCGCAGCGCCTTCGCCGTCGAGGAGTGCGGGTTCTTCACGTGCTGGGCCTCGTCGGCGACGATCAGTCCCCAGCTGTGGTCGGCGAGTTGCGCCGCGCTCGAACGCATCGTGCCGTATGTGGTGAGGACGAAGCCGCCGTCGGGTTCGGCGAGAGTGCGGTCGGTGCCGTGGAAGCGGCGCACGGGGACACCGGGAGCGAAGCGATTGATCTCCCGGTGCCAGTTGCCCAGGAGGGAGGCGGGGCAGATCACCAGGGTGGGCGCGGAGTGGGCGCGGTGCAGGTGAAGGGCGATGAGGGTGATCGTCTTGCCCAGGCCCATGTCGTCGGCGAGGCAGCCGCCGAGGCCGAGTGAGGTCATCCGGTCCAGCCAGGCGAGGCCACGCAGTTGGTAGTCGCGGAGTGTGGCGTCGAGACCGGGCGGCGGGGCGATGGTGGTGTCGTCGGCGGTGATGCGGCTGCGGAGTGCAGCCAGCGCCCCGACGGGCACTGCTTCGACCTGTTCACCGTCGACCTCGGCGCTTCCGGTCAGGGCGACGGCGAGGGCGTCGACCGGATCGAGCAGGCCGAGCTCCCGCTTGCGCGCCTTGCGTACGAGCGCGGGGTCGACGACGACCCACTGGTCCCGCAGGCGTACCACCGGGCGGTGGGCCTCCGCGAGGACGTCCATCTCCGCCTCGGTCAGATACTCGTCACCCAGAGACAACTGCCAGTTGAAGGAGAAGAGCTGCTCGGCGTCGAAGAACGAGGTGCCGTCGGTGGCCGAACCGGGGGCGGGCCGTACGACAGCGGAGGCGGTGAGCGAACGGGCGAGCTCTCTGGGCCAGTGGACGCTCACCCCGGCCGCCGCCAGCCGGGCTCCGGCGTCGCTCAGCAGCTCGTACAGCTCGTCCTCCGCCAGTGCGAGCACATCGGGCACCGGCTGGTCCAGCAACCGCTCCAGCGGTGCCCAGACACGGGCGGCGCGGCGCAGTGCGAGCACGGCGTCAATCCTGGCCCGCGGGCCGAACGGCTCTCCCGCCCCGCCGTTCCACAGTGCGGCGGCGTCGATGACATAGGTCGGGTCGGCCAGGCTGTGCACCTGCGTGATGGCCCCGGCGGCGTGCCGCGCGGCGCCGGGACGGGCATCCGCAGCCGTGCCGGAGCCGTCGCGGTCGCCGTCGTGGAAGTCATCGGAACCGTCGGCGGCGTCGGGGCTGTCGTACGTATCGGCCGTGTCGAAGAGTTCGTACGCCGACAGATCGAGGCGCAGCGACACCCGTACGCCCGCATCGAGACCGGCCGCGACTTCGACGGCCCAGTCACGGGCTCCTGGCAGATGCTGGGCCTCACGGGCCGCGAAGGGCTCCCCCATCGCGTAGGCCGCGGCGGGTGTACGGGGCAGGGTGTCGGCCACCGCGTCGAGGAATGCCCCGAGCAGCCACTCCGGGGCGGGGACCTGGAGCGGTGTGCGGTCCGGGAGCGGGACGGCGTACCCCTCGACGGGCATGGCGGCGGCGATCGCCCGGAGATGAGCGATGTCCTCGGCGTCGCGCGGACCGGCGCGCCAGGCGTCGTGGTCGTCGCCCGTCAGACCGGGGAGCAGTCTGCCGCGCGCCACCAGGTTGAGTGCCTGGAGTGCGGCGGCGCCCCAGCAGCGCGTGGCGGGGTGGGCGGACTGCTGGTGCCGGGCACGGGCCAGCAGCGGCAGGGCATCGGTCACGGGCAGCAGGACAGCCGGCACCGTACGCCGACGGGCGCCCTTCTGCTGTCCGTGCCGCCGGACGACGGTGATCTCCGCGGCGGTCGGACCGGGTGTCGCGGTCTCAGGATCTGCGGAGCGTTCGGAGAAGTCGCCCGGCTCCGGGAGAAGGCCGCCGTCGGGATCCCAGAAAGCAACCCTTCCGTCCCTCGGCAGCGATGCGGGCAGGAAGACAGCGGCACAGCTCAGGAGGCGGACAGCAGACGCGTCCAGATGGTGTTGTGCCGTGGTCATCGGTCCCCTCCCGGCCCGCCCCGGTCCTCTTGATCGTCTTGATCCTCATGACTCCTGTGAGTCTAGGCGGGGGGTCTGACAACCGGTCGCGGACCTGTATTCCAGCAGGTCAGATGCGGTAGGACCCTTGATGAGGGCTTGGATACGGGCATGAATTCGGATACGGGCACGGACGCGGGCCGAACCGACCGGTCCACAACGGCGGAACGGAGGGAACGGAGCGGTTCGACTCAGTGGCTGGCGAGCGGCTTCGAACGAGAGGGGCGCGCGGGCGCGGTGTCCGCGGGAGCCGGAGCGGGCGCGGCAGCCGGAGTGGGAGCAGGCGCCGAGGACGAAGGCTGCTGCGGCCGTGGCCGTGGTTTCGGCTGCGGCTGTGGTTTCGGCTGTGTCTGTGCCGGACGCTGCGCCGCGGCGAGGCGCTGCGGCTGCGCAGGGCGCTGTGCCTGTGCGGGCTGCGGCCGCTGCTGCGTCACCTCTTGCTGTGCGGGCTGCTGCGCCCTCTCCAGGAAGCGGAGCAGCTCCACCGGGAACGGGAGCACCAGCGTGGAGTTCTTCTCGGCCGCGACCGCCACCACCGTCTGGAGCAGGCGCAGCTGGAGCGCGGCCGGCTGGGCGGACATCTCCCCCGCCGCCTCGGCGAGTTTCTTCGATGCCTGGAGCTCGGCGTCCGCGTTGATGACGCGGGCTCGCCGCTCACGGTCGGCCTCGGCCTGGCGGGCCATGGAGCGTTTCATCGTCTCCGGGAGCGAAACGTCCTTGATCTCCACCCGGTCGATCTGCACGCCCCACCCGACCGCAGGGCTGTCGATCATCAGCTCAAGGCCCTGATTCAGTTTCTCGCGGTTGGACAGCAGATCGTCCAGATCGCTCTTGCCGATGATCGACCGCAGTGAGGTCTGTGCCATCTGCGACACCGCGAACCGGTAGTCCTCCACCTGGATCACCGCACTCGCCGCATCGACCACCTTGAAGTAGATGACCGCGTCCACCCGCACCGTCACGTTGTCCCGGGTGATTCCGTCCTGCGCGGGCACAGGCATCGTCACGATCTGCATATTCACCTTGCGCAGCCGCTCGATGCCGGGGATCACCGTGGTGAAACCGGGCCCTCGCACGTCGTCACGGAGCCTGCCGAGCCTCAGCACGACGCCCCGCTCGTACTGCTTGACGACCTTGGCCGCCGCCGCCATGTACAGCCCACCCGCCGAGGCCGCGGCCACTATTGCGATTACGAGCTCCTGGACCATGACGGCCCCCTGAATGCCGGAAACATCTGAGACGCACAAATCAATCGCTATTAACACGGTATGCCCAGAATCGGATGATACGAACATCAGTCGGGGGCTTCGGTACGGCTGTCGCCCGGCCGGCCGCGCACAGGATGCCGGGTCGCCGGGGAACAGGCAGGGTGACCAGCGTCAGCACGTTCTCCGTGGCGCACGAAGCGCCGTGGCGTGTGCGGTGCCCCGGCACACGCGGTGCTGACGGACGAGCCGGACGAGACAGACGAGGACCCGCCCATGCCCGTGATCGATCACCGACGCCGCCGTCTCGGCGTCGCAGCCGGGACCGCGCTCCTGACCCTCACCGTCGCAGGCTGTTCCGGCCTGGGCCGGACCGCGGTCGGGCCGATCACCTACACGACCGAGCGGGATGCCGTGATCCAGGTGAACAGCCCTTCGGTGAAAGGCTGCCACCCGCTTGCTCCTGCTGGGGCCAAGGAAGTGAGTAATGGCACCCTGATCGACATCATTCTGTACCGCACACCCGACTGCACCGGTCCGGGTACGACGTACCTCGCGACCATGCTCAGCGACGTCAACGGGGCCGGCGCCCTGCCGTGGCGCAGTTTCAGCACGGTCCACTGACCGGCCGCACACGGAGCGGAAAGCCGCTGAAGGGTGCCCACCCCCGGTTCGGGTGTCGGAAGAAATGGCAAGGGCGGCAGCGGGGGTGCTCCGGACCGGTGTGCACTCGGACAGCTGAGTCTCCGCGGGAAAGCTTCGCGC
Source organism: Streptomyces sp. NPDC002958 (assembly GCF_055563255.1). Classification (NCBI taxonomy): domain Bacteria; kingdom Bacillati; phylum Actinomycetota; class Actinomycetes; order Kitasatosporales; family Streptomycetaceae; genus Streptomyces; species Streptomyces sp. NPDC002958. The sequence goes on along the minus strand of NZ_JBVHDS010000003.1, from coordinate 477,120 downwards.
GGTGTTTCCTACGAAGAGGTGGGCCGGTCCGCGGTTGGAACTCATCGCCTCCCGGACCGCGGGTCTCCTTCGCTCCGGAGGAGCTACTTCGGCACGGCGCGCACCCATATTCCGTCATCCGTGAGATACCGGTCGACGGTCAGGCCCGCCGCCGCCAGATGTCCCTCGAACTGTTCCTTCGACAGTTCCCGTGACCGGAACGTCTGGGTCCATCGCGCGTCGTCGAAGACGTACTCGACATGCATCGAGTCCACCCCGTCCCCCACGGGCTCCGCCGAGACGATCCGTACGGTGTATCCGCCCGGGTATCCGTCCGGATAGGTCCTCTCCCGCGGCAGGTTCCTGTGGTAGTCGGCGCCCTCTCGCTGGATGAGCACGACTCCGTCGTCCTTGACGTGCTTGCGGCAGGTCCGCAGCAGCCCGTCACGCACCCGGTCATCGCTCGTGTGCACCAGGAGCGAGGCGAGCATCACCACGTCGAACCTCTCCTCGCCGAGGTCCAGCGACTCGATGGGGCTCCGCACGGTACGGGCGCCGCGGATGTGCTCCAGCATCCGCGGCGACTCGTCCACCGCGGTGACCTCGAAGCCGCGTTCGATCAGCGGGTGGGTCACCCGGCCCACTCCGCAGCCCAGCTCCAGAATGCTCGCCCCGGCGGGCACGGCGGCGGCGATCACCTCCGGTTCGTCGCCGACGGGCAGACGGCAGTACAGCTCGACCGCGCAGCCGTCCGGCGTGATCTCGCCGGGGCCCGTCCCTGAATGACCCTCACGCACCAGTTGTTTGCTCATGTACCGGCGAACGAACAGCCTTTGACGGCGGTTCCGGCCGCGGACACCGCCCCGTTACACCGAGCGACGGGCGACCAGGGCCGCGCTGATGTGCTGGAGGTCGGCCGGGCAGGCCGGGGAGAGTCCGGTCAGGCGAGCGATGCGACGGATGCGGTAGTCGACGGTGTTGGGGTGGATGTGCAGGGCGGCAGCGGTGGTCCGCCGGTCCAGGCCGAGTTCGAGATACGTCTCCAGGGTGTGCAGCAGCTCCGGCTTCGCCTCCAGCGGCTTCAGCAGCTGCGCGAGGCCGTGCAGGGCCTCGCTGGGCCGGCTGAGCTGGTACTCGAGCAGGACGTCGGCCAGCCGGTACAGGCCGGGCGGCCGGCCCGTACGGGCGATCAGATCGACGATCTCGGCGTTACGGGCCACGGCGGCCGGAACCGCCTCCGGTTCGGCGGTCTCCGCGGCGGCGGTGATGGGGACCCCCGCCGCGCGGGTCGCCTCGTCGATCAGTGCGCACAGGCCGGCCGGACCGTGCCATGGTGGCTGCTCGGCAGCGGGTAGCAGCACCGTACCGCCGGAGGTGTCGAGGGCAGTGAGCGCGGGCGTACCGGCGAAGTGGTCGAGGACGGTGCGGACGCGGCGGATCTTGCGGCGGGCCGCGACACCGGCGCCCGGTGAGTGGTTCAGCTCGTCGGGGTGCGGGGCCAGCGCGAGCGTCATCGTGAGGTAGCGGGCGGACGGCCGCAGTCCCGCGCGGTGGGTGAAGCGGTCCAGGGGTTCACCGGTCAGCAGGGCGGCCATCAGGGCGTGCCGACCGCCGTGTTCCTGGCTGTCGAGGATCCGCCGGGCCTCCAGATAGGCGCTGCTGACGGCAGAGGTCAGCTGCTGCTGAAGGACCATGATGCGGTCCATGACCTCCAGGACAGTGGCGAGATCCCCGGGGAGCGCCCCCTTCGCGGCCTCTTGCCAGCACATCGCCGTACCGACCTGGTACGCGGTGAGGATCGCGTCCAGCGGCACTCCCTCCTCGGCACGCTGGGCGGCGGAGTCGCGCTGCTGGGCGAGTTCGGCCTCGGTGGCGGGGCGGCGGTGCTCGACGACGTCGGCGAAGAGCCGCAGATTGTGCTGGACGATGTCTGCGATGTCGCCGGAGATCTCCTCGTGGGGCAGGTCGGCGTAGACGGGCAGATCAGCGAGGAGACGGGCGACGACGCGGGCGGTCAGGGCCGGGACACGGGCGCGCAGATACGGGGCCACCGGACGCCCGGCGATGGACAGAGGTGTGGCCACCGGTCGTGCGGAGCCGCCCCGTTCCTCCGCCCCGACAAGCCGCTGTTTGTCACGCGTCACAAGTTCTCCCGCAGAAGTCTGCGTTACCCACCAGTTAAACGACGGCACTCGAGTCTGCATGATGACCGGCGTCACACGCCATGCCCAGCTCGCCCCCACCGTCGGAGGTTTTTGTGAACTTGACGCAGAGCAAAGGTTTCTGTCGTTCCGTCAGAACACTCATGGGTGCACTCGCCCTGGCCGGTCTGGCCGTGGGCACCGGCGCGGTGCCGGCATCCGCCGCAGCCGACGACGCCACGTCCTACGTCGCGCTCGGCGACTCCATGGCCTCCGGGCCGCTCATCCCGGACATCACGGGGCCGGTGGCCTGCGGCCGCTCGACGCACAACTACCCGCACGAGCTCGCCGAGCGCCTCGGTGCCTCGCTGCGCGACGTCACCTGCAGCGGTGCCGCGTCCAAGCACATGACCCAGAAGCAGTCGCTCTCGCTGCTCGACATTCCGATGGGCTCGGCCCCGCCCCAGTTCGACGCGTTGGGCCCGGACACCGACCTGGTGACCCTGACCATCGGCGGCAACGACACCGGCCTGGTCGGCATCGCAGAGAACTGCACCACCCTCGACCCGAACGCCACACCGTGCAAGGAGAGGTACAACGAAGGCGGTGTGGACCAGGTGGGGCAACGCATCGCCGAGTTCGCACCGAAGCTGGGTGCCGTACTGGACACAATCCACCAGCGTTCGCCGCACGCCCGGGTGATCGTCACGGGGTACGGCCTCTACATCGAGCCCGGTGGCTGCTGGCCGCTCCAGCCGGTCCTCCCGGTGGACGCCGACTTCCTCCAGGGCAGCGTCGACCGGATGAACGCGGTGATCGCCGGTCAGAGCGCGGCGCATGGCGCCGAGTACATCGATCTCGCCACGCCGAGCAAGGGCCACGACTCCTGCCAGGCCCCGTCGGACAAGTGGATCGAGGGATACGTGCCGACCGCGGCCGCCGCCCCGCTGCACCCCAACCGGAACGGTGAGGCGAACTACGCCGCCATCATCGACGCGCACATCCAGGGGAACTGACCCCGTTGCAACACCGCCTGCTGCGCGGGCTGCCGGCGGCGGCGCTCGGCGTCGCCGCCCTGCTCGTCCCGACCGCCCCCGTGGCACGGGCCACCGCACCGCACGGACCGGGCTGCGACCCGCTCGCACCCGCCGAGTGCCTGCTGCCGTTCCCGAACGACTGGTACACCCGGCCCGACCCGGCCACCGACACCGGTCGCCGGGTGTCCTCCGGCGCCGCCACGCCCCCGCGTGCCACGGCCGGTCTCCCATCGACCCGACCGTCTGGAACCGGTCCGACGGCTTCTCCCTCCTGACACCCCCTCCCTCACCGGGATACAGACAAGGAGCACCATGCGTACGCACCGCATCGCCCAAACAGCCGTCGCGGCCGTCCTGCTCGCCGGTACGGTCCTCGTACCGCCCGCCCTCGCCGCCACACCGGCCGGCGCACCCGCGGCGAGCGCCGAGGCCGGCACGCGGGCCGCCGCCGTACCGTTCACCGCGGCCACCGCCAAGCGCGCCGCCGACGGCGGCTACACGCTCTCCTGGTCCTCCGCCGCCGCATCGGTGACCGTCACCGCCGTCACCTCCCCCGACGCCCCCACCGGCACCCCGGTGGGCACCGCCCCCGGCACCGGTTCGCTGGCCGTCCCCGCCGGAACCCTCGCCGAGGCGGGACGCTGGTACTTCCGGCTGGTACCGGACAGCGGTTCCCCGCTCGTCGTCGCCGACCGTTCGCTCGGGATCGAGTCCGCCCGCAACTTCCGGGACATCGGCGGCTACCGCACCACCGACGGCCGCTGGGTGCGCCCGGGTCTGGTCTACCGTTCCAACAAGATCAACAGCCTCACCGACGCCGAGCAGCAGCGCCTGCTCTCCCAGCGCCTCACCCTCGATGTGGACCTGCGCAACGCGGTGGAGCGGCACGACGACCCGGACCGGCTGCCCACCGGTGTGAAGTACCAGGTCGCCGATGTGGTGTCGCTCAGCCACGGCATCCGCTTCCACGACTCGGCCCTGATGACCCTGGCCGAGGCCATCGCGGCCGGGCTGTTCTCCGGCTCGTCCGACCTCGGCCAGTCCATCGGCTACCCGTTCATGGTCAACTTCGTCGGCGCCGACTACGCCTTCCGCGACCTGCTCACGGCCGTCGCCACGAACGACTCCGGTGCGACGGTCTACCACTGCAGCTCGGGCAAGGACCGCACCGGCTGGAGCACCGCCGTCCTGCTCACCCTGCTCGGCGTCCCGCGCGAGACCGTCGAGGCGGACTTCCTCGCCAGCAACGACTACCTCGGCAACCCGAAGGCCGTCGAACTGAGCTGGCTGCGCGCGGCGTTCGACGAGATGGAGCATCTGTACGGCGATTTCGACACCTACGTACGCGAGGGCCTGAAGCTCGACGACGCGACGGTGGCCGCCCTGCGCAACAAGCTGCTGACGGACTGACCGACCGTCAACTCCCGGTGCACTGAAGGGTGGTGTTCCCGCCGGTGAACGGCGGGGGCACCACCCTCAGTACGCCGGGTAGCGGTCGGCCGGCCACACGACCGCGTGCTCGAACTCCACGCACAGATCGTCCGCGAGCTCCGTGATCACCGCTCGACCTTCGGTGGCCACCAGCCAGGACGGCGGAAGGTGTACGTCCCCGTGGCGCGCGCCGAGGAGGTTGCCGCAGACCGCACCCGTGGAGTCGCTGTCGCCCGAGTGGTTGACCGAGAGCAGCAGCGACTGGGCCACCTGGTCGGCGCCCGGCAGCACCAGGGCGCAGTACACGGCGATGGCGAGGGCCTCCTCGGCGACCCAGCCCGCGCCCAGCGTCTCCATCTTCTCGGCGGTCGGTTCACCTTCGGCTGCCAGGTCGACGGCGGCGCGCAGGGCCGCGGTCGTCTCCTCGTGCCCCGGGTGGCTGCGCAGCAGCTCCATGGCCCGCAGCACCGCACCCGCCATCGAGTCGCCCTCCAGGAGATGGGCGACGATCGCGGCGAACGCCCCGGCCGCGTACGCACCGGTCGGGTGGCCGTGGGTGATCTGCGCGCACCAGTAGGCGAGCCGGAAGCCCGTCCGGGCGTCCTCCCCCACCAGTCCGAAGGGAGCGGACCGCATCACCGTGCCGCATCCCTTGGACCCGGTGTTGACGGGTCCGGGCTCACCGAGCCGTCCCGTCGGTTCGGGCACATGGCCGGTCGCGAGCCCCGTCAGGCAGGCGTTGCCGGGGGCCCTGCGCGCGTACAGCCAGGGCTGCTGCCGGAGCCAGCCGGTCCGTACCGGGTTGTCGGCTCCGCAGGCCGGCGGAGCTGGGTGGTTCTGGGTGTCCAGCCAGCGCAGATAGGCGTTCCGCAGGATCCCGGTCTCGGCACCGTCGCTCCCCTTCGCCATCGCCCGGGAATGGGCCCTGATCAGCCCTTCGGCCGTGAACAGGGTCATCTGCGTATCGTCCGTGACACGTCCGACGACCCCCTCCTCGTCCGCGAGGAGTCCCTGCACACCGTGTTCACCGTGCGCGCGGCGAATACCGGCGAGCGAAAGGAACTCCACCGGGTTCCCCAGGGCGTCCCCGACCGCCCCGCCCAGCAGACAGCCCCGGACCCTCGCCCTGCGGCCGATACGGTCCCCCCACGATGTGCCGTTCACGCACGATCCCCTCAATCCGACGTCGAGCATGTCCCAGAACGCCGTCGCGGGTCCATCCTGGTAGGAGAGGCGATCGCCATGCGTACCGGTAACGAACCGACGACTGCCCGCAGTCCTCTGCGGCTGCGGCTCTGCCTGAGTCTATGGGGGCTGGCCTGGGCCGTCTTCGGCCTGGGTGCCTTCACGCTGACCGACCACCCGGGCTGGGCCGCCGCCTGCGGTCTGCTGCTCCTGCTGGTCCTGGTCGACATCGCGGTGATCATCCACCACATCCATCAGGGCCCGCACTACCAGCCGGGCCGCAATATCCCGCCGTACGAACCCGACCACGGCGGGCGCGGCCGATACGGGCACTGACGCAGGCGCGCCAGGGCCGGTCCTTCGTGCCGGAGCCGGTCCTTCGTGCGGAGCGGTCAGTCCTGCGCAGGGAAGCGGGCCGCCTTCAAATACTCCGGGTTCGGGTCGAGTGCGGCGGCCAGCCGGAAGTGGCGGGCGGCCCGGTCGGAGCGGCCGGAGCGCTCGAAGGTGCGGGCCAGCGCGAAGTGCGCGAAGGCGTTGTCCGGTTCGCGCTCCAGGACGAGTTCGAATTCGAGCTCGGCAGGGCGCAGTTGGGCGGCGGCGAAGAAGGCGCGGGCCCGCAGCAGCCGGGCGGCGGTGCTCTCCGGATGGGACGCGATCACCGAGTCCAGGAGCTTGACCGCGCCCTGGGGGTCGTGCGCCGCCAACAGGTGTTCGGCCGCGCGGAAGTCGATGACGTTGGTTTCCGGAGTCCTCTCGGGCACGATCGCATCCTTCCCTTCGCTACCGGGTTCTCAACGTCCGGCCGGGGCCCGGTATTCCGATATGGAAATCAGCCGGCCGCGGCCCGCTGGGTCAGCTCCGACCAGACCTTGCGGACCTGCGGCTCCAGCTCCTCCAGCGGTCCGTCGTTGTCGACGATCAGATCGGCCACGGCGCGCCGCTGCTCCCGGGTGGCCTGCGCGGCCATCCGGGCGCGGGCCTCGGACTCGGTCATGCCACGCAGCCGTACGAGCCGGTCGAGCTGGGTCTCCGGGTCCGCGTCCACGACGACGACCAGGTCGTAGAGCGGGGCGAGGCCGTTCTCGGTGAGGAGGGGGACGTCGTGGACGACGACCGAGTCGGGGCCCGCGGCCCGCTCCAGCTCGGCGGATCGGGCGCCGACCAGCGGGTGGACGATCGCGTTGAGGGTGGCGAGCCGGTCGGCGTCGGAGAAGACGATCGAGCCGAGCTTCGGCCGGTCCAGGGTGCCGTCGGTGGTGAGGATGCCGGTACCGAACGCGTCGACGACGGCCGCGAGCCCGGGCGTCCCCGGCTCGACGACTTCCCGGGCGATCCGGTCCGCGTCGATCAGCACGGCTCCGTATCCGACGAGCAGCCGTGACACTTCACTCTTGCCGGCGCCGATCCCACCGGTCAGGCCCACTTTCAGCATGCCGGGAAGCCTAGTACGAGCGGTGACCGGGTGGTCAGGCGTCCCCTTCGCGCTCGGCGAGGAACCGCTCGAATTCGAGACCGATCTCGTCGGCCGACGGCAGGTCGACCGGCTCGGCGACCAGACTGCCCCGGGCCTCGGCGCCCGCGAGCGCGTCGTACTGGTGCTCGAGACCCTCGACGAGCGAGACGAGCTCCTCGTCGCCCTGGTTGATCTGCCGGTCGATCTCGGTCTGGGTGCGGTGGGCCTCCGTGCGCAGCGCGTGGGCGACGGTCGGCAGGACCAGGCCGGTCGCGGCTGTGATCGACTCCAGGGCGGTGAGTGCCGCGTCCGGGTAGGCGGAGCGGGCGACGTAGTGCGGCACGTGGGCGGCTACGCCGAGAACATCGTGCCCGGCCTCCATCAGCCGGTACTCCACCAAGGCCTCGGCGGAGCCGGGCACCTGCGCCTCGTCGAAGGGGCTGCGGTGGCCGGGCATGAGGTCCGTGCGGTTGCCGTGCGGGGTGATGCCGACGGGGCGGGTGTGCGGGACGCCCATCGGGATGCCGTGGAAGTTCACCGCGAGGCGGACGCCGAGGCGCTCGACGATCTGCTCGACGGCGGCGGCGAAGCGCTCCCACTCCACATCGGGCTCGGGCCCGGACAGCAGGAGGAAGGGGGCTCCGGTGGCGTCCTGGACGACCCGGACGTCCAGCGTCGGGGTCTCGTAGGCCGCCCAGCGGTCGCGCCGGAAGGTCAGCAGCGGGCGCCGTGCGCGGTAGTCGACGAGCCGGTCGTGGTCGAAACTGGCGACGACCTGGTGCGGCAGCGTTTCGAGCAGGCCGTCGACGATCTGCTCGCCGGCCTCACCCGCGTCGATGTATCCGTCGAAGTGGTAGAGCATGACCAAGCCGGCCGACTCCTGGGCGAGCGCCATGTCGACGACGGCCAGTCCCTTCGGCTCCCATTCGTACAAACTCTGCGGATCAGGCACGGTTACCGCTCCTCCTCGTGTTCGTGGAGAAGAACATCCAGTGGGGCACGGGCATTCCCGGACCGTGCCCGTTCACCCGGCGGTTCATGCGAGGTCTCGGTGATGCCGCCGTGGATCCGGTGGTCGCTCTCCCACCAGCGGCTGCGGTATTCGAGACCGATCCTGCCGGAAGATATGGGCGTTGGTGTTCACGTTGGTGAACACCCCGATGGGGACGCCGAGTTCACGGCAGCAGTCGAGAGTAACCGCCCACTGCGGAATCCGGCCAGGTCCGGCGTTCATGTACTGGCCGTCGCTGAACCGGGCGGTCTGCCGGTTGCCGTGGATGCCGGTGATGGAGTCCCTACCGCGCACGGTGACGCTGCGGCCACCGGCACGATTCCGGGCCTCCAGGACCGCACAGTCACCGTCACGCCGTAACCCGCAGCGGATACGAGTGAGGCCCGCTCCCCGAAGGGAGCGGGCCTCACTTTCAGCTACCGCAGCCGATCAGCGGCTGGAGGGGCAGAGCGTCAGCTCTGGCCGCCCGCCAGCTTCTCGCGCAGGGCAGCCAGGGCCTCGTCCGACGCCAGGGCGCCGGAGTTGTCCGCGGACTCCGAGGAGTACGAGCCGCCACCGGCGCCGCCGGAGGCAGCCGGGGCGCCACCGGCCGGGGCGGCAGCGCCCTCGGCAGCAGCGGCCTCGTCGGCCTCGCGGGACTTGATGACCTGGGCCTGGTGCTGCTCGAAGCGCTGCTGCGCCTCGGCGTACTGCGTCTCCCACGCCTCGCGCTGGGTCTCGTAGCCCTCGAGCCAGTCGTTGGTCTCGGGGTCGAAGCCCTCGGGGTAGATGTAGTTGCCCTGGTCGTCGTAGGACGCGGCCATGCCGTACAGGGTCGGGTCGAACTCGACCGAAGCCGGGTCGGCACCGAAGGACTCGTTGGCCTGCTTCAGCGAGAGGCTGATGCGACGACGCTCGAGGTCGATGTCGATGACCTTGACGAAGATCTCGTCGTTGACCTGGACGACCTGCTCCGGGATCTCCACGTGGCGCTCGGCCAGCTCGGAGATGTGGACCAGACCCTCGATGCCCTCGTCGACGCGCACGAACGCACCGAACGGAACGAGCTTGGTGACCTTACCGGGAACGACCTGCCCGATCTGGTGCGTACGGGCGAACTGCTGCCACGGGTCTTCCTGCGTCGCCTTGAGCGACAGCGAGACGCGCTCGCGGTCCATGTCGACGTCGAGAACCTCGACGGTGACTTCCTGGCCGACCTCGACAACCTCGGAGGGGTGGTCGATGTGCTTCCAGGAGAGCTCGGAGACGTGGACGAGACCATCGACGCCGCCGAGGTCCACGAACGCACCGAAGTTGACGATCGAGGAAACGACGCCGGAGCGGACCTGGCCCTTCTGCAGGGTCGTGAGGAACGTCTGGCGGACCTCGCTCTGGGTCTGCTCCAGCCAGGCACGGCGGGACAGGACCACGTTGTTGCGGTTCTTGTCCAGCTCGATGATCTTGGCCTCGAGCTCCTTGCCCACGTAGGGCTGGAGGTCGCGGACGCGGCGCATCTCGACGAGGGAGGCCGGCAGGAAGCCACGGAGGCCGATGTCGAGGATGAGACCACCCTTGACGACCTCGATGACGGTACCGGTGACGATGCCGTCCTCTTCCTTGATCTTCTCGATCGTGCCCCAGGCGCGCTCGTACTGAGCACGCTTCTTGGACAGGATGAGGCGGCCTTCCTTGTCCTCCTTCTGGAGAACCAGGGCCTCGATCTCGTCGCCGACCTTGACGACCTCATTGGGGTCGACGTCGTGCTTGATCGAAAGCTCGCGGGAGGGGATAACGCCTTCGGTCTTGTAACCGATGTCGAGCAGGACCTCGTCCCGGTCGACCTTCACGATGACGCCGTCGACGATGTCGCCGTCGTTGAAGTACTTGATCGTCTCGTCGATCGCGGCGAGGAAGGCTTCCTCGTTACCGATGTCGTTGACCGCTACCTGCGGGGTGGTGGCGGTGGTCTCGGTGCTGCTCGTCATGTGGGAAAGGGCTCCGGTACGGACAGTGAGTCGTAGGTACTGCTACGCCGGGAGCCCGTATCGCCTCTGCAGAAGCCGGACAGCCCGGGAAGCACCGAACCCGCCGAACGGGAGGAGCCTCGTGAACCGAGGGGACATACGTACAGACGCGAGCGCGGCCTGCTAGGTCTGAGGCGCGCAGGCTCGCAGCGCAACTTGTAGCATACGGGGGCAGCCGGGCACGGTCAATGCGCGAAGGTGCACACCCAGGGCACAACGGCCCATATCCGGCACAATTCGTGTTCCCCGAGGCCACATCGGCCCGGGAGACAATCCTTGCGTACGGAGCCGTACCGACAGGCACCGCTGGGTGCATACCGCGTGCGGCGGGGCAAAGGCAAACTACAACGACGGGCACGATGAGCCAAGAGATCTACGCGGCCGAACCCGAAGCGACTCGCCGCAGCGCGTCGGAGGCCGAGAGCAGCCGGGCCAGTCGCGGCTGGTGGGACCGGAACGCCGACGAGTACCAGAGCGACCACGGCGCCTTCCTCGGCGACGACCGTTTCGTCTGGGGTCCGGAGGGACTCGACGAGGCGGAGGCCGGTCTGCTCGGCCCCGCCGAGTCGTTGAAGGGCCTGGACATCCTGGAGATCGGTGCGGGCGCCGCACAGTGCTCGCGCTGGCTCGCCGCCCAGGGCGCCCGCCCGGTGGCCCTGGACCTCTCGCACCGCCAGCTGCAGCACGCGCTGCGGATAGGCGACGAGGTCCCCCTCGTGGAGGCGGACGCCGGGGTACTGCCGTTCCGAGACGGCTCCTTCGACCTGGCCTGCTCCGCCTATGGCGCCGTGCCGTTCGTCGCCGATCCCGTACACGTGTTCCGCGAGGTGCACCGGGTGCTGCGCCCCGGGGGCCGCTGGGTCTTCTCGGTGACGCATCCGGTCCGCTGGGCGTTCCCGGACGAGCCGGGGCCCGAGGGGCTCTCGGTCGCGGCCTCGTACTTCGACCGCACTCCCTACGTCGAGCAGGACGAACAGGGCAACGCCGTGTACGTCGAGCACCACCGGACGCTGGGCGACCGGGTGCGGGACGTGGTGACCGGCGGATTCCGGCTGGTCGATCTCGTGGAACCGGAGTGGCCCGCCTGGAACCACCAGGAGTGGGGCGGCTGGTCCCCGCTGCGCGGGAATCTGATCCCGGGGACGGCGATCTTCGTCTGCGTACGGGACTGACGGCCGCAGACGGCGGCCTTCGTCTGCGTACGAGCCCGGTACCGGGACCGGCTTGGGCTTGGGCTTGGGCTCGGGACCGGGCTCGGGCTCGGGCTCGGGCTCGGGGTATGGAAGCCGCGGCGCGTCGTACGAGACTGGGGGGCGTGATCCGTACCGATGCCCTGGACCAGTTGCCCGTACGCACCGCTGTGCCCGCCCTGGAGCGGGCGCTCGACGACCGCGGGATGGCGGTGCTGTGCGCGCCGCCCGGCACCGGCAAGACGACCCTCGTGCCGCTGGTCCTGGCCGGTCTGACCGGCGGCGGCCCGGTGCGCAGGGTGGTGGTCGCCGAACCGCGGCGGATCGCGGCGCGGGCGGCGGCGCGGCGGATGGCGTGGCTCATCGGGGAGCAGGCAGGCGGGCGGGTGGGGTTCACGGTCCGCGGGGAGCGGGTGGTGGGGCGCGACACGGTGGTGGAGGTGGTGACCACCGGGGTGCTGCTCCAGCGGCTGCAGCGCGACCAGGAGCTGGCCGGGGTCGATGCGGTGATCATCGACGAGTGCCATGAGCGGCACCTGGACGCGGACACGGTCGCCGCGTTCCTTCTCGATGTGCGGGAGGCGATCCGGCCCGATCTGCGGCTGGTCGCCGCGTCCGCGACGACGGACGCGGAGGGCTGGGCACGGCTGCTGGGCGATGCCCCGGTGGTGGAGGCGCAGGGTGTTTCGCATCCGGTGGAGGTGGTCTGGGCGCCGCCCGCCGGGCCGGTGCGGCCGGCGCACGGGAATGGGGCATCCCCTGCTCGAGCGCAGCCGAGAGCTTGGGGAAGGGTCGATCCGGCGCTGCTGACGCATGTCGCCTCGACAGTGCGCCGGGCGCTCGCCGAGCGGGAGGGCGATGTGTTGTGCTTCCTGCCCGGTGTCGGCGAGATCGGGCGGGTGGCGGGACAGCTGGCGGGGGTGGCCGCCGAGGTGTTCCAGGTGCACGGGCGGGCTCCGGCGGCGGTGCAGGAAGCGGTGTTGGCCGGGTCGTCCGAGGGCCGGCGGGTGGTGCTGGCGACCTCGGTGGCGGAGTCGTCCCTGACGGTGCCCGGGGTGCGGGTCGTGGTCGACTCGGGGCTGGCCAGGGAGCCGCGTACCGATCATGCGCGGGGGCTGAGCGCGCTGACGACGGTACGGGCGTCGCGGGCGGCGGGGAGGCAGCGGGCGGGCCGTGCCGGGCGTGAGGCGCCGGGGGTGGTGTACCGGTGCTGGGAGCAGGCGGAGGACGGGCGGCTCGCGCGGTTCCCGTCCCCGGAGATCAGGGTCGCGGATCTCGCGGCGTTCGCGTTGCAGGCGGCGTGCTGGGGCGATCCGGACGCGTCGGGGCTGGCGCTGCTCGATCCGCCGCCCGCGGGTGCGATGGGCGCGGCGCGCGAGGTGCTGATGGCGGTCGGCGCGGTGGACGCGGACGGGCGGGTGACCGACCGGGGCGTACGGATGTCCCGGCTGGGCCTGCATCCACGCCTGGCGCGGGCCCTGCTGGACGGCGCCGCAGAGGTGGGTGGGCGGCGGGCGGCCGAGGTGGTGGCGCTGCTGAGCGAGGAGCCGCCGCGGGAGTACGGGGACGATCTGGCGGCCGCGCTGCGTACCGCCCGGCGGGGTGGGGACGGCTATGCGGCGCGTTGGCGGCAGGAGGTCCGGCGGCTGTCCTCCTTCGTCAGGGATGCGGGAGGGGAGTCCGGTCCGGATGGTGGAGCCGTCGGGCTGGTGGCCGCGCTGGCGTTCCCGGAGCGGGTGGCGCGGGCCCGGGGCGAGGGGGCGTTCCTGATGGTGTCGGGGACGGGCGCCGAGCTGCGGGACGGGTCGGGGCTGCGCAGCGCGCCGTGGCTGGCGGTCGCCGTCGCCGACCGGCCCGCGCACGCCGCGTCCGCCCGGGTGCGGCTCGCCGCCGTCATCGACGAGGACACGGCGCGGACGGCCGCCGGGCATCTGCGGTTCGCGGGCGAGGAGGTCCGCTGGGTCGGCGGCGATGTGGTGGCCCGCAGGGTGGAGCGGCTGGGTGCCGTCGAGCTGTCGGTGCGCCCGCTGAAGGAGTCGGCGCCCGAGCTGGTGCGCGAGGCGCTGGTCGAGGGGCTGCGGCGCGAAGGGCTCGGGCTGCTGCGCCGAACGCGTGAGACGGAGCAGCTGCGGGAGCGGCTCGCTTTTCTGCACCGGACGTTGGGGGCGCCCTGGCCTGATGTGTCGGACGGTGCGCTGCTGGACCGTACCGAGGAGTGGCTGGAGCCCGAGCTGTCGCGGGCCCGGCGGCGCTCGGATCTGGCGCGGATCGACGCGGGGCAGGCGTTGCGGCGGCTGCTGCCGTGGGCGACGGGTGAGGCGGCTCGGCTGGACGAGCTGGCACCGGAGCGGATCGAGGTGCCCAGCGGCTCCCGTATCAGGGTGGAGTACGGCGGGGCGCAGCCCGTGCTCGCGGTGAAGCTCCAGGAGCTGTTCGGTCTGCAGGAGACTCCGAGGGTGGCCGGGGTTCCGGTGCTGGTCCATCTCCTTTCCCCCGCCGGCCGTCCAGCGGCGGTCACCGCGGATCTGGCCTCGTTCTGGCGGGACGGCTACCGGGCCGTGCGGGCGGAGCTGCGCGGCCGTTATCCGAGGCATCCGTGGCCGGAGGACCCCACGACGGTGGAGGCGACCCGGTTCACGAAGGCCCGGCTCAGGCAGGAGTAGGTTTCGGGCCCGGGGCGGGTGCCGGGGCCCCGTCGGGCATTGGGCCGTCCGGGCGCCGGGAGCGCGCTTCCAGCCACAGGGCGAGCGCGAACAGCCCGGTGCCGAGGGCGAAAAAGCCCCAGGGCAGGTACGAGGTGAGCAGCAGGATCAGTACGCGCTGGGACTTGACCAGGGCGACGGTCGATTCGATGTAGTCCTCGCGCATCTTCACATGCCCGGCGAACGCGGTGACGGTGTCCTGGGACATGCCCATGGCCTTGGCGTTGCGCAGCTCCTCCTTGTGGATCTCCTCACCGTTGACGGGCGCTCCGGTGACCGGGTCGACCCAGAACATCCGCTTGGTGGTGTACCAGCGGGTCATGCCCGTCTTGGCGACCTGTTGTGCGGTGACGCCCTTGATGGGCATCTTCTTCGGCATCCGGACCTTGGTCCACGGGATGGTCTGCTCGAAGTAGTAGACGTCCATGCCGCGGAAGGTGCGGGTGCCCCGGTAGTGGATGGGCGAGCTCGTACGGGTCTGGGCGTCGAAGTACTCGTAGTCGCGCTTCTCGGTGAGGAAAGGCCACTTGAACTCGATGCCCTCGCGCCTGACCGGGTCGCCGTCGACCATTTCGCCGGTGGCGTGGACGGGTGCCTGGCTGTGGGCGTCGAAGATGTAGCGCTCGGGAATCTCGGAGACCATTTTGCCGTTCGGGTCGGCGACGTAGCTGAGGGAGTCCCAGACGACGACATCGCGGCCGGCGCTGCGCTCGATCTTCTCCGACTCCTCCACATTGCCCTTGAGGGTCTGCACGATGGTGACCTTGGGGACCTGCTTGACCTTCATGTTGTCGTTGTAGTCGAGGAGGGTGGCGGGCTTGGCCTCCAGCACCATCTCCTGGTACTGGCTGGGCGGGATCTTCGCCAGCCTCGGGAAGGCGTACCAGCGCAGCAGTGGCGACATGACGGCGAAGAAGACGGCGAAGGCCAGGAGTACGAGGCTGGCTCGGCGGCGCATGGTGGTGTCCTCCCTCAGCTTCTGTTGCTTCTTTCCGGTGGCTGGTGCCCCTCCGGGCAGGCTTTGCCCCGTCACGGCACTAGTTCTTGGGGCCCGGGACGGTGGTCAGCAGGGGTTTGGGAGAGGTCTCTCCGGGTGGGGCGCCGATCGTGGTGACGGTGAAGACGAGCGCGAGGGCTGCGGCCAGCCCGATGGCGGCGGCGACGAGGGCACGCATGCCGGTCCTCCCGGAGAGCACGGATCTGACGGATCGTCAGAGTTGAGGCCCCTCTGACGGGTCGTCAGGGTTGGGGCACCGTAGCAACGCGGGCGCGAGATGAGAACACGTGGAACAGCCCCTGTGCCGGGTGGTGGCACAGGGGCTGTCGTGGCGTGCGGCCGGGCGGGTCAGGCGGCGGGAGTCTCCGGGGCCACCGGGGCCTCCGGGGCCTCGACCTTGAGCTCGATGACGACCGTGGCGCCGCCCTCGGTGGTGAGACGCAGCTTGTACGTGCCCGCGGTGTCGTCGGCGTAGATCTTCGGGAGCTTCAGGATGCCGTCGGCGTCGGTCTTGAGATCCGTGAGGGTACGGACCGTCTTGCCGGCCGCGTCCTTGAAGTACGGGCCCTTGTCGTTCTCGGCCGGCTCGGCGGCTTCGGTGATCATGGTTGCGGTGACGGCGACACCGGCGGCGACCGCGTCCTTGTAGGTGGCCTTGACCTCGACGGTGTCGGCGAACTCGGCACCGGGCGCCGCGGTCAGTTCCTTGGTGTCGGTCCTGGCGATCGCATCGGCCTGACGGGCAAAGACGGTCGCGGTGTAGGTGACGGCGGGCAGCGAACGGCCGGTGGCGACAGCCCGCACCGTGAACTTCCCCGTCGTCTCGCCCGCCTGCAGCACCGGGGCGGTGACCGTGCCGTCGGCTCCGGTGTCGAGGGTGACTGCCTTCTTCCCGCCGGCGAAGGCGGCGTCGGTGTCACCGGCGATGGTGAAGGTCACGGGCACCTTGGCGAGCGGGCCGCCGAGGCTGTTCTTGGCCCGCACCTTGATCCGCTCGGCGAACGCGTCGCCCGCGGTGGCGGTCAGCGTGCCGGTGCCGGCGTTCTCCACACCTGCGAGGGTCTCGGGCGGCGTGGGGGTGGGCTTCGGACCGTCCGTACCGCCGCCATCCCCCTTGGGCGGCTTCGGCTTCGAGCTCGGAGGCGGGGTCGGGGACGGTGAAGCGCCGGGAGTGCCGGGGTTCGGGCTCGGGTCCGTACCGCCGCCGAGGCCCGGCGGGACCACGCCGGTGCCATCGGGAATCTCGTGGGTGCCGCGCTTGTAGTAGTCGAACCAGGAGCGGACCGTACGGAGATAGGCGTCCGAGTGGTTGTAGCTCAGGACCGCCCGGTCGAGATCCGAGGCGATGGACAGATCGCGGGAGCCGGCGCAGAGATAGCGTCCGGCGGCGAGCGCCGCGTCGTAGATGTTGTTGGGGTCCTTGCGGCCGTCGCCGTTGCCGTCCTGGCCCCAGGTCGCCCAGGTGGACGGGATGAACTGCATCGGGCCGACGGCACGATCGTGCGTCGAGTCCCCGTCGTACGCCCCGTTGTCGGTGTCCTTGATCATGGCGAAGCCCCGGCCGTCGAGGACCGGGCCGAGGATCGGGGAGAACGTGGTGCCGTTCGCGTCGACCCGGCCGCCGCGGGCATGGCCGGATTCGACCTTGCCGATCGCGGCGAGCAGCTGCCACGGCAGCCGGCAGGCGGCGTCGCTGTCGGCGACGGTCCGCTCGGCCTTCTTGTACGCGGCCAGAATCGAAGCCGGTATGCCGGACTCCGCGCTGCCGGTGATGGGCAGATTCGTGGCGGCTCCAGGCTTGTTGGGCGTATTCAGCGGCGGAAGCTCCGTGTAGTACGGCGAATTGCCGGTTGCCGCGGTGTCGTCGGACGAAGGTGTCGTTCCGGCGGACTGCTGATCGCCGCTCCCGGTGGCCAGCGTTGCGCCAGGGGCCCCTGAGGCGGAGAGCGCCGCCACGGCAACGGCGGCCACAGCGGTGGTGGTCGCCCCCTCGCGAAGTCGGCGACCGAATTGCGCTGCCATACCTCTGGCCCCTCCCCTTCGACGGCTGTCCGCGCTCCCCAGCGCCAGGACTCAGGCGACCCTACGGCAACTTGTGGCGCCGGAACACCGCGCACTGACCGGTTCTCACCTGTTTTTCACGTTCCGGACAACAAGTTGTACGGCGGTTGTCGGGCGGGCGCGGCTGGCTCGCGCATACTTGCCGCCATGCCGTTCACACTCAGTCATGCCGCGGCTGTGCTGCCGGGGATGCGGCGGAACGGAACGGCGCGCGGCCCGCTCCTCGCCTCGGCCCTCGTCGCGGGTTCGTTCGCCCCCGACATGACGTACTACGCGGACACCGCGATCCCGGGCGCCATGGAGTTCGGACAGGTCACCCACTCGGTGTGGGGCGTGTTGACGGTCGATGTGCTGATCACCGCGGCGGTGGTGGCGCTGTGGCTGCTGCTGCGCGAGCCGTTGGTGGCGCTACTGCCGGGGGCGTGGCAGGGCCGGGTGCACGCGTTCGTACGGGGGCAGCGGCGTGCGGCCGGGCGGGGGGTGCGGAGGGTCCGCGACGGGGGATGGTTCGTGTTGTCGGCGGTCATCGGAGCCGCCACACATGTCGTCTGGGACGCCTTCACCCATCACGACCGGTGGGGTGTGCGGCTGGTGCCGGTGCTCGACGGGAGCGTCGGCGGACTTCCCGTGTTCCAGCTGGTGCAGTACGGCAGTTCGGCGGTGGCACTGGCCGTGCTCGCCTGGTTCACGGCGTCGGGGCTGCGGCGGACCGGGGCTCGCCCGGTCCCACCGTCCGTGCCGGTGCTGGGCCGTCGGGGGCGGTGGTCGGCGGGGGCGCTGCTGGGCGTCTGTGTACTGCTCGGCGTCGTGCACCGGTGCGCGCGCTGGTATGCGTACTTCGGGCGCATCGACACCCCGTTGGACATCATCCCGACCGTCTGTTTCGGAGCCGGGGCCGGGCTGGCGGGGGGCCTGGTGCTGTACGGGGCGTGGATGCGGCTGCGGCGACCGCGCGCGTCAGCGCCCCCGGTCGCCGGACGGGCCTGATTCCTCAAGGGGTCATCAACAGACGCCCGAGCCCGTCCGGCACGCCGCCGCGTCAGTGCGCCGCGGACTCCCAGTCCGGGCCGACACCGACCGAGACATCCAGCGGAGCGCGCAACTGCACGGCCGTGGACATCTCGTGGCGAAGGATCTCCTCCACCTGCGCCCGCTCCCCCTTGGCGATCTCCAGGACGATTTCGTCATGGACCTGGAGCAGCATCCGGGACTTCAGCTTCGCCTCGGACAGCGCCCGGTCGACATGGATCATGGCGACCTTGACGATGTCCGCCGCCGTGCCCTGGATCGGGGCGTTGAGCGCCATCCGCTCGGCCATCTCGCGGCGCTGGCGGTTGTCGCTGTTGAGGTCGGGGAGGTAGCGGCGGCGGCCGAAGACCGTCTCCGTGTAGCCGGTGGCCCTGGCCTCCTCCACCACGCGGTGCAGATAGTCGCGCACTCCGCCGAACCGCTCGAAGTAGGTGTCCATCAGGCCGCGCGCCTCGCCCGCCTCGATGTTCAGCTGCTGGGAGAGGCCGAACGCGGAGAGCCCGTACGCGAGTCCGTAACTCATGGCCTTGATCTTGCGCCGCATCTCCGGATCGACGGCCGACTTGTCGACGCCGAAGACCTGCGAGGCGACCGTGGTGTGCAGGTCCTCGCCGGAGGTGAAGGCCTCGATCAGGCCCGCGTCCTCGGAGAGGTGGGCCATCACCCGCAGTTCGATCTGGCTGTAGTCGGCCGTCATCAGCGTCTCGAAGCCCTCGCCGACGACGAAGCCCCGGCGGATGGCCCGGCCCTCGTCCGTACGGACCGGGATGTTCTGCAGATTGGGGTCGGTGGAGGAGAGCCGGCCGGTCGCCGCCACCGTCTGGTTGAACGTGGTGTGGATACGGCCGTCGGCCGCGATCGTCTTGATCAGGCCCTCGACGGTGACCCGGAGCTTCGCCTGCTCACGGTGGCGCAGCATGATGACCGGCAGCTCGTGCTCGGTCTGTGCGGCGAGCCAGGCCAGGGCATCGGCGTCCGTCGTGTACCCGGTCTTCGTCTTCTTCGTCTTGGGCAGGCCCAGCTCGCCGAAGAGGACTTCCTGGAGCTGCTTGGGCGAACCGAGGTTGAACTCGCGGCCGACCGCGGCGTGCGCCTCCTTCACCGCCTGCTGCACCGCACCGGCGAACTGCTGCTCCATGCCTTCCAGATGGGCGCGGTCGGCGGCGATGCCGTGCCGCTCCAGACGGGCCAGCAGAGCGGATGTCGGCAGCTCCATGTCATGCAGCAGCTCGGCCGCGCCGACCTCTGCGAGCCGGGTGGTGAACGCGTCGCCCAGGTCCAGGACCGCGCGGGCCTGCGTCATCAGGGCCTCGGCCTCGGCCTGGTCGTCGGCGCCGAAGGCCAGCTGTCCGCCGGACGCCGCCGCGGGGGCCAGCTCCCGGCCCAGGTACTCCACCGCCAACGCGTCCAGCGCGAAGGAACGGCGGCCGGGCTTGACCAGATAGGCGGCCAGCGCGGTGTCCATCGTGACGCCGTCGACCTGCCAGCCGTGCTCCGGGAAGACCCGCATGGCGCTCTTCGCGTTGTGCATGACCTTCGGCCTCCGCGCATCGGCGATCCAGTCGGCGAACGCCTGCTCATCGCCCTCGTCGAGTTCTGCGGGATCGAACCAGGCCGCCGCGCCGTCGGCCGCGGCGAGCGCGATCTCGGTGACCGTGCCGGTGCCGACCGCCCAGGTGTCGACGGTGGCGACGCCGAGCGGCTGTCCACCGTGCCCGTCGAGCCAGGGTGCCAGCTCGCCCGCGCCCAGCACCACGCCGTCCAGCTCGATGCCCGCGGCGGGCGCCGGGGCCTCGGCCTCGGCCGCGCCCGGGTCGACGGCCAGCAGCCGCTCGCGCAAGCTCGGGTTACGGATCTCCAGGACGTCCAGCACGCCCGTCACCGCGGTGCGGTCGTACGGCGCGCGCTCCAGGTCCTGCGGGGTCTTGGGCAGCTCCACATCACGGACCATCTCGGTCAGCCTGCGGTTCAGCCGCACCGCGTCCAGGTGGTCCCGGAAATTCTGCCCGGCCTTTCCCTTGACCTCCTCGGCGCGCTCCACCAGCTCGTCGAACGAACCGAACTGGTTGATCCACTTCGCGGCGGTCTTCTCACCGACGCCGGGAATGCCCGGAAGGTTGTCGGACGGGTCACCGCGCAGCGCCGCGAAATCCGGGTACTGCTGCGGCGTGAGCCCGTACTTCTCCTCGACCTTCGCCGGGGTGAAGCGCGTCAGCTCCGAGACGCCCTTCGTCGGGTACAGCACGGTGACGCTGTCCGTGATCAGCTGGAACGAATCCCGGTCACCGGTGACGATCAGCACCTCGAAACCGGCCGCCTCGGCCTGCGTGGCCAGCGTGGCGATGACATCGTCGGCCTCGAAACCGTCGATCGCGAAACGGTCGGCGTGCATCGCGTCGAGCAGCTCGCCGATCAGCTCCACCTGGCCCCTGAACTCGTCCGGGGTCTTCGAACGGTTCGCCTTGTACTCGGGGAACTCCTCCGAGCGCCAGGTCTTGCGGGAGACATCGAACGCCACCGCGAAATGCGTCGGCGCCTCGTCACGCAGCGTGTTCGCCAGCATCGACGCGAAGCCGTACACCGCGTTCGTCGGCTGCCCCGACCCTGTCGTGAAATTCTCCGCAGGCAGCGCAAAGAACGCCCGGTACGCCAGGGAGTGCCCGTCCATCAGGAGCAGGCGCGGTCGGTTGTCTGCCGTCTTCTTCGATGCCGTCTCAGCCACGCCCCCGATCCTGCCACGGACCGCTGACAATCCCGACCGGGCCTGGCTCGCCGGGCACTCTGCCGGTGCCGCGTGACAGGATCGGGGGAACACGTAAAGCATCAATGCGCACAGCGCACTGCGCAGGTTCGCAGTCGGCTCAGAGGGGAGCGCACCATGGCCACGAAGCCGCCCGCAGGTGACCCGGTCCAGGACGCGCCGCGGGTCGAGGCGGCGCAGCACGCCGCCGCCGGACTGCCGGCCGTCGCCCACAGCCTGCTCATCGCCCAGCAGCAGATGGGCGTGCGACGCACCGCGCAGACCCTCCTCAAGGTCAACCAGAAGAACGGCTTCGACTGCCCCGGCTGCGCCTGGCCCGAGAGCGACAAACGGCACACGGCGGAATTCTGCGAGAACGGCGCCAAGGCCGTCGCCGAGGAGGCGACGCTGCGCCGTGTCACCCCCGATTTCTTCGCCGCGCACCCGGTCGCCGATCTCGCGTCACGCAGTGGGTACTGGCTGGGCCAGCAGGGCCGGATCACCCAGCCGATGTACCTCCCCGAGGGCGCCGAGCGGTACGAGGCGGTGACCTGGGAGCGAGCCTTCGGCATCATCGCCGAGGAGCTGGGCGCGCTCGCCTCCCCCGACGAGGCCCTCTTCTACACCTCGGGGCGCACCAGCAACGAGGCGGCGTTCCTGCTCCAGCTGTTCGCCCGCGAATTCGGCACGAACAACCTCCCCGACTGCTCCAACATGTGCCACGAGTCCTCCGGCTCCGCGCTGACGGAGACCATCGGCATCGGCAAGGGCAGCGTCTCCCTCGAAGACCTTCACCGGGCGGACCTGATCATCGTCGCCGGACAGAATCCCGGCACCAACCATCCCCGGATGCTCTCGGCCCTGGAGAAAGCCAAGTCCGCAGGCGCGAAGATCATTTCGGTGAACCCGCTGCCCGAGGCCGGCCTGGAGCGGTTCAAGAACCCGCAGACCCCGCTCGGCATGGTCAAGGGCGCCACGCTCAACGATCTCTTCCTGCAGATCCGTATCGGCGGCGACCAGGCCCTCTTCCGACTCCTCAACAAGATGATCCTTCAGACCGAGGGCGCCGTCGACGAAGCCTTCGTACAAGAACACACCCATGGTTACGAAGAGTTCGTGGCCGCGGCCCGCGAAGCCGACTGGGAGCAGACCCTCACCGCCACCGGCCTCGACCGCAGCGCCATCGAAGAGGCCCTCGCGATGGTCCTCGCCTCGAAGCGCACCATCGTGTGCTGGGCCATGGGCCTCACCCAGCACAAGCACTCCGTGCCGACCATCCGCGAAGTCGTCAACTTCCTTCTGCTGCGAGGCAACATCGGCCGCCCCGGCGCCGGAGTCTGCCCCGTGCGCGGCCACTCCAATGTCCAGGGCGACCGCACCATGGGCATCTTCGAACGGCCCGCACCCGAATTCCTCGACGCGCTCGACAAGGAATTCTCGATCACCTCACCGCGCCACCACGGCTACGACGTCGTCCGCTCCATCCAGGCCCTGCGCGACGGCGACGCCAAGGTCTTCTTCGCCATGGGCGGCAACTTCGTCGCGGCCACCCCCGACACGGAGGTCACCGAGGCCGCGATGCGCCGCGCCCGCCTCACCGTCCATGTCTCCACCAAGCTCAACCGCTCACACGCCGTGACCGGCACCCGTGCGCTGATCCTGCCGACGCTGGGCCGCACCGACAAGGACGTCCAGGCGAGCGGCAAGCAGTTCGTCACGGTCGAGGACTCCATGAGCATGGTCCACGCCTCGCGCGGCAACCTCACCCCGGCGAGCCCCCATCTGCTGTCCGAGCCCGCCATCGTCGCCCGCCTCGCCCGCGCCGTCCTCGGCCCCGGATCGGCCACCCCCTGGGAGGATTTCGAGAAGGACTACGCGACGATCCGCGACCGCATCTCCCGCGTCGTCCCCGGCTTCGAGAACTTCAACGCCCGCGTCGCACGCCCCGGCGGTTTCACCCTCCCGCACGCCCCGCGCGACGAGCGCCGCTTCCCCACCGCGACCGGCAGGGCCAACTTCACCGCCGCACCCGTCGAATACCCCCAGCTCCCCGAAGGCAGGCTGCTGTTGCAGACCCTGCGCTCGCACGACCAGTACAACACCACGATCTACGGCCTCGACGACCGCTACCGCGGCATCAAGGGCGGCCGCCGCGTCGTCCTGGTCAACCCCGACGACGCCCGCGCCCTCGGCCTGGCCGACGGCGCCTACACCGACCTCGTCAGCGAATGGAAGGACGGCGTGGAGCGCCGGGCACCCGGCTTCCGCATCGTGCACTACCCGACCGCCCGGGGCTGCGCCGCCGCCTACTACCCGGAGACCAATGTGCTGGTCCCCCTCGGCTCCACCGCAGACACCAGCAACACCCCCGCCAGCAAGTCCGTCGTCGTGCGCTTCGAGAACATCCAGGGGCAGAACACCCAGGGGCAGAACACTCAGGGGCAGAACACTCAGGGGCGGACCGCCCAGAGGTAATCCGCACCACAACCCACTAAGCGTTCGCTCAGTCGTCTGATAAGAACGATGCACACAGCAATAAAGCTATGAACCACCGCAGACGATCGGAGCCGGACCCCATGGGCGAGCACACCACACCCAAGTTCCCCCAGGAGATCATCGACGAGTACGCCGCACTCGGCATCGACCTGCCCGCACTCTTCTCCGCCGGCCACCTCGGCGAGCGAATGGGCGTCACGATCGTCGAAGCCTCCGCGGACCGCGTCGTCGGCACCATGCCCGTCGAGGGCAACACCCAGCCGTACGGACTGCTCCACGGCGGCGCCTCCGCCGTACTCGCCGAGACCCTCGGCTCCGTCGGCTCCATGCTCCACGGCGGCACCACCAAGCTCGCCGTCGGCGTCGACCTGAACTGCACCCACCACCGAGGGGTACGCAGCGGACTCGTCACGGGCGTCGCCACCCCCGTACACCGCGGCCGCTCCACCGCCACGTACGAGATCGTCATCACCGACGAACAGGACAAGCGGGTCTGCACCGCCCGCCTCACCTGCATGCTCCGCGACGCACCGCAGACCGGCATCGCCTGACCGCCCGGAGCACACCGCACAACACCCTCGACACCACTGCCCGGCCGGACCGCATTCCGGCCGGGCAGCGCCATTCCCAGCCCACAACCACCCACGCACAAGGCGTTACTGAGCAACTGAGCCGGTCAACACCCTTGACTACAAAGCCCGTTGCGTGGCCCACTCGGCACCACCGATCAAACCCGACACGCACCCTGCACACAACACCGCGTCGACCACGTCACCCCCGATGTAACACTGCGTAACAAGCGGGCCAGGCGCAAACAACCCCGCACAGCACTCCGGACCCGGCCCCGCAGGCGCCGGGCGGTCGTCGCGCCCTCATGCGGCCTCGCCGCGCGACAGCAGCAAGATCAGCTCAAGCCCCTTAGCAGAGCTGCGAGTTCTCACCATGCGGCCACTTTCACCGACCAGCAAAAAGCCGTACATGTCCGCACAGCCACCTCAAGCCTTGCTCAAGGGCATAACAAGACAGTCACATCCTGCGGCTGACCCATCCCGGACCCCCACACCTGCGCCTAGAGTCACCGCCAGTCACCGCGCCGCCGGGCGCCTCTGCAGCACGGCCCTGTACCAACCAGTACGGCCCGGCGAACGACACGGCACCTCAAGCAGAGGAGGCCGCGCCAGGGAAAGGACCTTTCGTGCGACACCGTTCTTTGCTCATCCTCACCACAGTGCTCACCACAGGAGCACTGACACTCACCGCCTGCGGGTCGCGCGACGACAGCAACAAGAGCAGCAGCGGCGACACCCAGACCGTCGTCATCGGCGTCGACGCGCCCATCACCGGCGACCTGTCCGCCCTCGGTCTCGGCATCAAGAACTCCGCGGACCTCGCCGCCAAGACGGCGAACAAGGAAAAGACCGTCCCCGGCATCACGTTCGAAGTCAAGCCGCTCGACGACCAGGCACAGCCCTCCGTCGGCCAGCAGAACGCCCAGAAATTCATCGACGACGACACCGTCCTCGGCGTCGTCGGCCCCCTGAACACCGGCGTCTCCCAGTCGATGCAGAAGCCGCTCAACGACGCCGGCCTCACCCAGGTCTCCCCCGCCAACACCGGCACCGAGCTGACCCAGGGCGAGAACTGGCAGACCGGCGACAAGAAGCGCCCCTACAAGACCTACTTCCGCACCGCCACCACGGACCAGATCCAGGGCGCCTTCGCCGCGAAATACCTCTTCAACGAAGCGAAAATCAAGCAGGTCTACCTCATCGACGACCAGAAGCCCTACGGCGCCGGTCTCGCCGCCTCCTTCAAGAACACCTTCACCACCCTCGGCGGCAAGATCGTCGGCTCCGACCACGTCAACCCCGACGACCGCGACTTCAACGCCGTCGTCACCAAGGTCAAGAAGTCCGGCGCCAAGGCCGTCTACTACGGCGGCGAGTACCCCGCCGGCGCGCCCCTGAGCCAGCAGCTCAAGGACAGCGTCCAGATCCCCCTCATGGGCGGCGACGGCATGTACAGCGCCGACTTCATCAAGCTCAACAAGAAGGCCCAGGGCGACTTCGCCACCTCCGTCGGCAAGCCCGTCGAGGAGCTCGACTCCGCCAAGAAGTTCATCGCGGACTACAAGACCGCCGGATACAAGGACGCCTACGAGGCATACGGCGGCGGCACCTACGACGCCACCTGGGCGATCATCGAGGCAGTCAAGATCGCCGTCGCCGACAACGGCGGCAAGCTCCCCAGCGGCGACGACGCCCGCGCCAAGGTCCTCGACGCCATGGCCAAGGTCAAGTTCGACGGCGTCACCGGCCCCGTCTCCTTCGACGAGTACGGCGACACCACCAACACCATGATGACCGCCTACCAGGTCGACGGCGGCACGTGGACGTCCAAGCTCAGCGAGGTCTACAAGCCCTGACCCCAACAGGGCCCTCCCGGCCAACGCACT
This sequence comes from Streptomyces sp. NPDC002958, assembly GCF_055563255.1. NCBI lineage: Bacteria > Bacillati > Actinomycetota > Actinomycetes > Kitasatosporales > Streptomycetaceae > Streptomyces > Streptomyces sp. NPDC002958. The sequence goes on along the minus strand of NZ_JBVHDS010000003.1, from coordinate 451,209 downwards.
GACTGACACCAGACCGCGCGGGAGCGCTACCAGCGCTCCCGCGCGGTGCCATATCCGAACCACTCCACGGAGGCCCTGCGGTGAACGAACTGCCGCAACAGCTGGCCAATGGACTCATCCTCGGCGCGATGTACGGACTCATCGCGATCGGCTACACGATGGTCTACGGAATCATCCAGCTCATCAACTTCGCCCACGGCGAGATCTTCATGATCGGAGGCTTCGGAGCTCTCACCGTGTCCCTCTGGATGCCGGCCGACGTCTCCCTCCTCGCCACCGTCCCACTCATGATCATCGGCGGCGTCGTATGCTCCGTCGCCGTCAGCGCGGCCGCCGAACGCTTCGCCTACCGGCCCCTGCGCAACGCCCCCCGGCTGGCCCCGCTGATCACCGCGATCGGCCTCTCCCTCGCACTCCAGCAGGCCATCTGGAAGTGGTACCCCGACGCCAAGAAGGACCGCTCCTTCCCCCAGTTCAAGGGCGAAGCGATCGACATCTTCGGCGCCCACATCCAGCGCGGTGACCTCTTCGTCCTCATCACCGCCCCCCTCTGCATGATCGCCCTCGGCCTCTTCGTCTCCAAGACCCGCTCCGGCCGCGGCATGCAAGCCACCAGCCAGGACCCCGACACCGCAAAGCTCATGGGCATCAACACCGACCGCATCATCGTCATGGCCTTCGCCATCGGTGCCGCGTTCGCCGCCATCGCCGCCGTCGCCTACGGACTCAAGCAGGGCACGATCGGCTTCCGAATGGGCTTCCTCATGGGCCTCAAAGCCTTCACCGCAGCCGTACTCGGCGGCATCGGCAACATCTACGGCGCCATGCTCGGCGGCATCGTACTCGGCATCGCCGAATCCCTCGCCACCGGCTACATGAACGACGTCCCCGGCATGGAACTCTTCGGCGGCGGCGCCTGGAAGGACGTATGGGCCTTCGTCCTCCTCATCGTCGTCCTGCTGATCCGGCCCCAGGGTCTGCTCGGCGAACGCGTCGCGGATCGGGCGTGATACGGATGACCACCAACCACACCACCGCGCCCGGGGCCGCCCCCTTCCTCGCGATCCCCGCAGCCGCAGCCCGCATCGGCACCCTCGCAGGCGCTGCCGTCGCACTCGCCGGCACCTTCCTCGCCTGGACCTGGACCAGCGAATTCCCCGGCGACCTCACCGTCACCGGCTACCCCGGCGGCCTCCAGGTCCTCACCCTCATCAGCGCCGCACTCACCCTGCTCCTCGCGCTGTCCGGATACGGCATCCGAGGCCTCGGCTGGCTCACCCCCGGCGGCACCAACAGCCCTGTCCGCCTCCTGGCGCTCGGCACCCTCGGCACCACCGGCTACACCATCGGCGCCATCGCGTACGACCTCGGCGGCATCGTCAACCTGGAGCCCGGCGCCTGGGTCAGCGGCATCGGCACACTCATCGCCGCCATCGCCGCACTCGGACTCCCCAGCGACCAGCCCATCTCCGGCACCACCGCAGCCGGCGCCTGGCAGCGCTTCCGCAACAGCCTCAGGGCCCCGTCGGCCCCCCGCGCCAACGCACTCCCCGACTGGGCCGAAATCCTCATCATCGTCGTGTCGTTCGGCATCGGCCTCTACGTCTTCAGCTACGGCATCGACACCGACTACACCGAACTCTTCATCGGCTTCCTCATCACCGCCGGCTTCACCTTCACCGCCCTCCACCGAGCCGGACTCGTCTCCCGCCTCACCGCGCTCACCGCCAAGCACCGCAACATCACCCTCGCCGCCGCCCTCGTCGCAGCCTTCTGCTTCCCGTTCACCCAGCAGAAGGAGCAATACGCGCTCATCGGCGCCAACATCCTCATCTTCGGCACCGTGGCACTCGGCCTCAACGTCGTCGTCGGCCTCGCCGGCCTCCTCGACCTCGGATACGTCGCCTTCCTCGGCGTCGGCGCCTACGCCGCCGCCCTGGTCTCCGGCTCCACCATGTCGGCCATCGGCGTCGAATTCCCCTTCTGGGCCGCCGTCCTGACCGGCGCCGGAGCCTCGCTCGTCTTCGGCGTCCTCATCGGCGCCCCCACCCTGCGACTGCGCGGCGACTACCTGGCCATCGTCACCCTCGGCTTCGGTGAAATCTTCCGCCTCACCGTGAACAACCTCAACGGCAACAGCGGCCCCGACCTCACCAACGGCTCCCAGGGCATCCCCAGCATCCCCGACCTCAACTTCTTCGGATTCGATTTCGGGCTCAAGCACGACATCCTCGGCTTCACCCTCGGCAGGTCCGCCAACTACTACCTGCTGATGCTCGTCTTCACCGCCGTCGTCGTCCTCGTCTTCCGCCGCTCCGGAGAATCCCGCATCGGCCGCGCCTGGGTCGCCATCCGCGAGGACGAAACCGCGGCCACCGCCATGGGCATCAACGCCTTCCGGCTCAAACTGCTCGCCTTCGCCCTCGGCGCCACCCTCGCCGGCCTCGCCGGAACCGTCCAGGCACACGTCAACTACACGGTGACGCCCGAGCAGTACCAGTTCGCCGGCTCCGTACCACCCAACTCCGCGTTCCTCCTCGCCGCCGTCATCCTCGGCGGCATGGGAACCCTCAGCGGCCCCCTCGTCGGCGCCGCACTGCTCTACCTCATCCCGGCCAAGCTGCAGTTCATGCAGGACTACCAGCTCTTCCTCTTCGGCGTCGCACTCATCCTCCTGATGCGCCTGCGTCCCGAAGGCCTGGTCGCCGACCGCAGGAAGCAGCTCGAATTCCACGAGACCGACCAGCTCGACGTACCGGAGCCACGACAGTCCGAAGAGACCGGCGTCGGCATCGCCAAGGCGGGGGCGTGACCACCATGACCACCACCACGAAGACCGCCACCACCGTCCTCGACGCAAACGGCGTCACCATGCGCTTCGGCGGCCTCACCGCCGTACGCAACGTCGACCTCACCGTCAACGCGGGCGAGATCGTCGGCCTCATCGGCCCCAACGGTGCCGGCAAGACCACCTTCTTCAACTGCCTCACCGGCCTGTACGTCCCCACCGAGGGCAAGGTCAGCTACAAGGGCACCGTCCTGCCGCCCAAGCCCCACCTCGTCACCCAGGCAGGCATCGCCCGCACCTTCCAGAACATCCGGCTCTTCGCCAACATGACCGTCCTGGAAAACGTCCTCGTCGGACGCCACACCAGGACCAAGGAAGGCCTCTGGTCCGCCCTCCTGCGCCTCCCCGGCTTCACCAGGGCCGAGAACGCCAGCCGCGAACGCGCCATGGAACTCCTGGAGTTCATCGGCCTGGCGGACAAGGCCGACCACCTCGCACGCAACCTCCCCTACGGAGACCAGCGCAAGCTGGAAATCGCCCGCGCACTGGCCAGCGACCCCGGACTCCTGCTCCTCGACGAGCCCACCGCCGGCATGAACCCGCAGGAAACCCGCGTCACCGAAGAACTCATCTTCGCCATCCGTGACCAGGGCATCGCCGTCCTCGTCATCGAGCACGACATGCGGTTCATCTTCAACCTGTGCGACCGCGTCGCCGTCCTCGTCCAGGGCGAAAAGCTCGTCGAAGGCACCTCCGACATCGTCCAGAGCGACGAACGCGTCGTCGCCGCCTACCTCGGCACCCCCTTCGAAGGCGCCCCCGGCGCCGAAGAACTCGCCGAGGTCGAAGCCGCGGAAGCCATCGCCACCAAGACGGCCGACACCACCGGCACCGCAGACGCCGACAGCACCACCGAAACCCACAGCACCACCGGCACCGAAGAGGAGGACGCCCGATGACCGCACTGCTAGAGGTCGAGGACCTCCGCGTCACCTACGGCAAGATCGAAGCCGTCAAGGGCATCTCCTTCACCGTCGAAGCCGGCCAGGTCGTTACCCTCATCGGCACCAACGGCGCCGGCAAGACCACCACCCTGCGCACCCTCTCCGGGCTCCTCAAGCCCGTCGGCGGCAATATCCTCTTCGACGGCAAACCACTCAACAACATCCCGGCCCACAAGATCGTCTCCTTGGGTCTCGCCCACTCCCCCGAGGGACGCCACATCTTCCCCCGGCTGACGATCACCGAGAACCTCCAGCTCGGCGCCTACCTCCGCAACGACAAGGCAGGCATCGAGAAGGACATCCAGCGCGCCTACGACCTCTTCCCCATCCTCGGAGAACGCCGGAAGCAGGCTGCCGGAACCCTCTCGGGCGGCGAACAGCAGATGCTCGCCATGGGTAGGGCCCTGATGTGCCAGCCCAAGCTCCTGATGCTCGACGAACCCTCCATGGGCCTCTCCCCGATCATGATGCAGAAGATCATGGAGACCATCGTCGAACTCAAGGCGCAAGGCACCACCATCCTGCTCGTCGAGCAGAACGCCCAGGCCGCACTCTCCCTCGCGGACCACGGCCACGTCATGGAGGTCGGCAAGATCGTCCTCTCCGGCACCGGCGCGGACCTCCTCCACGACGAGTCCGTCCGCAAGGCCTACCTCGGCGAGGACTGACACACTCGACGTACGGACGAAAAAGGCCCGCACCCCGGATCAATCCGGGGTGCGGGCCTCTCGCGGCTGAGCGCGCGGCTACTGCTCGCCATCCTTCGCCGCCCGCTTCTTCTCCTCAGCGTCCTCGATCAACGCCTCGGCAAGCTGCTGCATCGACAGCCGACGGTCCATCGACGTCTTCTGGATCCAACGGAACGCGGCCGGCTCCGACAGCCCGTAATCCGTCTGCAGAATGCTCTTCGCCCGGTCAACCAGCTTCCGCGTCTCCAGCCGCTGGGCAAGGTCGGCGACCTCCGACTCCAGCGCCTTCAGCTCCGCGAACCGCGACACCGCCATCTCGATGGCCGGCACCACATCGCTCTTGCTGAACGGCTTCACCAGATACGCCATCGCCCCGGCGTCCCGCGCCCGCTCCACGAGATCGCGCTGCGAGAACGCGGTGAGCATCAGGACCGGCGCGATGGACTCCTCGGCAATCTTCTCAGCGGCGGAGATCCCATCCAGGATCGGCATCTTCACATCGAGGATGACCAGGTCCGGCCGGTGCTCCCGGGCGAGCTCGACTGCCTTCTGCCCGTCGCCGGCCTCACCGACGACCGCGTAGCCCTCTTCCTCCAGCATCTCTTTGAGGTCGAGACGGATGAGCGCCTCGTCCTCGGCGATGACGACGCGGGTCGTCAGCGGCGGAACGTGCGACTTGTCGTCGTCGGCTGCGGGCTGGGGCGACTCTGGCGTGGTCACGGGGCTCCTTGATCAATGCAGGGGTACTGCTGCCACGAGCCTACCTAGCTACGATAAGGTGTCACTACGTAGGGCACTCGTTGCCCATCCTTTCTAAGGCCCCAGTACTCCAACTGGTTAGAGAGGCGGCTCTCAAACAGCCGAAAGTGTGGGTTCGAATCCCACCTGGGGCACTTTTCCTTGGATTCCAAGGTCGCAAGGGAAGCGGTAACACTTCACTTGATCGTGTCATCGCTTCACGGTTCCATCTCCCAAGAACCATGATTCAGCCAGGCTCGGCCGTGTGTACGACCTAGAAATGCGCAAGCATGCTCTGTCACTCCTGGGCCAGGGCTTCAGCCAGAACTCCGTAAGTAAGCAGACCGGCGTCTCCCGCGCCGCCATCCGTTCATGGCAAACACGAATAGAACCTCTCGGCCGGAACCGCGCTGCGGACTGTCCAAGGTGCCACGACCGGCAGGGCGATCCCGAAGACCCCGCTGCATACGCCTACTTGCTCGGTCTCTATCTGGGTGATGGCTGCATCAGCCTAGCGAGACGAGGTGTGTACTTCCTCCGCATTGCCTGCGCCGATGCCTGGCCAGGGCTCATTGATGCCTGTGCCGACGCCATGCAGATCGCACGTCCGGGGAACAAGGTGTTCCGCGTCCAGCGACAGGGATGCCAGTACGTCACCTGCCACAGCAAGCACTGGCCGTGCTTCTTCCCGCAGCACGGCCCCGGCAAGAAGCATGAGCGTGAGATCGCTCTCGAAGCGTGGCAGCAGAAAGTCGTCGACGACTATCCGTGGGAGTTCATTCGCGGGCTCATTCACTCGGACGGATGCCGAATCATCAACTGGACCACTCGCCGTGTCAACGGGGAGCTGCGGCGCTACGAGTATCCCCGCTACTTCTTCACCAACCTGTCTGCCGACATCATTGGACTCTTCACCGCAGCCCTCGACCTCGTGGGAGTCGAATGGAGGATGGCCAACTCAAGGAACGTCTCCGTCGCCCGACGGGCGTCCGTCGCTCTCATGGACGCCCATGTCGGGCCGAAGTACTGACGACCGGCCTACTTCGGACTGTCGTCCTCGCCGATGTGGTGCACCCGGACCAGGTTCGTCGAGCCCGGGACTCCCGGCGGGGAGCCCGCCGTGATGACCACGATGTCGCCCTTCTCGCAGCGGCCGATCTTCAACAGCTCCTCGTCGACCTGGGCCACCATCGCGTCCGTCGAATCCACTTGCGGGCCGAGGAAAGTCTCGACGCCCCAGGTGAGGTTCAGCTGGGAGCGGGTGGCCGGGGCCGGGGTGAAGGCCAGGAGCGGGATGGGTGAGCGGTAGCGGGACAGGCGCCTGACCGTGTCGCCGCTCTGGGTGAAGGCGACCAGGAACTTGGCGCCCAGGAAGTCGCCCATCTCGGCCGCCGCGCGGGCCACCGCGCCGCCCTGGGTGCGGGGCTTGTTGCGGTCGTTCAGGGGCGGGAGGCCCTTGGCGAGGATGTCCTCCTCGGCGGCTTCGACGATGCGGGACATCGTGCGGACCGTCTCGATGGGGTACTTGCCCACGCTGGTCTCGCCGGAGAGCATCACCGCGTCCGTGCCGTCGATGACCGCGTTGGCGACGTCGGAGGCTTCGGCGCGGGTGGGGCGGGAGTTGTCGATCATCGAGTCGAGCATCTGGGTGGCGACGATGACCGGCTTGGCGTTGCGCTTGGCAAGTTTGATCGCGCGCTTCTGGACGATCGGCACCTGCTCCAGGGGCATTTCGACGCCGAGGTCGCCGCGGGCGACCATGATGCCGTCGAAGGCGGCGACGATGCCGTCGATGTTCTCGACAGCCTGGGGCTTCTCGACCTTGGCGATGACGGGGAGGCGGCGGCCCTCCTCGTCCATGATGCGGTGGACGTCCTCGATGTCGCGTCCGCTGCGTACGAAGGAGAGGGCGATGACGTCGGCGCCGGTGCGCAGGGCCCAGCGGAGGTCTTCGATGTCCTTCTCGGAGAGGGCGGGGACGGAGACTGCGACGCCGGGGAGGTTGAGGCCTTTGTGGTCGGAGACCATGCCGCCCTCGATGACGGTGGTGTGGACGCGGGGGCCGTCCACCTCGGTGACGTCGAGGGTGACGCGGCCGTCGTCGACGAGGATGCGTTCGCCGGTGGTGACGTCGGCGGCGAGGCCGTCGTAGGTGGTGCCGCAGGTGTGGCGGTCGCCTTCCATGGGTTCGACGGTGATGGTGAAGGTGTCGCCGCGTTCAAGGAGTACGGGGCCTTCGCGGAAGCGTCCGAGGCGGATTTTCGGGCCTTGAAGGTCGGCGAGGATCCCGACGCTGTGTCCGCTCTCGTCGGAGGCCTTGCGTACATGGCGGTATCGCTCTTCGTGTTCGGCGTAGGTGCCGTGGCTGAGGTTGAGGCGGGCGATGTCCATTCCCGCTTCGACCAATGCCTTGATCTGGTCGTATGTGTCGGTGGCGGGGCCCAGGGTGCAAACGATTTTTGCTCGGCGCATGGTTTGACCCTAGACCTTACCTACCGGTAGCAATTCTGCCGCGCATGGCGACCCAACAACCTTTGGGTGAAGGGTTATTGACAAGTGTTGAATTGTGCGGCGGGATGCTCGGATGAGCATTCTCTTCATAGTTTTGGCGGTGACATGGTGAAGCGGGCGTTCACCTGGGCGTAGACGGTCTGGCGTTGCGGTTCGAGGTCGAGGGCCGGGGCGGGTTCGGCCGCTGCTCCGCCGTAGGCCGCGCGGCCTCGGACGCCCCCGGGTGGGGCGGGCATGGCTATGGCCGGGGCGGCGTTCTCCGCGCCGAGGTCGGCGAGTTCGACCAGGGCGGTGAGGTGGGCGCCGAGGGCGTCGGCATATTCTCGGGCGCGTTGGACGGCTTCGCGTACGGCTTGGCGGCGGGCGTTCGCGTGGGCGGGTGAGTCGGGGCGCAGGCCCCACCAGGGGCCGTTGACGCGCGTCATGTCGAGGTCGGCGACGCGGGTGGTGAATTCGCCCAGTGCGGTGAAGTCGCCGAGCACGGCGGTGACATGGACGCGGCCGTGGTAGGCGCGGATTTTTTCGTCGCGGCCGCGTTGGGTGAGTTCGGGGGTGATGGAGAATGCGCCGGTTTCGAGTTTTTCGACCGCTTGTCCGTAGGACCGTGCCAGTTCGAGGACGTGGTTGTTGCGGCGGGTGAGGTCTTCGAGGGCGGTGCGGCGGTCTTTTCCGCGGGCGCTGACGGTGATGCCGATGCGGGCGGTCTCGGGGTCGACTTCGAGGCGGGCCTCGCCCCGGACGGCGACGCGGGGGTGGTCGGGGGTGCCGTAGGGCGGCGGGATGTCGGTCATGGGTTCACCCTCGCATCCGGGTACGACAACGGGTGGTCATCAGATCGAAACCCGTAAGGGGTTTTGCCGGGTGTGTCTCCTGGGTCATCATCTACGCGCGTTGTGTACTGCGAGAACTGAGATGTGGGAGAACAAATGCCGCTGAACCGTAGGACGTTCCTGGGCACATCGGCGGCTGCCGGTGCCGGTGTGGCGATCGCTGGTGGCTCCGCCGTGCCTGCCGCGGCCCATGATCCTGGCCATGGGCACGGTCACGGACGTCCGTCGAAGCGGTACTCGTTCACCGTGATGGGGACCACCGATCTGCACGGGAACGTCTTCAACTGGGACTACTTCACGGACAAGGAGTTCGACGACAAGGCCCACAACGACGTCGGCCTGGCGAAGATCTCCACCCTTGTGGACCAGGTGCGCCGTGAGAAGGGCCGCCACAACACCCTGCTGATCGATGCGGGTGACACGATCCAGGGCACCCAGTTGTCGTACTACTACGCCAGGGTCGATCCGATCACGGCGAAGCGCGGCCCGGTGCACCCGATGGCGCAGGCGATGAACGCGATCGGCTATGACGCCGCGGCGCTCGGCAACCACGAGTTCAACTACGGCATCCCGGTGCTGCGGAAGTTCGAGGAGCAGTGCGACTTCCCGCTGCTGGGTGCGAACGCGCTGGACGCGAAGACGCTGCGGCCGGCGTTCGCCCCGTATTTCATCAAGAGGCTGCGTACCCCGCACGGTCGGGATGTGAAGGTCGCGATCCTCGGTCTGACCAACCCGGGCATCGCCATCTGGGACAAGGCGAACGTCAGCGGGAAGATGGTGTTCCCCGGTCTGGAGGAGCAGGCGGCGAAGTTCGTGCCGCGGCTGCGTTCCATGGGTGCGGATGTCGTGATCGTCTCGGCGCACTCGGGCCACAGTGGTACCTCGTCGTGGGGTGATCAGATTCCGTATGTCGAGAACGCTGCGGGTCTGGTGGCCGAGCAGGTTCCGGGTATTGACGCGATTCTGGTCGGGCATGCGCATCAGGAAATCCCCGAGTACTTCGTGGAGAACAAGCGGACCGGCAAGAAGGTGGTGCTCTCCGAGCCGTTGAAGTGGGGGCAGCGGCTGACGCTGTTCGACTTCGATCTGGTGTGGGAGAAGGGCCGTTGGGTGGTGGAGAAGGCGGGTTCGCAGGTGCTGAACTCCAACACCGTGGACGAGGACCCGGAGATCAAGAAGCTTCTCGTGGATGAGCACAAGAAGGTCGTGGCGTACGTCAATCAGGTCATCGGCACGTCCACGGCGGCGATGACGACGGCGGAGGCGGCCTGGAAGGACGAGCCGATCATCGATCTGATCAATGTCGTCCAGGCGGAGACGGTGAAGGCGGCGCTGGCGGGTGGTGCGTACGCGGCGCTTCCCGTTCTCTCGCAGGCGTCCTGTTTCTCGCGTACGGCGCAGATTCCGGCCGGGAATGTGACGCTGAAGGACGCGGCGGGGCTCTACCCGTTCGAGAACACCCTTGAGGCGCGGCTGCTGACCGGTGCGCAGGTCAAGGACTATCTGGAGTTCTCGGCCCGGTACTACGTGCAGACGGCGGCCGGCGTTCCGGTGGACACGGCGAAGCTGACGAACGCGGACAACACCCCGGACTACAACTACGACGCGGTGTCGGGTCTGACGTACGAGATCGACATCGCGAAGCCGAGCGGTTCGCGGATCGTGAATCTGTCGTTCGAGGGCGAGCCGATCGATCCGGCGGCGCAGTTCGTGCTGGCGGTGAACAACTACCGGGCGGGCGGCGGTGGCAATTTCCCGCATGTGGCGGGTGCCAAGCAGGTGTGGGCGAACTCGGAGGAGATCCGTAACACGATCATCTCCTGGGTGCAGGCGAAGGGTTCGGTGGACGGTGCGCAGTTCGCTTCGGTGGACTGGCGGCTGACGCGGGACGGTACGCCGGTGTTCTAGGCGGTTGCCCCTGGGGGTGTACTGGTGTGGGTGGGCGGCCGTCCTCTCCTTGTGGAGGGGGCGGCCGTCTTCTGTGTGTGTGGGGGGGCGGGTGTCAGTTGCCTTGGGCGAGGGGGATGAGGTCGGGGTTCTGGTTGGGGACGGGTGGGGCTTGGGGGGTGAGGCCGAAGGTGGTGAAGGCGGTGCGTTGTGGGAGGGGGTAGGCGTTGGTGTTGGTGAGGTTGTTGAGGATGGTGGCGCTGCGCCAGGCGGCGAGTCCGAGGTCGGGGGCGCCGACGCCGTGGGTGTGGCGTTCGGCGTTCTGTACGTAGACGTTGCCGGTGACGGTGGGGTCGAGGACGAGGCGGAACCGGTCGTCGATGCGGGGGCGGGCGGAGGCGTCGCGACGCATGTAGGGGTCGAGGCCGGTGAGGATGCGGTCGAGGGAGCGTTCGCGGTAGCCGGTGGCGAGGACCACGGCGTCGGTGGTGAGGCGGGAGCGGGTGTTCTGCTGGGTGTGTTCGAGGTGGAGTTCGATGCGGGTGTCGGCGAGGCGTCCTGCGGTGCGTACGGAGACTCCGGGGGTGAGGGTGGCGTCGGGCCAGCCGCCGTGGAGGGTGCGGCGGTAGAGCTCGTCGTGGATGGCGGCGATGGTGTCGGTGTCGATGCCCTTGTGGAGCTGCCATTGGTGGGGGACTAGTTCGTCGCGTACGGATTCGGGCAGGGCGTGGAAGTAGCGGCTGTAGTCGGGGGTGAAGTGTTCCAGGCCGAGTTTGGAGTACTCCATGGGTGCGAAGGCCTGGGTGCGGGCGATCCAGTGGAGCCTTTCGTGGCCTGCGGGGCGGGCGCGTAGGAGGTCGAGGAAGATTTCGGCGCCGGACTGTCCGGATCCGATGACGGTGATGTGTTGGGCGTCGAGGAGTGTTTCCCGGTGGTGGAGATAGTCGGCGGAGTGGATGACGGGGACGGATTCGGCTTCGGCGAGGGGTTTGAGGGGTTCGGGGATGGAGGGCTCGGTGCCGATTCCGAGGGCGATGTGGCGGGTGTGGGCGCGGCCGAGTGCTTCGGCTTCGCCGTCGGTGTCGAGTTGGGTGAAGTCGACTTCGAAGAGGCCGCGTTCGTTGTTCCAGCGGACGGCGTCGACCTGGTGGCTGAAGTGGAGGCCGGGGAGTTGGTCGCTGACCCAGCGACAGTAGGCGTCGTATTCGGCGCGCTGGATGTGGAAGCGCTCGGCGAAGTAGAAGGGGAAGAGCCGGTCGCGGCTGCGTAGGTAGTTGAGGAAGGTCCAGGGGCTTGCGGGGTCGGCGAGGGTGACGAGGTCGGCGAGGAAAGGGACTTGGAGGCTGGCCCCGTCGATGAGGAGGCCGGGGTGCCAGTGGAAGGCGGGGCGCTGTTCGTAGAAGGCGGCGGCGAGGGGACGGGGGTTGTCCGGGATGCCGTGGGCGAGGGCGGCGAGGGAGAGGTTGAAGGGGCCGATGCCGATGCCGACGAGGTCGTGTGGCTGGTCGGTCTCGGGGGTGGGCCGGTCGGTCATCGGGGGGTGCTGCCTTCCGCGAGGTCGTTGGAGAGGTGGTTGACGAGGTCGAGGAGTGTGCGGAGGTCGTCGGGGGTGGTGTGGGGGTTGAGGAGGGTGGCTTTGAGCCAGAGGCGGTCGTCTGTGTGGGCGCGGCCGAGTACGGCGTGGCCGCGGGTGAGGAGGGTGCGGCGGATGGTGGCGACGGTGCGGTCGTCGGCGCCGGTGGGGCGGAAGAGGACGGTGCTGATGGTGGGGCGGTCGTAGAGGTCGAGGGTGGGGGTTTTGGCGATGAGGTCGGCGAGGTGGTGGGCGGCGGCGACGGTGCGGTCGATGAGGTCGGCGAGTCCGGTGCGGCCGAGGGCCTGGAGGGTGACGGCGATCTTCAGGGCGTCGGGGCGGCGGGTGGTGCGCAGGGAGCGGCCGAGGAGGTCGGGGAGGCCGGCTTCGGTGTCGTCGTCGGCGTTGAGGTAGGAGGCGCGGTGGTGGAGTGCGTCGAGGTGGCTGCGGTCGGGGACGGCGAGGATGCTCGCGGATGCGGGTTGCCAGCCGAGTTTGTGCAGGTCGAGGGTGACGCTGTGGGCGCGGTCGAGGCCGTGGACCTTGCCTCGGTGGGTGGGGCTGAAGAGGAGGGGTCCGCCGTAGGCGGCGTCGATGTGGAGTTCGGCGCCGCGGGTGGTGCAGAGGTCGGCGATGTCGGCGAGTGGGTCGATCTGGCCGGTGTCGGTGGTGCCCGCGGTGGCGGTGACGAGCAGGGGACGGTGGAGTTCGGTGAGGGCTTCGTCGAGTGCGGCGAGGTCCATGACGCCTGAGGGGGCGGGGATGACGACGGGTGCGGGGAGTCCGAGGAGCCAGGCGGCGCGGGTGATGCTGTGGTGGGCGTTGGCGGCGCAGATGGTCTGTACGGGGCCGTTGCGTTCGCGGGCGAGCAGTAGGGCGAGTTGGTTGGCTTCGGTGCCGCCGGTGGTGACGAGTGCGTCGGGTGAGGGCTGGTGGGGGTAGATCTCGGAGGCGAGTGCGGCGGTGATGTCGGCTTCGAGGGCGGAGGCTGCGGGGGCCTGGTCCCAGGAGTCCATGGAGGGGTTGAGGGCGGAGGCTGCGAGGTCCGCGGCGGTGGCGAGGGCGAGGGGTGGGGTGTGGAGGTGGGCTGCGCAGAGTGGGTGTGCGGGGTCTGCGGCGCCTTCGGCGAGGGCGCCGACGAGGGTGCGCAGGGCGTCGTGGGGGCCGGTGCCGTGGTCGGGGATGACGGGGTGGGTGGCGGTGCGCATGCGGGGGGTGACGGCGTCGGGTCCGCCGGCGGGGAGGGGGCCGTCGCGTCGGTGGGCGCCGTCGTGGAGTGCGGTGAGGACGGTGTCGATGAGGGGGCGCAGGGCGGCGGGGCCGGTGGTGGATCCGGCGAGGGGCGGGGTGGGCATGGTGGGGGGGTCCTTCGGGTGCGGATGGGTGGGCATGGGTGGGCATGCCAGCTTGTCCGGGTTTTCGGGGGTGCGGCCGCAGAGCTCGGTGATCTGAACTCGAAAGGGGGATGTGGGAAAGCGCGGGTTTTCGTTGTCGGGGGTTCTGGTGGTATGGGTGTGGCGCCGGATATGGGTGTGCCCGGCGCCTCCCTGTGTGGTGGGGTAGCGCCGGGCACGGGTGGTGCGGTGTGTGGTTGTGGGTGGTTCTGGGGTTGTGGGTGGTTCTGGGGTTGTGGGTGGTTCTGGGGTTGGGGGTGGTTCTGGGGTTGGGGGTGGCGTGGGTCAGTGGGCGTCGCGTGCGGCGAGGGCGCGGCGCAGGTCGTCGGTCTGGTCGATGAGCTTGCGGCGCAGGGCCGGGGTGAGGGCCTTGTCGTTCAGGGCCCGTTCGCCGAGGTGGAGGCTGTCGGCGTCGACGGCGTACGCGGGGAAGGCGTGGCGGCCGGCGGCTTCGGCGATGGCGGGGCCGCGGCGGGCGGCGAGCCGGGTCGCCTCGGGGTAGTAGCGGGGCACGTAGTCCCGTACGAGGTCGGCCTGTTCGGGCTGCCAGAAGCCCTGGGCGGTGGCGGTGAAGAGGTAGTTGGAGAGGCTGTCGTCGTTGAACAGGGCGCGCCAGGCGGCGGCCTTGGCCTCGGGGGTGGGGAGGGCGGCCCGGCAGCGGGCGGCGCCTTCCTGTCCGGTGGCGCTGGGGTCCTGTTCGAGTTCGGCGGCGATGGCGGTCTCGTCGGTGGCGCCGAGGACGGCGAGGCGGGTGAGGATGCGCCAGCGCAGTTCGGGGTCGAGTTCGGGTCCGCCGGGGACGGTGCCGTTGGTGAGCCAGTCCTGGATGGTGTCGGGCTGGGTGGCGGCGTCGATGAGGTGGCGTACGGCGATGAGGCGCAGGCCGGGGTTGTGGCCGTCCTCGGTGCGGCGGATGAGGTCGCGGCACAGGGCGGTGAGGGTGGCGAGGGCTGCGGGGCGGTTCTCGGGGGCGAGGTAGCGGTCGGCGATGTGGGTGTCGGCGAAGGCGAGGACGCCCTGGGCGAGGGCGAGGTCGGTCTCGTGCGGGAGGTGTGCGCGGGCCGCTTCGAGGTAGGTGGTGGGGGCGAGTTCGCCGTCGCGGACCATGTCGCGGGCGGTGTTCCAGACGACGGCGCGGGTCAGCGCGTCGGGGATGCCGGACAGGTAGCGTACGACGGTGTCCCAGGAGTTGGCGTCGAGGCGGACCTTGGCGTAGCTGAGGTCGCTGTCGTTGAGGACGACGAGGGCGGGGCGTGGGCCGGACAGCGCCTTGGCGGTGCCGGTCCGGGGGACGTCGATCTCGAACCGGTTGCGCAGCACGAGGCGGTCGGGGCCGACGTGGGCGTCCGGGGCGTGGTCGTACGCGCCGACGGCGATGCGGTGGGGGCGGGTGCCGTCGCGGTCGACGGTGAGGGACCACATGCCGTCGGACTCCTCGACCCGGGAGGTGAGGGTGTCGACTCCGGTGGTGCGCAGCCAGGCGTCGGCCCAGGCGTGGACGTCGCGGTCGGTGGCCGAGGCGAGGTTGTCGATGAAGTCGGCGAGGGTGGCGTTGGCGAACTTGTGGCGGGCGAAGTGCGTGTTGATGCCGGCCAGGAAGTCCTTCTCGCCGAGCCAGGCGACGAGTTGGCGCAGGGCGGACGCGCCCTTGGCGTAGGAGATGCCGTCGAAGTTGAGCATCGCGGACGCGGTGTCGGGGACGGCGGCGGGATCGGGGGCGACGGGGTGGGTGGAGGGGCGCTGGTCGGCGTCGTAGCCCCAGCCCTTGCGGGCGACGCCGAAGTCGACCCAGGTGTCGGTGAAGCGGGTGGCCTCGGCGAGGGTCTGGTAGCCCATGTATTCGGCGAAGGACTCGTTGAGCCAGATGTCGTCCCACCAGGCGAGGGTGACGAGGTCGCCGAACCACATGTGGGCCATTTCGTGGGCGATGACCATGCCGCGGGTCTGGCGCTCGGTGTCGGTGACGGCGGAGCGGTAGACGAACTCGTCGCGGAAGGTGACGAGTCCGGGGTTCTCCATGGCGCCCGCGTTGAACTCGGGGACGAAGGCCTGGTCGTAGGAGTCGAAGGGGTAGGGCTCGTCGAACTTCTCGTGGAAGCGGTCGAAGCAGGCGCGGGTGATGTCGAGGATCTCGTCGGCGTCCGCGTCGAGGTACGGGGCCAGGGAGCGGCGGCAGTGGATGCCGAAGGGCAGTCCGGCGTGCTCGGTGGTCACGGAGTGCCAGGGTCCCGCGGCGACGGCGACGAGGTAGGTGGAGATCAGCGGGGTGGCGGCCAGGGTCCAGCGGCCGTCTTCCCGGTGCTGGGCGATGCCGTTGCCGAGGACGGTCCAGCCTTCGGGGGCGGTGACGGTGAGCTCGAAGACGGATTTGAGGTCGGGCTGGTCGAACGCGGCGAAGACGCGCTGGACGTCCTCCATGAACAGCTGGGTGTAGACGTACGTTTCGCCGTCGGTCGGGTCGGTGAAGCGGTGCATGCCTTCGCCGGTGCGGGAGTAGCGCATGGCGGCGTCGACGCGCAGTTCGTGTGTGCCGGCGGTGAGGGCGGTGAGCGGGAAGCGGTTCTCGACGAGGTCGGCGGGGTCGAGGGGCTGTCCGTCGAGGCTGATCGAGCGCAGGGTGGCGGGCTTGAGCTCGACGAACGTGTCTCCGGCCGCGGCTGCGGTGAACTGGATGACGGTGCGGGAGTCGAAGGTCTCCTCCCCTCCGGTCAGATCGAGGTCGATCGTGTACCGGTGTACGTCGAGGAACTGGGCTCGGGTCTGCGCTTCGTCGCGCGTCAGTACGGACATGCGCCCATGCTGCCGTACGACGTGGGCGGGGCGCAGGCGGGTTCTCCCAGGGCTGATCGAACCCGGCCGGACTCTTACGGGGTTCTTACGGGGCCGGGGCCGGGGGCTCGGTGTGGAGCCCGGCGGAAGCGCGGTGGGTCGGCCTGGTGGGCAGATGTGTGGGCGGACCTGTGGGCAGACCCGGTGGGCAGATGTGTGGGCGGACCTGTGGGCAGACCCGGTGGGGCCTTTGAGCCGGCGGCGGCGGAGGACGTGTAGTTCGAAGCGATGAACGGGGTTGCCGAACCGTGCGTCGGTCGCTCGCGTGGTGCGGGGCGGCGGGTCGTAGGGGTCGCGCCATAGCCCTCGGCCCCGTTCACGGCCCGGCGCCGGTGTCCCCGTTCGTCGCTGACTCCTCCGCGATCCGTTCATGGTGGCGGATCACCTCCGCCACGATGAAGTTCAGCAGCTTCTCCGCGAAGGCCGGATCCAGATGCGCGCTCTCCGCCAGCTGTCTCAGCCGGGCGATCTGTCGGCTCTCGCGGGCCGGGTCGGCAGGGGGGAGCTGGTGGGCGGCCTTGAGGTGGCCGACCTGCTGAGTGCACTTGAAGCGCTCGGCGAGCATATGGACAACAGCGGCGTCAATGTTGTCGATGCTCTGCCGCAGCCGGTTCAGTTCCGCGCTCACGGACTCGTCGATGTCCCTCGTGGTCATGGTCAGTGAGCTTAGACCGACCGGCACATGGGGGGTGGGAGTAGGAGTGGTGCTGGGTGCGTGCAGCTGCAAGGCGGAGGAGGGAGGCAACGCGAAGGGGGTCCCCCCATGCCTTTAAGGCTATGGGGAGTTGTTGACGACGACAACGCCGCAGATGCGCGTGCCCAGCACCGCGACGCCGCCTCCCATTGCCGGTCGGTCTCAGACGGCCGGGCCCAGGGGGGTGATCGTCGGTGGGTGTTCCGGGTCCGGGACCTGGTCGCTCCAGCCGCCCGGGACGCTGCGGCCCTGCTGATCGCGGAACCGGACCGGGGCGGTGCCGACCCGGCGGGCGAAGAGGCGCGAGAAGTACGCCGGGTCGTCGTAGCCCACACGTCGGGCGATCGCGGCGACCGGCAGGTCGGTGGCGGCGAGGAGCTCCTTGGCACGGCCGAGTCGGATGCCGAGGAGGTAGTCCTTCGGGCTGCAGCCCGCGCCTCGCCGTACCGCCGTGCGCAGTTCGGCGGGTGTCATTCTGTGCCGGGCCGCGTGCTCGGCGATGGAGAGCGGCTGGAAGGCGTCGCGGGCCAGGGCCTGCAGGACCGGGTCGCCGTCGGGGCTGACATCGGCGCGGGCCCGGCGCAGGGCGACGAGGAGTTCGTGCACGGCGGCGCCGGTCTCGACCTCCAGCAGCGGGTTGCCGCGCCGCGCCGCGCGTACCATCCGCCCCACTGCTGCGCGGGGGCCCGCCGTGTCGGCGAGCGGGACGAGCGGGCGGTCGGGTTCGATGTAACCGAGCTCGGTGTACGTGGCGGTGGCGGGGCCGGTGAAGTCGACGAAGCTCTCGTCCCAGCCGGTGCCCGGATCGGCGCCGTAGTGGTGCGGGGTGCCGGGGGTCAGCCAGATCAGGCTGGGCGCGATGACGGGCACCCGGCGGCCTTCGGAGCCCGTGAACCAGCCGCTGCCGGAGTTGATGACGACGGCCACATGGTGGTCCAGGGTGCGCGGGCCGACCGTCGGCAGTGCGCCGTGCTGCAGCCCCACGCCCAGGCAGACGAGGCCCAGCCGGTGGTGGAGCGGGCTGGGAGTGAAGAAGCGCATCCAGGTGTGGTACATCGGCTTTCCTTCCTCTCCCTTTTTTCTCTGCGTTGGCCGGAACATTTCGTGTCCGAACAATTGTGTCCAAACAGCAGTGATCTTTGTCCATGGACCGGCCGCACACCAGGGGGCGACGGTTGGTTGCACCATTCCTCTCGGGTTCGCCCGCTCCGTGGTGCGTGCCGTCGTGCGATCCCTGGGCGGCGCGGCCCCGGGAGACCGCATGCACAGGAGAGTACGAGCACGATGGCTGACTTCACCGTGGGGGACGACCACTTCCGGCTCGACGGGAAGCCCGTACGGCTGCTGTCGGGGGCGCTGCACTATTTCCGGGTCCACGAGGCGCAGTGGGACCACCGGCTGTCCATGCTGCGCGCCATGGGTCTCAACTGTGTCGAGACGTATGTGCCGTGGAATCTCCATGAGCCGCGGCCCGGCCGCTTCCGGGACGTGGCGGCGCTGGGCCGGTTCCTGGACGCGGCGCAGCGGGCCGGGCTGTGGGCGATCGTCCGCCCGGGACCGTACATCTGTGCCGAGTGGGAGAACGGTGGTCTGCCGGCCTGGGTGACGGGGCGGTTCGGGCGACGGGTGCGGACCCGTGACGAGGAGTACCTGGGTGCCGTGGAGCGGTGGTTCACGGCACTGCTGCCGCACGTGGTGCAGCGGCAGATCGGACGCGGCGGCCCGGTGATCATGGTCCAGGCGGAGAACGAGTACGGGAGTTACGGCACCGATCGGGTCTATCTGCAGCGGGTGGCCGGGATGCTGCGGGAGCGCGGGGTGACGGTGCCGCTGTTCACCTCCGACGGGCCGGAGGACCACATGCTCACCGGCGGCTCCGTGCCGGGACTGCTCACCACGGTGAACTTCGGATCGGGTGCTCGGGAGGCGTTCGAGGTGCTGCGCCGCCATCAGCCGAAGGGACCGCTGATGTGCATGGAGTTCTGGTGCGGGTGGTTCGAGCACTGGGGTGCCGAGCCGGTCGTACGGGATCCGGCGCAGGCCGCCGACGCGCTGAGGGAGATCCTGGAGTGCGGAGCCTCGGTGAACATCTATATGGCGCACGGGGGGACGAACTTCGCCGGGTGGGCGGGCGCCAACCGGTCCGGTCCATTGCAGGACCAGGATTTTTTGCCGACGGTGACGTCGTACGACTACGACGCGCCGATCGACGAGTACGGCCGCCCCACGGAGAAGTTCTGGCTGTTCCGCGAGGTGCTCGCCGCCTACGCGGACGGGCCGCTTCCGGAGCTTCCGCCCGAGCCTGCCGGGCTTGGCGCGCCGGTACGGGTTGAGCTGACGGAGTGGGCTCCGCTGACCGCCGTGCTGGAGGCACTGGGTGACGAGGAATCGGCACCCTCAGGCGCTTGGCCGACCTTCGAGGAGCTGGGGGTCGACCGGGGCCTGGTCCGCTATCAGGTCGGGGTTCCGGGGCCGCGTCGCCCGTACGCCCTGGGTGTGGCGGGTCTCCGGGACCGGGCCGTGGTGTACGTGAACGGTGTCCCGGAAGGCGTGCTGAGCGAGGAGAACGGCTCCCTGGACGAGCCGGTGGCCGGGCCTGCGGAGGTCGAGCTATGGGTGGAGTCGCTGGGCCGCGTCAACTACGGGCCACGGCTCGGTGAGCCCAAGGGGATCACCGGCGGGGTGCTGCACGAGCGGCAGTTCCTGCACGGTGTGCGGGCACGGGCACTGCGGCTGGAAGCGTTCGAGGAGCCGGAGGCGGTGGCGGGGGTGGCCTTCGGGAGCGTCGAGGGAGCCGGGCGCACCGGACTGTTCCGGGGGACGTTCGACGTCGCGGGGGTGGACGGAACCGGGCATGCGGGGCTCGAACTGCCGGGCTGGACACGCGGGTTCGTGTGGGTGAACGGCTTCTGCCTGGGGCGGTACTGGTCGGCGGGTCCGCAGCGGACGCTGTACGTACCGGGGCCGGTGCTGCGGGAGGGCGCCAACGAGGTGTGGGTGCTGGAACTGGAAGGTGCGGGCGCACCGTACGCGGAGCTGGGCCCGGGGGTGCCCATCCGGACGGGCACCCCCGGGGATGTTCGGATGTGAGTCGGACCCCGCCGCGGCAGGCACCGGGGTCGGGGCCGGAGTCGGAGCGTGGCTGCCGCGGCGGCGAACGTCGAGACCTCGCTGTACACACCCGGGTAGCCGGGCTGGGCGCAGCCCTGGCCCCTGCTGACGATGCCCACCTGGATCCAGGCTCCGGCGTCGTCCTTACGGAACATGGGTCCGCCGGAGTCGCCCTGGCAGGTGTCCACGCCGCCCGTGTCGATCAGCCCGGCACAGACCTCCATAAGCTTCACTTTTCGGCCAAGATCACCTACGTCGTTGCGGCTACAGTGAAGGCCGGTCGGACGTCGCGGACGGGGGGTGGGCACGTGGCGGACAGCCGGGACGACAGCCAGGACCACGGCCGGGGCGGCGGAAGCCCGGTGGCCCACGGCTTCCCTCATCTCGACACCGTCCGGTCCGCGATCACGGCGCTGTACCGGAGGCTGTCGTACGACGGTGTCCGCGGCTACACCACGAGCCTCTCCCCCGCCGACGCCGCCTTCTCCGACCAGGACGATCTGTACCTCGGTACCCAGCGGGTGGCGCGGGCCATGGTCCAGCATCTGCATCTGCCGGACGCCCGGATGATCGTCGGCTTCCGGGCAATGGAACACGCCGCCGGTGTCGAACTCGCCGCGGGTCCCGAGTACTTCATCGAACTCAACGACCGCTTCCGCACCCACCGCAGGGACATCGGCGCCGCGCTCTCGCACGAGATCATGCATGTGCTGCTGCACCGCCTCGGCCTGGAGTTCCCCGGTACGCGCGACAACGAGATCCTCACCGACACCGCGACGACGTACCTGGGCGCGGGCTGGCTGCTGCTGGACGCCTTCCGTGAGGATGCCGTCTCCAGCCAGAAACTCGGCTATCTCACCCCGGAGGAGTTCGGATACGTCCTCGCCAAGCGGGCGTTCGCCTTCGACGAGGACCCCTCCCCGTGGTTCACGAGTCCGCAGGCGTACACGGCCTACACGAAAGGACGTGCGCAGGCCCTGCACGACACCCGGAAGCCGCCCCTCGCGGCCGCCGGCTGGGCGGGCCGCCGCCGGTACGTCAAGGACCGGCGGTACGCCCAGGACCATCCGGGTGCGGGTGCGCCCCCGGGCCCCGACGCCCCGTACGCCTTCGAGAGCGGCCCGCAAGGACTCCGGGTCTCCTTCGCCTGCCCCACCTGCCACCAGCGCATCCGCGTTCCGGTGCGCGGCCGGGTGCGGGCCCGGTGCGGGTTGTGCCGGACGGTCCTGGACTGCAACACCTGAACCGTGCCGCCGTAACGGGGTTCGGCACCGGGGGCTCCGTCCCCGAACCCCCGCTCCTCAATCGCCGGAGGGGCTGGATTCCGCCCCGTACACCGGCCGCGCCGCCTCCGCCTCCGCGAGCAGCCCGCGTGCCGTCTCCCCCGCCTCCACCGGCGCCCACCGCGCACCCCGGTCCGCGGTGGGGCCGGGCCGCCAGCCCTCCATGACCGTGATCCGGCCGGCCTCCGCCTCGAAGACCCGCCCGGTCACCCCGTCGCTCACGGCCGAGCCGAGCCACACCACCAGCGGGGACACGTTCTCGGGAGCCATCGCGTCGAACTCCCCCTCCCCTGGTGCCGCCATCGCCTCCGCGAACGTCCGTTCGGTCATCCGGGTCCGGGCCGCCGGGGCGATGGCGTTGACCTGGACCCCGTACCGCCCCAACTCCGCGGCGGCGACGAGCGTCAGCCCCACGATCCCCGCCTTCGCGGCGGAGTAGTTGCCCTGTCCGACGCTCCCGAGCAGCCCCGCGCCGGAGCTGGTGTTGATCACGCGTGCGACCGGCGCGCGTCCTGCCTTCGACTCGGCCCGCCAGTGCGTGGCCGCGTGCTTCAGCGGCAGGAAGTGGCCCTTCAGATGGACCCGCATCACCGCGTCCCAGTCGTCCTCGTCCAGATTCACCAGCATCCGGTCACGCAGGAATCCGGCGTTGTTGACCAGTGTGTCCAGCCGCCCGAAGGTCTCCAGCGCGGCAGAGACCAGCGACGCGGCTCCCTCCGCCGTGGCGATGTCGCCGCCGTGAGCGACCGCTTCACCGCCCGCCGCCACGATCTCGTCGACCACCTGCCGGGCCGGACCGGCCGAGCCTCCGTCGCCGTCGGGGCCTACACCGAGGTCGTTGACCACGACCTTCGCCCCCTCGGCGGCGAACGCGAGCGCGTGGGCCCGGCCGAGCCCACGCCCGGCACCGGTCACGATCACGACGCGCCCGTCGCACAGCCCACCGACGCCTCCTCCGTCGATTCCCCCGATGTCTCCCCCTTCGCTTCCCCTGTCCCGTCCGTCGCTGCTTGCGGTCATCACACATCTCCTTGTTGGCGATGCGGGGGCAGGCTGCTACCTTCCACACCTAACAAATGTTTGGTGGAAAGGTAGCTGATTCGCCCATGGGTGTCTCCACCGCAAGTCCCGGCAAGGGCATCTCCCTCGTCACGGTCGACTACCCGCCCGTCAACGCGCTCCCCGTACAGGGCTGGTACGACCTCGCCGACGCCCTCCGCACCGCGGGCCGCGCCCCCGGGGTCCGCTGTGTCGTGCTGGCCGCCGCCGGGCGCGGCTTCAACGCGGGCGTCGACATCAAGGAGATGCAGCGCGACACCGGGCACGACGCCCTGATCGGCGCCAACCGCGGCTGCTACGAGGCGTTTTCGGCCGTGTACGAGTGCGAGGTCCCGGTCGTCGCCGCGGTGAACGGCTTCTGCCTCGGTGGCGGTATCGGCCTCGTCGGCAACGCGGACGCGATCGTGGCGAGCGACGACGCGACGTTCGGCCTGCCCGAACTGGACCGGGGCGCACTCGGCGCCGCGACCCATCTCGCCCGGCTCGTGCCGCAGCACCTGATGCGCGCGCTGTACTACACCTCGCGCACCGCCACCGCCGCCGAACTGCACGCCCACGGCTCGGTCTGGAAAGTCGTACCGCGCGAGGAACTCCTGGACTCCGCACTGGAGTTGGCGGGCGAGATCGCTCGTAAGGACGGGTATCTGATCAGGCTGGCCAAAGCCGCCATCAACGGCATCGACCCGGTGGACGTACGCCGCAGCTACCGCTTCGAACAGGGCTTCACCTTCGAGGCCAATCTCAGCGGTGTCGCCGACCGCGTCCGCGACACCTTCGGCAAGGAGGCATGACCGTGACCGGAATCCGTACCGACACGAGGTCCGACAAGACGATGACCACACAGGACGTCGTCTCCCGGCTCAGCAGCGGAATGACGATCGGCATCGGCGGCTGGGGCTCGCGCCGCAAGCCGATGGCGCTGGTCCGGGCGCTGCTCCGCTCCGGAATCACCGATCTCACCGTGGTCTCGTACGGCGGCCCCGATGTCGGCCTGCTCGCCGCCGTCGGCAAGATCCGCAAGCTGGTCGCGGCCTTCGCCACACTCGACTCGATCCCGCTCGAACCCCACTTCAGGGCGGCTCGCCAGCGCGGCGCGTTCGAACTCGTGGAGGTCGACGAGGCCATGTTCATGTGGGGGCTGCACGCCGCCGCGAACCGGCTGCCGTTCCTCCCCGTCCGCGCCGGCATCGGCTCGGACGTGATGCGGGTCAACCCGCACCTGCGCACGGTCACTTCACCCTACGCGGGCGGCGAGGAGTTCGTCGCGATGCCCGCCCTGCGGATGGACGCGGCGCTGGTCCACATGAACCGGGCCGACCGGTTCGGCAACGGCCAGTACCTCGGCCCCGACCCATACTTCGACGACCTGTTCTGCGAGGCCGCGGACACCGCGTACGTCTCTTGCGAACGCCTCGTGGAAACCGCCGAGTTGACGGAGAATGCCGCCCCGCAGACCCTCCTCGTCAAACGGCACTCCGTCACCGGCGTCGTCGAGACCCCGAACGGCGCGCACTTCACCTCCTGCGTCCCCGACCACCCGCGCGACGAGGCGTTCCAGAAGGCGTACGCGACCGCGGCCGCCGACCCTGACGCCTGGGCGGCCTTCAGTGACCGCTTCCTGCCCGCACAGGGCGACGAGAAGAGCTATCAGTCAGCCGTCCAGACCTGGCACGAGGAGCAGAAGTGAGCAACCGGAGCGTGACCCGGGCCGAGTACTGCGTGATCGCCTGCGCCGACGCCTGGCGCGACAACGGGGAGGTGCTCGCCAGCCCCATGGGACTCGTCCCGTCCGTAGGCGCCCGGCTCGCCAGGCACACCTTCTCGCCCGATCTGCTGCTCACCGACGGCGAGGCGCTGATCGTCGACCCGGACGGCACGACGGAGGGCTGGCTGCCGTACCGCCAACACCTCACCATGGTCACGAGCGGCAGGCGTCACGTGATGATGGGGGCGAGCCAGATCGACCGGTTCGGCAACCAGAACATCTCCTGCATCGGCGACTGGGAACAGCCCGCCCGCCAGCTCCTCGGCGTACGCGGTGCCCCGGTCAACACCCTGAACAACCCGGTCAGTTACTGGGTGCCCAAGCACTCCACCCGGGTCTTCGTCGAGCGCGTCGACATGATCTGCGGAGTCGGCTACGACAGTGCCGCTGCGGCCGGCCCATCGGCGACCCGCTACCACCGCATCCCGCGCGTCGTCACCGATCTCGGCGTCCTCGACTTCGCGACCCCGGACCGCTCGATGCGCCTCGCCTCGCTGCACCCCGGCGTCACCGTCGACGAGGTCCGCGTGGCCACCGGCTTCGCGCTCACGATCGCGGACGACGTCCCGTACACCCGGGAGCCGACCCCCGAGGAACTGCGCCTGATCCGCGAGGTCATCGACCCGAAGGGCACCCGGAACCGCGAGGTCGGGGTCTGATGCGGACGGCGCTCACGGACCTCGTCGGCGTCCGCCACCCCATCGTCCAGACCGGCATGGGCTGGGTCGCGGGCCCCCGTCTGGTCTCCGCCACGGCCCGGGCGGGCGCGCTCGGCATCCTGGCCTCCGCGACGATGACCGTGGAGCAGCTGCGGGCAGCGGTGCGGGAGGTCAAGTCCCGTACGGACGAGCCGTTCGGCGTCAATCTGCGCGCCGACGCCGGTGATGCGCGCGAGCGGGTACGGATCGTCATCGACGAGGGCGTGAAGGTGGCGTCCTTCGCGCTGGCCCCCTCGAAGGAGCTCGTCGCCGAGCTGAAGGACGCCGGCGTGGTCGTGATCCCGTCGGTCGGTGCCCGGCGCCATGCCGAGAAGGTCGCGGCGTGGGGCGCGGACGCGGTGATCGTGCAGGGCGGCGAGGGTGGCGGGCACACGGGTGAGGTGGCAACCACCGTGCTGCTGCCCCAGGTCGTCGACGCGGTGGACATCCCGGTGATCGCGGCGGGCGGCTTCCACGACGGCCGGGGGCTGGTCGCGGCGCTGGCGTACGGGGCGGCAGGCATCGCGATGGGTACGCGGTTCCTGCTGACGTCGGACTCGACCGTGCCGGACGCGGTGAAGGCCCGCTATCTGGCGGCGGGCGTCAAGGACGTCACGGTCACGACGGCGGTGGACGGGCTCCCGCACCGGATGCTGCGCACGGAGATGGTCGCGGCGCTGGAGAACGCGGGCCGGGCCCGGGCGTTGGCCCAGGCGGTGCGCCGGGCGGCCGGTTTCAGGCGGATCTCCGGGATCGGCTGGTCCCGGATGGTGCGCGACGGTCTTGCGATGAAGCACGGCAACGACCTGTCCTGGAGCCAGGTCCTGCTGGCCGCCAACACCCCCATGCTCCTCAAGGCGTCCATGGTCGACGGCCGCACGGATCTGGGCGTGATGGCATCGGGCCAGGTGGCGGGCCTGATCGAGGACCTGCCCAGCTGCGCGGAGCTGGTGGAACGGGTGATGGCGGAGGCGTACGCGGCGCTGGGCGCGGTGTCGGGCGCCATGAGCCCGTCCGGCGATTGAGGAGCAGGGTGCGGCGCAATTCAAGCCCGGGTCCGTCCGGTTGCCGTCCTGTCGTCAATCTCCCCCATAGCCTGAAGGACATGGGAGGAGTGCCTCGACGGGCTTGACATGCCGACGATCGAGGACGGAACGGTGACCGGACGAATCCGGTCACCGCATGTCATCCGTACCGCTACGCGGCCCTGCGGCCACGCCCCGCCGCGGCACCGCCGCGTCCGGCACCGGACGATCGCCCGGCCCCGGCACCGCGTGCCTCGCCACGGCCACCACCGGCACCGGCAGCACCACGAGCCGAGCCACCCGTACCACCGCCACGGGCGGAGGAACCCCCCGTACCGCGGCCTTCACCGGCGCCGCCCTGCCCGGCACCACCGCGCCGGCCCCGGCCGCGGCTGCCCGAGCGGAAGCCGGAGCCACTCGCCGCGGCCCCGCCCGACCGCGTGCGCGGCTTCGGCGGGGTCGGCTGCGGGACCTCGATGACGATCGCGACACCGGACGGCTCACGGGCCCCGGTGATCCGGGTGAGCTCCTCGTCACCGGACTTGATCCGAGTGGTCCGCGGAGCGATACCCGCATCGGCCATCAGCCGGGTCATCTCCCGCTTCTCCTCGGGCAGCACCAGGGTGACGACACTGCCGGACTCCCCGGCACGCGCCGTGCGTCCGCCGCGGTGGAGGTAGTCCTTGTGGTCGGTCGGCGGGTCCACGTTCACGACCAGGTCCAGGTCGTCGACGTGGATGCCGCGCGCCGCCACATTCGTCGCGACGAGCGCGGTGACCTGGCCGTTCTTGAACTGGTCCAGCGTCCGGTTGCGCTGCGGCTGCGAGCGCCCGCCGTGCAGGGCGGCAGCCCGTACACCACTGGCCAGCAGCCGCTTGGCGAAACGGTCGGCGGCACGCTTGGTGTCCACGAACATGATCACCCGGCCGTCGCGGGCGGCGATCCTGGTGGCGACGGCCTTCTTGTCGGTCTCGTCGGCCACGTGCAGCACATGGTGCTCCATGGTGGTGACCGCGCCCGCGGACGGGTCGACCGAGTGCACGACGGGGTCGGTCAGGAACATCTTGACCAGCCGGTCGATGTTCTTGTCGAGCGTCGCGGAGAAGAGCATCCGCTGACCGTCCGGCTCGACCTGCTTGAGCAGGGCGACGACCTGTGGCATGAAGCCCATGTCGGCCATCTGGTCGGCCTCGTCGAGGACGGTGATGGCGACCTGGTCGAGGCGGCAGTCGCCGCGCTCGATGAGGTCCTTCAGCCGTCCGGGCGTGGCGACGAGCACCTCGGCGCCACGGCGCAGCGTGCCGGACTGCTTGCTGATCGACATGCCGCCGACGACAGTGGCCAGGCGCAGGTTCACGGATGTCGCGTACGGCGTCAGCGCATCGGTGACCTGCTGGGCGAGCTCGCGGGTCGGGACGAGAACGAGCGCGAGCGGGGCGCGCGGCTCGGCGCGCCGTCCGGCAGTGCGGGCCAGCAGCGCAAGGCCGAAGGCGAGGGTCTTGCCGGAGCCCGTACGGCCGCGGCCGAGGATGTCCCGGCCGGCGAGCGAGTTCGGCAGGGTGGCGCCCTGGATCGGGAACGGGTCGGTGACGCCCTGCGCGGCAAGCGTTTTCAGCAGGGCTGCGGGCATGTCCAGCTCGGCGAACGCCTCGACGGCGGGCAGTGCGGGGGTCATGGTTTCGGGCAGGGCGAATTCGCCCTGCGGCGGCGTGGCCCTGCGGCGGGGCGACGCCTTGCCGGATCCCTTGCCGGAACCCTTGGCGGTTGCCATTGCCGGGGCCGTGCCGCGCCCCCTCGACGGGCGGTTGCGGGCGGGTCGGTCCTGGCGTTCGGAGCGGGTCATACGGAATTGCCCTCCTGGGGGATTCCTAGGGATTCCTGGGAACTGCGTGGGACTGCGTGGGACTGCTGGGACTGCTGGGGAGCACTGCGGGACGGCACACTTCTTTCACCATGTCCCGGGGACAGCACAAGCCGGGACCCGCACCTTCACGGTGCGGGCCCCGGCTGCGAGGTACGCGTCCGACAATTAGGCCGGGACGATGTTCTCCGCCTGCGGGCCCTTCTGGCCCTGCGTGACGTCGAAGGAGACCTTCTGACCCTCCTGGAGCTCACGGAAGCCCGAGGTGGCGATGTTGGAGTAGTGGGCGAAGACGTCGGCGCCGCCGCCGTCCTGCTCGATGAAGCCGAAGCCCTTTTCCGAGTTGAACCACTTCACGGTTCCAGTAGC
Source organism: Streptomyces sp. NPDC002958 (assembly GCF_055563255.1). Classification (NCBI taxonomy): domain Bacteria; kingdom Bacillati; phylum Actinomycetota; class Actinomycetes; order Kitasatosporales; family Streptomycetaceae; genus Streptomyces; species Streptomyces sp. NPDC002958. Next base: position 423,101 of record NZ_JBVHDS010000003.1, on the reverse strand, counting down.
CATGTCATTCTCCTAAAAGAGGTGCAGTGCCGGAAATCCGCACTTTACGAATTCCAAGTCGCCGCATTGAGCCCCATCCGGAGAAAGCCGGAAAACAATAATGCGCCTGAGGAAGCATTCCCGTCAGGCGCACATAATGTTCATGGGTACCAAAACTGCAACTCGGCAACCTTAGCACGTTCTGTCGGCCTGCGGTGGAACACGCCGCGCCGCCGGCCGGCAGATTTTTATCCGCATCCCTGGGGGCAACCGGCTCGGAGCGAGCTCGGACAGGCTGCCGAAACCGTTCCCGGAGCCTGTCCGAGCGGTCCGGTGACCTGGTCAGGGGCCGGGTCGGGGGTCAGAGCCGTTCAATGATCGTCACGTTCGCCTGACCGCCGCCCTCACACATGGTCTGCAGCCCGTAGCGGCCGCCGGTGCGCTCCAGCTCGTGCAGCAGCGTCGTCATCAATTTTGTACCGGTTGCGCCGAGCGGGTGACCCAGGGCGATCGCGCCGCCGTTGACGTTGACCTTGTCCGGGTCGGCTCCGGTTTCTTTCAGCCAGGCCAGGACGACCGGGGCGAATGCTTCGTTGATCTCGACCAGGTCGATGTCGTCGATGGTCATTCCGGCCTTCTTGAGCGCGTACACGGTGGCCGGGATCGGCGCCGACAGCATGCGGATCGGGTCCTCGCCGCGCACCGAGAGGTGGTGGATGCGTGCGCGTGGGGTGAGGCCGTGCTCGGCCACGGCACGCTCCGAGGCGATGAGCATGGCCGCGGCCCCGTCGGAGACCTGCGAGGAGCAGGCGGCGGTGATCGTGCCGCCGTCCACGACCGGCTTGAGGCCCGCCATCTTCTCCAGGGTGGTGTCGCGGCGCGGCCCCTCGTCGGTGGTGACGTCACCGTAGGCGATGGTTTCGCGCGCGAAGCGGCCCTCGTCGATGGCGCGGATCGCACGTTGGTGGGAGCGGAGTGCGAACTCCTCCATGTCCTGGCGGCTGATGCCCCACTTCTCGGCGATCAGCTGGGCACCGTGGAACTGGTTGACCGGCGCGTCGCCGTACCGGGCACGCCAGCCCTCGCTGCCCGCGTACGGGCCCTCCGTCAGGCCGAGGGGTTCGGCGGCCTGACGGGAGGCGAAGGCGATCGGGATCTGCGTCATGCTCTGGGTGCCGCCCGCGACGACGAGGTCCTGGGTGCCCGAGAGGATGCCCTGGGCGGCGAAGTGCACGGCCTGCTGGGAGGAGCCGCACTGGCGGTCGACGGTGACGCCGGGGACCTCCTCGGGCAGTCCGGCCGCCAGCCAGCAGGTGCGGGCGATGTCACCGGCCTGCGGTCCGACGGTGTCGAGGCAGCCGAAGACCACGTCCTCGACGGCCGCCGGGTCGATTCCGGTCCGCTGGACGAGGGCCTTGATGACATGGGCGCCGAGGTCGGCGGGGTGGACCGAGCCGAGTCCTCCCTTGCGCCGGCCGACCGGAGTGCGTACCGCTTCGACTATGTATGCCTCGGCCATGACTGCTGCTCCTCGTCCTCGTAAGGCGTGAAGGTCCGTAAGGGTAGGTCAGATGTCGAGGGCGATGCCGTCCAGGACCATCGAGAGGTACTGGCGGGCGATCTCCTCGGGGCTGTGCTGTCCGCCGGGCCGGTACCAGGACGCCGCGACCCAGACGGTGTCGCGGACGAAGCGGTAGGTGAGGCGGATGTCGAGATCGGCGCGGAAGACCTTGTCGGCGACGCCGCGTTCCAGCGTGCCGAGCCAGGCCTTCTCGAACTTCTGCTGGGAGTCGACGAGGTAGCGGAAGCGCGGCTGGGTGGCCAGGTGCTTGGACTCCTTCTGGTAGATGGCGACGGCGGCGCGGTGCCGGTCGATCTCCCGGAAGGACTCGGTGACGAGCGCCTCGATGGTCTCCCGGGGCCCCAGTCCGGCGCCGAGTACCGCGTCGTACCCCTCCCAGAGTTCGGTGAGGAAGGTCGAGAGGATCTCGTCGATCATCGATTCCTTGGAATCGAAGTGGTAGTAGAGGCTGCCCGCGAGCATCCCGGCCGCGTCCGCGATCTTGCGGACGGTGGTGGCGTTGTATCCCTGGGCGGCGAAGACCTCGGCGGCGGTGGCGAGCAGCTGGCGGCGCCGCTCGGGCGAGGGGGTCACCTGGGGCTTCTTCTTGGTAGGCACCCGCCCATTCTCCGCCCGCCGGACGACGCCGAGGACGCCCCGGCAGCCGCACGGTCAGGCATGCCGGTTGCTGACGGAGACGACCTCGCCCGTCATGTACGAGGAGTAGCCGCTGGCGAGGAAGACGATGACGTTGGCGATCTCCCACGGCTCGGCGTAGCGGCCGAATGCCTCCTTCGCGGTCAGTTCGTCGAGGAGTTCGGCGGAGGTGACCTTCGCCAGATGCGGGTGCATGGCGAGGCTGGGGGCGACGGCGTTGACGCGTACGCCGTACTCGGCGGCCTCGATCGCGGCGCACCGGGTGAGCGCCATGACGCCCGCCTTGGCCGCGGCGTAGTGGGCCTGGCCGCTCTGGGCGCGCCAGCCGACGACGGAGGCGTTGTTGACGACGATGCCGCCGCGGCCCGCGGCCTTGAGGGATCGCAGGGCTGCCCGGGTGCAGCGGAAGGAGCCGTTCAGGGTGACGTCGAGGACTTTGGTCCACTGGGCGTCGGTCATCTCGGTGAGTTCGGCGGTGCCGCCGAGACCGGCGTTGTTGACGACGATGTCGAGGCCACCGTGGGTCTGCTCGGCGCGTGCGAAGAGCGCCTGGACCTGGGCCTCGTCGGTGACGTCGCAGGGCAGTGCGGTGACATGGTCGGCGCCGAATTCCTCGGCGAACGCCTGCTCGGTCTCCTTCAGTCGGCGCGCGTGCGCGTCGCCGATGACGATGCGGGCGCCCTCCTCGAGGAATTTGCGGGCGGTGGCGCCGCCGATTCCGGCGCCCGCGGCTGCGGTGATGACGGCACTGCGGCCGGCCAGCAGTCCGTGCCCGGGTACGTACTGCGGTGCGCTCACGCCTGTGCCTCCTCGGTCGCGGCCCGCGGATCCTCGACGGTGCTCATGCCCGTACGTTAATCTACCAAACACTTGTTAGGGAAGGATGAGCCGATGCCCGCCGCCCACACCCCATCCGCTGTTGATCCCGAGGCCGGTCCCGTGCTGTACGAGCGCCGGGGCCCGGTCGCCCACATCACGCTGAACCGCCCGCGCTACCGCAACGCCCAGAACTCGGCGATGACCTATGCCCTGGACACCGCGTTCTACCGGGCCGCCGAGGACTGCGAGGTCAAGGTGGTCGTGCTGGCGGGCGCCGGGGAACACTTCTCGGCGGGCCACGACATCGGCACACCCGGGCGCGACGCCCATCTGCCCTTCGAGCGCAGGGCCGGTCTGTGGTGGGACCACTCCGACAAGACCGGTGCGGAGAGCCGCTTCGCCCGCGAGTCGGAGGTCTATCTCGGCATGTGCAGGCGCTGGCGCGAGCTGCCGAAGCCGGTCGTCGCCTCCGTCCAGGGGGCGTGTGTGGCCGGCGGACTGATGCTCGCCTGGATCTGCGACCTGATCGTGGCGAGCGAGGACGCCTTCTTCGCCGATCCGGTGGTGAGGATGGGCATTCCCGGTGTCGAGTACTTCGCACACCCCTGGGTGATGCCGCCCCGGATCGCGAAGGAGTTCCTGTTCACCGGCGACCGGATGAGCGCCCGTCGGGCGTACGAGGTCGGCATGGTGAACAAAGTGGTGGAGCGCAACGAACTCGCCGTACGTACCCATGAATTGGCGCTGCGGATCGCCGGGATGCCGCGTCTGGGGCTGGCCCTCACCAAGCGCGCGGTCAACCAGGCCGAGGACCTTCAGGGGCTGCACACCGGCATGGACTCCGCCTTCGGGCTGCACCACCTCGCCCATGCGCACAACGCGGAGACGGCGGCGGACCCGCTCGGCGGCATGGACATCGCCTCGATGAAGCAGGCGGGTGCGTGATGGACCTGTCGTACACGGCCGAGGAGGATTCGTTCCGGACCGACGCGCGTCAGTGGCTGCGGGCCAACGTACCCACCGGTCCGCTGCCGTCCCTGGAGACTGCCGAGGGCTTCGCCGCGCACCGGGAGTGGGAGGCGCGGCTGCACGCGGACCGCTGGTCGGTCGTCTCCTGGCCGTCCGCGTACGGCGGCCGGGACGCCGACATCTTCCGATGGCTGATCTTCGAGGAGGAGTACTACGCCGCGGGCGGCCCCGGCCGGGTCTCGCAGAACGGCATCAACCTCCTCGCCCCGACGCTCTTCGACCACGCCACGGACGAGCAGCGGGCCCGGGTCCTGCCGCCGATGGCGAGCGGCGAGGTGATCTGGGCGCAGGCCTGGTCCGAGCCGGAGTCGGGCTCGGACCTGGCGTCGCTGCGCTCACGGGCGGTGCGCACGGACGGCGGGTGGCTGCTCTCGGGGCAGAAGACCTGGTCCTCGCGGGCCGCGTTCGCGGACCGGGCGTTCGGCATCTTCCGTACGGATCCCGAGGCCGCGAAGCCGCACCACGGGCTGACGTATCTGATGTTCGACCTGTCGGCGCCGGGGGTGTCGGTCCGGCCGATCGGGCGGCTCGACGGCAAGCCCGCCTTCGCCGAACTGTTCCTGGACGAGGTGTTCGTACCGGACGAGGACATCATCGGAGAGCCCGGACAGGGCTGGCGCATCGCCATGTCGACAACGGGCAATGAGCGCGGCCTGACGCTCCGCTCGCCCGGCCGCTTTTTGGCCGCCGCGGACCGGCTGGCCGCGCTGTGGCGTGCCCACGCGGACCCGTCGGACACGGCGCTGCGGGACCGGGTGGCGGACGCGGTGATCGGGGCGCGCGCGTATCAGCTCTTCACCTGCGCCAATGCGTCACGCTTCGCCGCCGGGGCGGTCATCGGCGCGGAGTCCAGCCTGAACAAGGTGTACTGGTCCGAGTACGACATCGCGCTGCACGAGACGGCGCTCGATCTGCTGGGCCCGGACGCGGAGCCGGCGGAGTCCGAGTGGGCCGAGGGGTACGTCTTCTCCCTCGCGGGCCCCATCTACGCCGGTACGAACGAGATCCAGCGCGACATCATCGCCGAGCGGCTGCTCGGCCTGCCGAAGGGACGGCGTTGATGCGTTTCCTCCTCGACGACGAGCAACGGGAGTTCGCCCGCTCGCTGGACGCGATGCTGACCGCCGCGGACACCCCTGCGGCGGTACGCGCCTGGGCCGCCGGGAACCACGGACCGGGCCGGGCCCTGTGGGCGCGGCTGGCAGAGGCGGGGGTGTTCGCCCTGGCGATACCGGAGGCGTACGAGGGTGTCGGCCCACTGCCGGTCGAACTCGCTGTCGCCTTCACCGAGTTGGGGCGGCACGCGGTGCCGGGGCCGGTGGTGGAGACGGTGGCGGCCGCGGTGCTGCTGGCGAAGGTGGGCGGACCGGCGGCCAAGGAGTGGCTGCCCCGGCTGGCGTCGGGTGCGGCGTCGGCGACGCTCCGGATGGACGGGCACGGGCCGTATGCGCTGGACGCGGACGCCGTGGACGCGGTGTTCACGGTGACCGGCGACGAACTGCGGCTCGCGCCCGGGCCCGGCACGCCCAGTGTGTCGTTGGACCCGGCCCGGCGGCTGTGGCGCCCCGAGCCGGGCGGGGAGCTGCTCGCGTCCGGTCCCCGGGTGGTGGAGGCCGCGGAGCGGGCCTCCCGGTGGGCGGCATTCACGACGGCCGCGCAGGCGCTCGGTACGGGCGAGGCGCTGCTGCGGACCACGGTCGAATACGTGAAGCAGCGCACCCAGTTCGGTACGGCTATCGGCTCCTTCCAGGCGGTGAAGCACCGGCTGGCGGACACCCTGATCGGGCTGGAGTTCGCCCGCCCGCTGCTGTACGGGGCGGCGCTCGCGCTCGCCGGGGACGCGCCGGACGCCGGTGCGCAGGTGGCGGCGGCCAAGGTCACGGCGGGCGAGGCGGGATACGCGGCGGCCGGGGCGGCGCTGCAGTTGCACGGTGCGGTGGGGTACACGCAGGAGCTGGATCTGGCGCTGTGGCTGCGGAAGTCACGGCCGCTGCGGGACGCGTGGGGGACGCCGGGTGCGTGCCGGGCGCGGGTGCTGGCCGACGGGCCGGCCGCACCCGCCGCCCGGCGCCCCGGGTCAGGTGGTTTCGCTCAGTGAGCGGTCGTCGTTGCCCCTCCGGAAGGTGCGCAGGGGGTGACCGGGGCGCCATGTTCGGATGATCACGGTGTCGCCGCTTTCGAGCCCGATGTGCACCACCTCGGTCGGTTCCACGCGGAAGAGGTGGAAGGGCTCCGGCGGCTTCGCCTCCTCGATGAAGCGGGCCAGCACGGCGGGGTCGGTCACCTCCACCGCGCGGCCGGAGATCCGGACGTCACCGTCGGCCATCTCGGCGTCCGGGCCGGGGTTGGCGTGCACCGCGAAACGTGGATCGCGCAGCAGGTCCAGCGCCTTGCGCGAGTTCGGCATCATGCCGAGCCACACTTCACCGAAGCGAAAGTCCACCTCCAGCCCGGTCACGCGCGGCGATCCGTCCTTGCGCAGCGTCGCCAGGACATGGTGCTTGTACAGCTGGAAGCGGGCCTGGACGGTGTCGGCGAAGGCCGGCTCCGCCGAGCGGAATTCTTCCCAGGAACTCGTTGTCATGCGTTCATGGAACCCTGGAAACCCGACATCTTCTGTCCTGATTTCCCGGCCCGCGCCGATCGGTCCACCCTTCGGCCCATCCGTACTGCCCGTCTCATCCTTCCGACAGGGTGACCAGCAGCGCCCACCCGTGGGTCCGCAGCACCCCCGCCGATTCGTCCCGCGTCAACAGCGCGTCGTAGCGGTCGAGTTCGAGCTCCGAGCCGTCGAGCACCGCACCGTCCTCCAGCGCGATGGCGAGCACCGCCCCGCCCGGGGGCGCCGACAGCCGGACGGTGCCGCGCACCACCGCGACCGCCGCGCTCGTCCGCCCCCTGCGGCACATCACATTGAGGTTGACGACCGGGCCGCCGAGCAGTGTGCCGTCGGTCGCCAGGTCACCGGGGAAGTCGTGCGGCCAGTACGGCTCGTCGACGATGTGGTGCTCACCGCCCACCACGAGGTCCATGCCGGCGCCCTCGACCACGGTCAGGGTGCGGTCGACGCCGGGGAACATGGAGAACGGCCCGTCCTCGGTCACCTCGGCGAGGCTGACCCGCCAGTCGAAGGCGTCCAGCGGCGCGCCCTCGGGGGACGCCGCGATCTCCCGGGTGACTCCCCCGCCGTTCTTCCAGGGCGTGGCCGCACGGTCGGCCGCCCGCATCACCCGGGCCGTCACTTGACGATCCCCTGGGCTCTGGCCGCGGCCAGCCACTGCGGGAATTCGGCGACGAGCCGGTCGTACAGCTCGGCGTCCGGGACCTCACGCGGGTCGGGTCCGGCGTGGAAGAAGCCGGCGTTGTCGACGGCGCGCTTGGCGGGTACGGCCAGTTCGTCGAGCTTGCGCAGGAAGTCGAACTGTGTGCTGCGTTTGTTGCCGAAGCCGATGAACTGCCAGAACAGCGGCAGTTTCGCCGCCTTGCAGAGATAGCGTTCCGCCGCGTGCTTGCTGATCGGGCCGCCGTCCGTCTGGAAGACGACGAGTGCGGGTGCGGTCGAGCCGCTGTCGATGTAGTGGTCGATGACGGCATCCATGGCCAGGTGGTAGCTGGTCTTCCCCATGTGTCCCAGGCCCGCCACGATCGCGTCGACCCGGCCGCGGTGGTTGTCCAGGGCCATGTCGGTGACGGCGTCGATGTCCGTGGAGAAGAAGACGACGGGTACGCGGCCGTCGTCGTCCAGATGTGCCGAAAGACCCAGCACCCGGTCCGCCAGGGCCTGGACGCTGCCGTCCTTGTAGTACTCCCTCATGGAGCCGGAGTAGTCGAGCACCAGATAGACCGCCGCTCGCACTCCGCCCATGCCGTGCTTCGTCAGCGACACCGAGGCGCTCTTGTAGAGGCTGACCAGCGCGGGTGCGGTCTCCTCGATCTTGCGGAGGCTGATGGCCGGACCTGTGGGGGCGGACGAGCCGGCCATGCGGATTCTCCGATCCTCGATGTATCAGAACCTTGAGCGTAAAGCACCCGGATGTGCCCCGGGCGGCGGTGTTCGCTATCTTGATCGCCGCCGCCCCCACCGGCCGCTCGTGCCCGCCCATCCGTGAAGGAGCCTGCCGTGGAGGCCGCGGTCACCACCTGCTATCGCCATCCGTCGTACGAGACGTATGTGAGCTGTACCCGCTGCGAACGCTTCATCTGCCCCGACTGCATGCGTGAGGCCGCTGTCGGTCACCACTGCGTGGCGTGTGTGAAGGAGGGGCAGCGCTCGGTCCGGCAGGCGCGCACGGTGTTCGGCGGTGCGGTGTCGCAGACCGCGGTGCCGCTCGTCACCTATGTACTGATGGGCCTGAACATCCTTGCGTATCTGGGTGAGTTGGTGCGCCCGGGAATCGTCGACCGGTTCGCGATGCTCGGTGCGCGGCTGACGGGCCCGGACGGTGGCCAGTACGTCTACGAGGCCGGTGAAGTCCCCGGCTTCGATGTGATCGGTGTGGTGGACGGCGAGTGGTACCGACTGCTGACGGGGGCCTTCCTGCATCTCCCGCCGGGCGAATCGTCCTTCGGCTCGCTGCCGTTCGGGGTGCTGCACATCCTCTTCAACATGTACGCGTTGTGGAATCTGGGCCGGGTCGTCGAGGAACAGCTGGGCCGGGCCCGTTACCTCGCGCTGTATCTGCTGTCCGCGCTGGGCGGTTCGGTCCTGGTGTATCTGATCGCGCCGTTCGACAACGCGGTGGGCGCCTCGGGGGCGGTCTTCGGTCTCGGTGCGGCGTTCTACGTCATCAACCGCCGCCTCGGCCGCGATATGCGGGCGGTGAACCGGTTCTTGGCCTGGTTCCTGATCTGGATGCTGATCTCGGCAGGATTCACCTCGTGGCAGGGCCACTTGGGCGGGCTCCTGACGGGCGGCATCGTCACGTTCGCGTACGCGTACGCCCCGGCGCAGCGGCGTACGACGATTCAGGCCGCCGCTGGTGTGGCGCTGCTCGCCGTACTGGTGCTGCTGGTGGTGCTCAAGACGTCCGCGCTGACAGGGTGAGCTTTCCACCGCCTGCGACCGGCACCGGAACGCGCCACGGCGCCTGCCGAGATCGTCCGGTCGGGGACGGGCAGGCGCCGTGCTCAGTTCCGTACGCCGTTGTACGGGACGTCTTGTGTGCCGTGAATCAGACCGTCAGGGCACGGTCCGTCGGGCGGATCGGGGCCGGCAGGGCGCTGGCTCCGGTCAGGAAGCGGTCCACACCGCGTGCCGCGGAGCGGCCCTCGGCGATGGCCCACACGATGAGGGACTGGCCGCGGCCTGCGTCACCGGCGGCGAAGACACCGTCGACGTTGGTGGTGTAGTCCGCGTCGCGCGCGACATTGCCGCGCTCGTCGAGCTCCAGGCCGAACTGCTGGACCAGGCCGTTGGACTGGTCGGTGCCGGTGAAGCCCATGGCCAGGGTGACCAGTTGCGCGGGGATCTTCCGCTCGGTGCCGGGCTTCTGCTCAAGCCTGCCGTCCTTGAACTCCACCTCGACCAGGTGCAGGGCCTGGACGTTGCCGTCCTCGTCGCCCTCGAAGTGGGTGGTGGAGACTGAGTAGACCCGTCCCTCCTCGCCCGCCTTCGGCGAGGAAAGTCCCTCACCGGGATTGCCGCCCGCGTTCTGCTGAGCCAGCACCGCCATCTCCTCGTGTGCGGAGGTGACCTTGTAGAGCATCGGGAACGTCGGCCAGGGCTGGTTGGCGTCACGGTCCTCGCCCGGCCGCGGCATGATCTCCAGCTGGGTGACGGAGAGCGCGCCCTGGCGGTGAGCGGTACCGACGCAGTCGGCGCCGGTGTCGCCGCCGCCGATGACCACGACGTGCTTGCCCTCGGCGGTGATCGGGGAGACCGTCAGGTCACCCTCCTGCACCTTGTTGGCGAGCGGCAGGTACTCCATGGCGAAGTGCACGCCGTTCAGCTCGCGGCCCGGGACGGGCAGGTCGCGGGAGACGGTGGCACCGGCGGCGATGACGACCGCGTCGTAGCGGCGGCGGAGCTTGGCGGCGTCGATGTCCTTGCCGATCTCCACCTCCGTACGGAACTTGGTGCCTTCCGCGCGCATCTGCTCGATGCGGCGGTTGATGTGTGACTTCTCCATCTTGAACTCGGGGATGCCGTACCGGAGAAGGCCTCCGATGCGGTCCGCGCGCTCGTAGACGGCGACGGTGTGGCCGGCCCGGGTCAGCTGCTGGGCGGCGGCGAGACCGGCCGGGCCCGAGCCGATCACGGCGACGGTCTTGCCGGAGAGCCGCTCGGGCGGCTGCGGGGTGACGTCGCCGTTGCCCCACGCCTTGTCGATGATGGAGACCTCGACGTTCTTGATGGTGACGGCCGGCTGGTTGATGCCGAGCACACACGCCGACTCGCACGGGGCCGGGCAGAGCCGCCCGGTGAACTCCGGGAAGTTGTTCGTGGCGTGCAGGCGCTCGGACGCCGCTGTCCAGTCCTCGCGGTAGGCGTAGTCGTTCCACTCGGGGACGAGGTTTCCGAGCGGGCAGCCGTTGTGGCAGAACGGGATGCCGCAGTCCATGCAGCGGCCGGCCTGCTTGCTGATGATCGGGAGCAGCGAGCCCGGAACGTAGACCTCGTTCCAGTCCTTGACGCGCTCGCCGACGGGGCGGGTCTCGGCGACCTCGCGCCCGGTGGTCAAAAAGCCCTTGGGGTCAGCCATTGGTCGCCGCCTCCATCATCTTCTCGGTGGTCTCCTGTTCGGAGAGACCGGCGAGCTCAGCGGCTTCCTTGGCGGCGAGCACTGCCTTGTAGGTGGACGGGATGATCTTGCTGAAGCGGGCCACGGCGGTGTCCCACTCGGCAAGCAGCTTCTCGGCGACCGTGGATCCGGTCTCCTCCTGGTGGCGGCGCACCACATCGTGCAGCCACTGCTCGTCGGTGTCGGAAAGGGCCTCGATCGCGCCGAGGTTGCCGACGTTGACGTTGTCGCGGTTCAGGTCGATGACGTAGGCGACACCGCCCGACATGCCCGCGGCGAAGTTGCGTCCGGTCTCGCCGAGGACGACTGCGTGACCGCCGGTCATGTACTCGCAGCCGTGGTCGCCCACGCCTTCCGAGACGACCGTCGCGCCGGAGTTGCGGACGCAGAACCGCTCACCGGTGCGGCCGCGCAGGAACAGCTCGCCGCCGGTGGCACCGTAGGCGATGGTGTTGCCCGCGATGGTGGAGTACTCGGCGAGGTGGTCGGCACCGCGGTCCGGGCGGACGATGACGCGGCCGCCGGAGAGGCCCTTGCCGACGTAGTCGTTGGCGTCGCCCTCCAGGCGCAGCGTCACACCGCTCGGCACGAACGCGCCGAAGGACTGGCCGGCGGAGCCGGTGAACGTGATGTCGATGGTGTCCTGCGGCAGACCGGCGCCGCCGAACTTCTTCGTCACCTCGTGGCCGAGCATCGTACCGACGGTCCGGTTGATGTTCCGGATCGCGATCTGGGCCCGGACCGGCTGGGCTGCCTCGGCGCTCTCCGCGTTCAGGGCGTCGGCGGCAAGCCTGATCAGCTCGTTGTCGAGGGCCTTCGCGAGACCGTGGTCCTGCTCGACGATCTGGTGGCGGACGGCGCCGTCGGGCAGCTCGGGAACGTAGAACAGCGGCTCCAGGTCGAGGCCCTGCGCCTTCCAGTGGGTGATCGCACGGTCGGTGTCGAGCAGCTCGGCATGGCCGACGGCCTCATCGATCGTACGGAAGCCGAGCTCGGCGAGGAGCTCGCGGACTTCCTGGGCGATGAACTCGAAGAAGTTGACGACGTACTCGGCCTTGCCGGAGAACCGACTCCGCAGGACCGGGTTCTGGGTGGCGATGCCGACCGGGCAGGTGTCCAGGTGGCAGACGCGCATCATGACGCAGCCGGAGACGACGAGCGGCGCGGTCGCGAAACCGAACTCCTCGGCGCCCAGCAGCGCGGCGATGACGACGTCGCGGCCGGTCTTCAGCTGGCCGTCGGTCTGCACGACGATGCGGTCGCGCAGGCCGTTGAGCAGCAAGGTCTGCTGGGTCTCGGCGAGGCCGAGCTCCCAGGGGCCGCCCGCGTGCTTCAGGCTCGTCAGAGGAGAAGCACCGGTGCCGCCGTCGTGGCCGGAGATCAGGACGACGTCCGCGTGGGCTTTGGAGACACCTGCGGCGACCGTGCCGACGCCGACCTCGGAGACCAGCTTCACGTGGATGCGGGCCGCCGGGTTGGCGTTCTTGAGGTCGTGGATCAGCTGAGCCAGGTCCTCGATGGAGTAGATGTCGTGGTGCGGCGGCGGCGAGATCAGGCCGACGCCCGGGGTGGAGTGCCGGGTCTTGGCGACCCACGGGTAGACCTTGTGGCCGGGCAGCTGGCCGCCCTCGCCGGGCTTGGCGCCCTGCGCCATCTTGATCTGAATGTCGTCCGCGTTGACCAGGTACTCGCTGGTCACACCGAAGCGGCCGGAGGCGACCTGCTTGATGGACGAGCGGCGTTCCGGGTCGTAGAGACGGTCGGCGTCCTCGCCGCCCTCGCCGGTGTTGGACTTGCCGCCCAACTGGTTCATGGCGATGGCGAGGGTCTCGTGCGCCTCGCGGGAGATCGAGCCGTACGACATGGCGCCGGTGGAGAAGCGCTTGACGATGTCGGAGACGGACTCGACCTCTTCGATCGAGATCGGCTCGCGGTCCGGCTTGAAGCCGAACAGACCACGGAGCGTCATCAGGCGCTCGGACTGCTCGTTCACCCGGTCCGTGTACTTCTTGAAGATGTCGTACCGCTTGTTGCGCGTGGCGTGCTGGAGACGGAAGACGGTCTCCGGGTCGAACAGGTGCGGCTCGCCCTCGCGGCGCCACTGGTACTCGCCGCCGATCTCCAGCGCGCGGTGCGAGGCGGAGATGCCGGAGGCGGGGTACGCCTTGGCGTGGCGGGCGGCGACTTCCTGGGCGACGACGTCGAGGCCCGCGCCGCCGATCTTGGTGGCGGTGCCGTTGAAGTACTTCGAGACGAAGTCCTCGTTCAGGCCGACGGCCTCGAAGACCTGGGCGCCGCGGTAGGAGGCGACCGTCGAGATGCCCATCTTGGACATGACTTTCAGGACGCCCTTGCCGAGCGCGTAGATCAGGTTCCGGATCGCCTTCGCGGGCTCGATGTCCTCGATGAACGTACCGGCGCGGACCAGGTCCTCGACGGACTCCATCGCCAGGTACGGGTTGACCGCGGCGGCGCCGTAGCCGATCAGCAGCGCGACGTGGTGGACCTCGCGGACGTCTCCGGCCTCGACCAGCAGACCCACCTGGGTGCGCTGCTTGGTGCGGATGAGGTGGTGGTGGACGGCCGAGGTGAGCAGCAGCGACGGGATCGGTGCGTGCTCGGCGTCGGAGTGCCGGTCGGACAGGACGACCAGACGGGCGCCGTCCTCTATGGCGGCGTCGACCTCGGTACAGATCTGCTCGATACGCGCCGCGAGGGCGTCGCCGCCGCCGCCGACCCGGTAGAGACCGGAGAGCGTGGCGGCCTTCATACCCGGCATGTCGCCGTCGGCATTGATGTGTATCAGCTTGGCCAGCTCGTCGTTGTCGATCACCGGGAACGGCAGTGTGACGCTGCGGCACGACGCGGCGACCGGCTCCAGCAGGTTGCCCTGCGGGCCGAGCGTGGAGCGCAGCGAGGTGACGAGCTCCTCGCGGATGGCGTCCAGCGGCGGGTTGGTGACCTGCGCGAACAGTTGGGTGAAGTAGTCGAAGAGCAGCCGGGGGCGCTCGGACAGGGCGGCGATCGGCGAGTCCGTACCCATGGAGCCGAGCGGCTCGCCGGCGGTGCGGGCCATCGGCGCGAGGATGACGCGAAGCTCTTCCTCGGTGTAGCCGAAGGTCTGCTGGCGGCGGGTGACGGAGGCGTGCGTGTGCACGATGTGCTCCCGCTCGGGGAGGTCCTCCAGCTCGATCTCGCCGGTCTCCAGCCAATCCTGGTACGGCTGCTCGGCGGCGAGGCCGGCCTTGATCTCGTCGTCCTCGATGATGCGGCCCTCGGCCGTGTCGACCAGGAACATCTTGCCGGGCTGGAGGCGGCCCTTGCGGACCACCTTCGCGGGGTCGATGTCCAGGACACCGACCTCGGAGGAGAGCACGACGAGGCCGTCGTCGGTGACCCAGTAGCGTCCGGGGCGCAGACCGTTGCGGTCCAGGACGGCGCCGACCTGGGTGCCGTCGGTGAAGGTGACGCAGGCCGGGCCGTCCCAGGGCTCCATCATCGTGGAGTGGTACTGGTAGAAGGCGCGGCGGGCCGAGTCCATGGCGTTCATCGATTCGGGGCTCTCCCACGCCTCGGGGACCATCATCAGCACCGAGTGGGGCAGTGAACGGCCGCCGAGGTGGAGCAGCTCCAGCACCTCGTCGAACGAGGCGGAGTCGGAGGCGTCCGGGGTGCAGACGGGGAAGATCCGGTCCAGTTGCGCAGCTCCGAAGAGGCTGGAGGCGAGCTGGGACTCGCGGGCCTTCATCCAGTTGCGGTTGCCCTTGACCGTGTTGATCTCACCGTTGTGCGCGACGAAGCGGTACGGGTGGGCGAGCGGCCAGCTCGGGAAGGTGTTCGTGGAGAAGCGCGAGTGGACCAGTGCGACGGCGGTGGCGAAGCGGCGGTCGGAGAGGTCCGGGAAGAACGGCTCCAGCTGCCCTGTGGTGAGCATGCCCTTGTAGACGATCGTGCGGGCGGAGAGCGAGGGGAAGTACACCCCGGCCTCCCGCTCGGCGCGCTTGCGCAGCACGAAGGCCTTGCGGTCGAGTGCGATGCCGGAGCGCTCGCCGTCCGCGACGAAGAGCTGGCGGAACTCGGGCATGGTGGCGCGGGCGCCGTTGCCGAGGATGTCCGGAGTGACCGGGACCTCGCGCCAGCCGAGGACCTTGAGGCCCTCCTCGGCGGAGATCTTCTCCAGCTTCCGGACGGCCTCGGTGGAGTCGTCCGCGGGCAGGAAGGCGATTCCGACGGCGTAGGCACCGGCCTCGGGAAGGTCGAAGGCGACCTCGTCGCGGAGGAAGGCGTCCGGCACCTGGAGGAGGATTCCGGCGCCGTCGCCGGAGTCGGGCTCGGATCCGGTGGCACCGCGGTGTTCGAGGTTGCGCAGTACGGACAGCGCCTGCTCGACCAGCTCATGGTCGGCCACACCGGTCAGAGTGGCCACGAACCCGACACCGCAGGCGTCGTGCTCGTTACGGGGGTCGTACATCCCCTGCTGGGCGGGGCGACCGTCCATGGGCGACCAGGCGTCGGTACGCATCGGCTCTCCCGTCGTCGTCGTGGCATATCCAGTGCCGAGGGACGACGTTGGCCCTCTGCGAAATTTGGTGCAGGTTACATGATGGGGCGCTTCTCAAGAAGCGGATAGTTCGTTCCAACATACGGACACCGCGTGAGTCGGCGGAGTGAGTCGCAGTCGGAGGATCGGCGCCCGGGGGGAGGGGGACCGCAGAGAGCAGGCGTCGTTGCCTGCGGTGTCTACGGCTCATGCCCTGCGGCAAAGGAAATGAAACCGCTGGGTAGCGGCTACTTATGTGGAGCTCCGCATAGAGACTCATTTTACGTGGGGCGGAGCCGTTCCCCCAGAGGCGGACGCCAGGACGTACATCACACGGATGGCGGACAGATTGCGGAATCAGAGCCCGCCCGGTGCTCGAGGACAAAGCCTTCAGCCGGACGGGCTCGATGTCATGCCCCCGCCGAGGGGCCGGCGGGACTTTCGAAAAACGCCCTAGCTTCCGACGGCCACACCGAACAGCGCGCCCAGGCCGTAGGTGATCGCCGCGGCGGCACCGCCCAACACCAGCTGACGCAGCCCGCTGTACAGCCAACTGCGCGCCGTCACCCTGGCCACCACCGCACCGCAGACGAACAGCCCGACCAGCGCGAGCAGCACGGCCGGCCACAGCGCACTCGCACCGAGCAGATACGGCAGTACGGGCAGCAGGGCCCCCAGCGCGAACGCGCCGAACGACGACACGGCGGCGACGAGCGGCGAGGGCAGATCGCCCGGGTCGATGCCGAGCTCCTCGCGGGCATGGATCTCCAGAGCCTGTTCCGGGTCGCGCGACAGCTGCCGTGCGACTTCACGGGCGAGTTGGGGCTCGACGCCGCGGGACTCGTAGAGCGCGGCCAGCTCCCGCTCCTCGTCCTTGGGGTGCTTGCGCAACTCGCACCGCTCCACGTCGAGTTCCGCCTGGACGAGCTCGCGCTGCGAGGCGACGGAGGTGTATTCACCGGCCGCCATGGAGAACGCACCGGCGGCCAGGCCCGCCAGACCGGTGATCACAATCGTCTGCTGGGAGACGGAACCGCCCGCGACGCCGGTCATCAGCGCGAGGTTGGAGACCAGCCCGTCCATCGCACCGAACACCGCCGGGCGCAGCCAGCCGCCGTTCACATCACGGTGGGTGTGGTTGTCTCGGTGTGCCTCGTGCAGTGCGGCGTCGGTCTCGATGATGGCCACAGCTCTCCCCTTCTCCGGCAGCGGGTTCCACGCGCTCCGCCCCCGATCAACACCATCGAAAGTACGCACGAAAAAGGCCCCCCGCCAGCAAGGCAGGCCGTACTTACCTGCCCCCGTGACCAGGTGAGTACGGCCTGCCTTGCTGCCTCCGAGCCGTCATCCGACTGGCCCTTTTGTTGCGATTATCGGCCTCTGTCAGGGCTCCGCGTGGCACAGATCGAGCAGGGTACGAGAACTGGCTCGGTGCGAGCGAAGGGTCGACGCGATGGAGTTGATTGCAGGAAGTCCGGCAGAGCCCTGGACGGGCGGTACGGAGGCGGCGGTACGGGACGGTGCGGACCAGGACGGTGCGGACCAGGACGGTGTGGACCGGAACGGTGCAGACCGGGGTGACGTGTCGCGGCGGGACCTGGGTGACCGGGCCCGGGGCTCCCTGCTCGGTCTCGCGGTCGGTGACGCACTGGGCGCACCTGCGGAGAATCTGCGGCCGTCCGAGATCCGTCGTCGCTGGGGCCGGATCGAGGGCTTCGTGAGCGACGACCCCGCGGGCACGGACGACACGGAGTACGCGATCTTCTCCGGGCTGCTGCTCGCCCGGCACGGTTCGGCGCTGACCGTCACCCATGTGGAGCGGGCCTGGCATCTGTGGATCGCCGACCTGGACGAGGGGCCGTTCCGCGGCGCCGGGTTCAGCGAGCGGGGCACGCTGGAGAATCTGCGCCGGGGCCTCGCCGCCCCGATCTCCGCCCAGCACCGGCACGCCTGGAGCGACGGGCTGGCGATGCGTGCGGCGCCGTTCGGCGTCTTCGCAGCGGGCCGGCCGGACGAGGCGGCGCGCCTGGTCGCGGTGGACGGGCGGGTCAGCCATGACGGGGAGGGCATCTACGGTGGCCAGGCGGTGGCGGCCGGGGTGGCCGCCGCGATGGCGGGTGCCGGGGTCGCGTCGGTGATCGCCGCCGCGCTGTCCGTCGTTCCGATGGACTCCTGGACGGCGCGCTCGCTGCGGCGCGCGGTGGCGGCCGCGCAGCGCACGTACCCCGACCGGCTCACCAGGGAACGCGCGGTGCGCTCCGCGGTGGTCGTCGGCGGATACCCGTGGACGGACCTGGCGCCCGAGGCGGTCGGCCTGGCCTTCGGCGCGTTCGCGGCGGCACGCGGCGACTTCCGTACGGCTGTGCTGACCGCGGTCAACATGGGCCGCGACGCGGACACGACGGCCGCGGTGGCGGGGGCCCTGGCCGGCGCCCTGCACGGGGCGTCCGCGATTCCGCTCCACTGGGGGGAGGCGATCAGCCCGGTCCGGGGCAGCTGTCTGCCGTCGATGCGGGGTTATCACGTCCTGGACATCGCGGAGTTGCTCACCCCGGACGACCCGGACGAGGTGTGCGTGGGCGCCCCGGGCGAGGCTCGTACGCCGGAGGGTGCGCGGGCACGGGGTACCGGCACCGCGCCCGTCGCGCTCGCTGCCTCCCCCGCCGCAGGCGGAACGGTGGTGGAGCGATGACCACCACGCGCGACACCCAGCACGACCCCCACCCGGACGCCCCGCACGCCACTCCCCGCACCCCCGCCTCCCCGGCCGCCCGCCTCCGCACCCGTCCCGCACCAGGGCATCGGGCCCGGATCGAGGGGCTGTTGCTCGGGCTGGCCTCCGGGGATGCCGCCGGGTGGCCCGCCGCGCGGCACCGGGCCACCCGGATGCCCGAGTGGACCCGGCGCCTCACCCGGGAGCTCGACACCTTCGCCGAGCAGAACGCCACGACCACGCTGCCCGTCCCCATCGCGCTCAACCAGCCGCCCGAACCCCTGCGGCTCGGGCCCTCCGACGACGCCGAATGGGCGGCGTTCGCCGCCGGGACCGTGCTCACCTCGGCGGCCGGTCCGCTGCACGGGCTGTCCCCCGAGCAGCGGATGCGGGCCGCCATCGATATCGCCTGGAACGCACTGGCCGCCGAGGTCGCCGCGGCTGCCGCCCGTGCTCCCGAGGTCGAGTCCGCGGTGCTTCCCCTGCGCGCCCGGATCTCGGTGCGGGCCGGGCTCGGCAATCTCGCCGCCGGCCTGCGCCCGCCCGCGACCGGCCACGACAACCCGCACTACTTCGACGACGCAGCCTGCGTACGGGCCGCCGTGCTCGCCGTCGTCCACCCCGCCGACCCCACCGCCGCCGCCGACCTCGCCGAGTTCGACGCCCGCTACACCCAGGACGGCGACGGTGTGCACGGTGCCCGTGCCATGGCGGCCGCGATCGCCGAGGCGCTGGGTGGCGCGGACGTGGACACCGCGGTGAACGCCGCGCTCGCGCAGCTCCCCGACGGCACGGAGATCGCCCGCAACGCCGCCCACGCCGTCCGGATCGCCCGCGACTTCGTCGGCGAGGCGGCGGGCGCGTTCGCCCTCGTGCCGGTGCTGGAACATCAGATCGTCGACCATGTCTACAGCTACGGGATCGCCGCCGCCGAGACCGTCCCGGTCGCCCTCGCCCTGGCCACCGCGGCCCGCGGCCAGATCGCCCAGACCATTCCCGCGGCGGCGTGTCTGTCACGGGTGGCCGACTCGGCGCCCGCCCTGGCCGGTGCGCTGACCGGTGCGCTCGGCGGCATCGGCGCCGTCCCGGACGGCTGGCGCGAGACCTGCCGCACCCTGGCGGGGTGTGCGCTGCCCCGTCTCGCGGGGACCGATCTCATCGAACTCGCCGGGCTGCTGGCAGACACGGAACCGAAGCCCGCGGGTGGACAATTCGGACATGACATCCATGAAGCCCATGCGGTCCGAGGCGAAAACCACGGCACTCACACTCGATGAACGGATCACGGGAGCACTCGTCGGCGCCGCGGTCGGCGACGCGCTCGGCGGGCCGGTCGAGGGCCGGTCCCCCGAGCAGATCGTGGCACGCCACGGCGGGCGGATCAGCGGCATCGTCGGCCCGTGGGACGGTGACGACTGGCGCACCGCCCGCCCCATCGCCCCGTACCACAAGGGCGACGGACACGTCACCGACGACACCTTGATGACCCATGCGCTGGTACGGGTGTACGGCACCGTGCGCGACCATCTCGACGCGTACGCGGTCGCCGGCCATCTCGTACCGGAGCTGATCTCCACCCCCCGCTGGATCCCGGAGCTGGAAGCCGACGCGCTGCCGCTCCAGCGGATCTTCCTCGCCGAGAAGTGGATCGTCGCGCGGCTGCACTACGGCCATGTCGATCCGCGCGAGGCGGGCTCCGGAAACATCGTCAACTGCGGTGCGGCGATGTACATGGCACCGGTCGGCCTGGTCAACGCCGCCCACCCGCAGGCCGCGTACGCCGAGGCACTGGATGTCGCCGGCGCCCATCAGTCCTCGTACGGCAGGGAGGCGGCCGGAGTCCTCGCGGCGGCCGTCGCCGCCGCCTGCGCCCCGGACGCGACGCCCACCACCGTCGTCGACACCTGTCTGTCGCTCGCCAAGGACGGGACGCGTGCCGCCATCGAGGCGGTGTGCGAAGTGGCCGGCGGCTACCGCGACTTCGAGTCGGCACTGGCCCCGATGCGTGCCGCCGTCGCCCCCTTCGACACCGTCGGCCCCGACTACCGCACCCCCTCTCTCGGCGCCCGCCGGCCGTCCCGGCTGCACGCCGTCGAGGAACTCCCGATCGCGCTCGGCATGCTGCTCGTCGCGGACGGCGACTACCGTCACGCGGTCCTCGGCTCGGTCAACTACGGCCGGGACTGCGACTCGATCGCCACGATGAGCGGCGCCATCGCGGGCGCGCTCAACGGTGCACAGGCGATCCCCGCCACCTGGGTGAAAACGGTCGCCGAGGCCAGCCGGCTCGATCTGCACGCCCCCGCGCAGACCCTGGCGGACGTCGCCCGCGAGGTGTTCGTACGGGACACGGCCCGGCGCCGCGCCCACGAGTCGGCGTTCGCCGCGCTGGCGGGGACGCCATGAAGGTGCGCGTGACGTGGGTGCAGCCCGAGGACCTGGTCGGGCACGAGCTGCGTCAGGCAACCGAGGACGGGCGGGACGCGCGGGCCATCGCACGCCGGTGGTACGAGGCAGGTGGCGCCCCCGCCCCGGAGCGCGCGGGTGCGTCGACCCCTGCGGCACCCGAGCTGCGCGCGCTGGCCGAGCGACTGCTGGACGAACTCGCCCTGCTGGAATCGCCGTTGGAAAAGGACGAGCCCACGGACCTGACCTCGATCCGGGCCGCCTGCCCGGACTGGCCGGCCCCCCGCACGGACCCGCCGCCGGTGAGCCGGGAACGGTTGCACGCCGCCTGGCTGGGCCGGGCCGCCGGCTGTCTGCTGGGCAAACCCGTCGAGAAGCTGCCGCTCGCCGGTATCCGCGCACTGGCCCGCGCCACCGGCAACTGGCCGCTTTCCTCCTGGTTCACCGCCAATGGGCTGCCTGCCGAGCTGGCCGCCACCTATCCCTGGAACCGTCGCTCCGCGCCCACCTCCCTGGCCGAGAACATCGACGGCATGCCGGAGGACGACGACCTCAACTACCCGCTGCTCACTGTGCTGTTGCTCCAGCGGTACGGCCCCTCCTTCACCACCTGCGATCTCGCCCGGCTCTGGCTCGACGAGCTCCCGGCCGGCCGGACG
The DNA here is from genome assembly GCF_055563255.1 of Streptomyces sp. NPDC002958. Taxonomy (NCBI): domain Bacteria; kingdom Bacillati; phylum Actinomycetota; class Actinomycetes; order Kitasatosporales; family Streptomycetaceae; genus Streptomyces; species Streptomyces sp. NPDC002958. The sequence continues at coordinate 401,998 of NZ_JBVHDS010000003.1, read as the reverse complement.
TTCACCGCCGAGCGGGTCGCGTACCGCAATCTGCTCGACGGGATCGAGCCCCCGCACACGGCCAGGTACCGCAACCCGTTCCGGGAGTGGATCGGTGCGCAGATCCGGGCCGATGTACATGGCTGGACGCATCCGGGCGACCCGTCGGCCGCTGCGGAGCAGGCGCATCGGGACGCGGTCCTCACCCATACCGCCAACGGGGTGTACGGAGCGATGTTCACCGCGGCGGCGCTCGCCGAGGCGGCCGGGGGCGAGACCGATGCGCACGGGTGCCTGGCAGCCGGACTGCGTGTCGTGCCGCCGCGTTCACGGTTCGCGCACGCGGTGCGTTTCGGTGTCGGGGCAGCCCGCGGCAAGGGCGGCTTCGACACGGTGGCCGACCGGCTGCACGCCGAGTACGGCGGCTATCACTGGGTCCATGTGCTGCCCAACGCCGCACTGCTCGCCGCCGCCCTCACCCACGCCGACGGCGACTTCTCCGACTCCATCTGCCGTGCGGTGTCCGGCGGCTGGGATACGGACTCCAACGGTGCGAGTGCCGGTTCGCTCGCCGGTCTGCTGGCCGGGAGCCCCGACGGGTTGCCCGACCGCTGGACCGCCCCGCTGAAGAACCGTCTGGCCACGTCCGTCCCCGGTTTCGACTCCATCGGCTTCGACGCACTCGCCGAACAGACCCACCGGCTCATCCACAAGGAGGCGCTCCGCCCATGACCGGCATCGCGGTGCTCGGCAGCACCAATATGGATCTTGTCGCATACGTCGCACGGGCTCCGGGGCGCGGGGAGACCGTCACCGGACGGGAGTTCCGCACCGTTCCCGGCGGCAAGGGCGCCAACCAGGCCGTCGCCGCCGCCCGTGCGGGCGGCGCGGTGACGATGATCGGCGCGGTGGGCGACGACGAGTACGGCACCCTGCTGCGGTCCAACCTGGAGCACGCGGGCATCGACACCGAACTGCTGCACACCGCCGAAGGCCCCAGCGGCACCGCGCACATCGTCGTCGACGACACGGGCTCCAACTCCATCGTGGTGGTCCCCGGCGCCAACGGCACGATCACCGCTCTCGGCCCCGGCGAGATGGCCGCCATCGCCGGCGCCGATCTGCTGCTCCTCCAGCTGGAGCTGCCGCTGTCCGCCGTGACGGAGGGTGCGCGGGTGGCCCACGCCCAGGGTGTACGGACCGTTCTCACCCCGTCCCCGGTACAGCCCCTGCCTTCCGAACTCCTCGACTGTGTCGATCTGCTGATCCCCAACGAGCACGAGGCGGCCGCGCTCACCGGGTACGAGGACCCCCATGCGGCGGCGCAGATCCTGCTCGGCCAGGTCCCCGCGGTCGTCATCACGCTCGGTTCGAAGGGCTGCCTGTACGCGGCCCGGGGCGGCGAACCCATCCTCTTCCCCGCCCCCGAGGTCACCGCCGTCGACACCACCGGGGCCGGGGACACCTTCGTCGGCACGCTCGCCGTGGCTCTCGGCGAGCGACGGCCCGTACCGGAGTCACTGGCCTGGGCGTCGTCCGCCGCCGCACTCTGCGTACAGCGGCCGGGTGCCTCGACCTCCATGCCGTACCGCAGCGAGATCGACGCCGCATGAACGCGCCCGCACAGGCACCCCTGACCGGGCTGCGGGTCATCGACCTCGCCACGCTCTTCGCGGGGCCCCTCTCCGCCACCATGCTCGGCGACTTCGGCGCCGAGGTGATCAAGGTCGAGCATCCGCGCAGACCCGATCCGTCGCGCGGGCACGGCCCCACGAAGGACGGCGTCGGCCTGTGGTGGAAGCTGCTCGGCCGCAACAAGCGCAATCTGACCCTCGATCTGTCCAGACCGGGCGGGCGCGACGTTCTGCTCCGGCTGGCCGCCACGACCGATGTGATCATCGAGAACTTCCGGCCGGGAACGCTGGAGCGCTGGGGTCTCGGCTGGGCGGAACTGCACGCCGTCAACCCGCGACTGGTGCTGGCCAGGGTCACCGGCTTCGGCCAGTTCGGCCCGTACGCGCGCCGCCCCGGCTTCGGCACCCTGGCCGAGGCGATGAGCGGCTTCGCCGCGATCACCGGGGAGCCGGACGGACCGCCCACGCTCCCGCCGTTCGGGCTCGCCGACTCGATCGCGGCGCTGGCCACCGCGTACGCCGTGATGGCCGCACTCGCCGGACGCGACAGGACCGGGGAGGGGCAGATCGTCGACATGGCGATCATCGAGCCGATCCTGACCGTGCTCGGCCCGCAGCCGGTCTGGTACGACCAGGTCGGCTACGTACAGCCGCGCACCGGCAACCGCTCCCGGAACAACGCCCCGCGCAACACGTACCGCACGTCGGACGGGCACTGGGTCGCCGTCTCCACCTCCGCGCAGTCGATCGCCGAGCGGGTCATGCGTCTGGTCGGCCGGGCCGAGCTGATCGACGAACCCTGGTTCGCCTCCGGCACCACGCGCGCCGAGCACTCCGACGAGCTCGACGAGGCGGTCGGCCACTGGATCGCCCGGCACACCCGCGAGGCGGCGGTCTCCGCGTTCGAGAAGGCGGAGGCGGCGATCGCGCCCATCCACGACATCCGGGACGTGATGGAGGACCCGCAGTACCGGGCCCTGGACTCCATCACCGAGGTCGACGACCCGGAGCTGGGACCGCTGCGGATGCAGAACGTCCTGTTCCGTCTCTCGGGGACACCGGGCGCGATCCGCTGGGCGGGCCGGCCGCACGGTGCGGACACCGACGAGATCCTCACCGGTCTGGGTCTTTCGGGCCCGGAGATCGCAGCGCTGCGGGCGGAGAGCGTGCTGTGACGGCGACGGTCCCCCTCACCTGGCTGTACGTCCCCGGGGACCGGCCGGAGTTGGTGCGCAAGGCGCGCGATGCGGGCGCGGACGTGGTGATCGTCGATCTGGAGGACGCGGTCGCACCCGACCGCAAGGAGTACGCACGGTCGGCCACCATCGAGCTCCTGTCCGAAGCGGCCGAGGACACGGCCGCGCCCGTCCATGTCCGGGTCCACACCGAGGCGGACGTCCTCGCCCTGGCCGGGCTGCCGGCTCTCGCCGAAATCCGGCTGCCCAAGATCACGCATGCGGCGACCGTCCATCACATCGCGGCTGTGGCGCCGGGGGTCGCGCTCTGTCCGCTGCTGGAATCGGCGCTCGGCATCGAGCACGCGTACACGATCGCCACCTCGCACCCCCAGGTGCGCTCCATCGCCCTGGGCGAGGCGAACCTCCGGGCCGATCTGGGGGTACGGGACGACGCCGGGCTCGACTGGTCGCGCAGCCGGGTCGTGGTTGCCGCCCGCGCCGCCGGGCTCGCGCCACCCACCCAGTCGGTGTTCCCGGACGTACGGGACCTGGACGGTCTGTCGGCGTCCTGTGCCCATGGCCGGGTGCTGGGTTTCCTGGGCCGGGCGGCGATCCACCCGCGCCAGCTCCCGGTCATCGAGCGGACGTTCCGCCCGACGGCACAGGAGATCGAGGCGGCGGAACAGATCGTGGCGGCTGCCGTGGCGGACGAGGGCGCGCTGGCCCTCCCGGACGGCCGATTCGTCGACGCGGCAGTGGTGGCCTCGGCCCGCCGCACGCTGGCGCTGGCACAGAGGGCGGGATGAGGGGCAGGGGCCGCGTGCCGGGTGCCGGGCCCGCCCACCTGACCGTTTCGTCCTCGATCGCCGGACGGGCTTGATATTGCCGCCCGGCGTTCGAGGCGACGCGCGGGCTTGATTCATCCGTCCGGTGGTGAACGGCGCACTTGATTCACCCGTCCGGTGATGCCAGGGGCGCACTTGATTCATCCGACCGGCAGCCACTGCCACAAGCGTCGCGTCGTCACCTGACCGACGGCACCAGACCAAAAACAAACCCGTCCGGCGATCGAGGACACACCCGGCCGCAGGTCAGGGCATACAGCTGGGGGCCCCGAACCGTCGGTTCGGGGCCCCCACGCACAAACGCACACGGCTCAGCCGTTCTTCGCCGCCTCCGCGGTTGCGGTGCCCTTCGTCTCCGGCACCTCCGCGGCACTGTCATCGGCCTTGCCGGCACTCTCGTCCGCGTCGGACGCGACGGCACCGTCCGCGTCATCCACGGCGTCGCCGTCCTTCGCGTCCTCGACGCCTTCCGCGTCCACCGCGTTGGGTTCCACGACCTCCTCGCGCCCCGGCCGTACCTTCGCCGAGATCACCATGTACGTCACCGCCAGCACGAACACGATCAGCGCGGTCCACACGTTCAGGCGCAGGCCCAGGATGTGGTGGGCCTCGTCGACCCGCAGGTACTCGATCCACGCCCGCCCGGCGCAGTACGCGGCGACGTACAGCGCGAACGCCCGGCCATGTCCGAGCCTGAAGCGGCGCTCCGCCCAGATCACCAGTACGGCGACGCCGATGCACCACAGCGATTCGTACAGGAACGTCGGGTGGTACGTACCGGCGACCCGGTTGGGGCCCTCGCTGATCTCCAGCGCCCACGGCAGATCGGTCGGCTTGCCGTACAGCTCCTGGTTGAACCAGTTGCCCCAGCGGCCGCAGGCCTGGGCCAGGGCGATCCCGGGAGCGAGCGTGTCGGCCAAAGCCGGCAGCGGGATCCCGCGGCGACGACAGCCGATCCAGGCGCCGACGGCGCCGAGCGCGATCGCGCCCCAGATGCCGAGGCCGCCCTCCCAGATCTTGAAGGCGTCGACCCAGTTCTGGCCCTCGCCGAAGTACAGCTGGTAGTCGGTGATGACGTGGTAGAGGCGGCCGCCGACAAGGCCGAAGGGCACGGCCCAGACGGCGATGTCGGCGACGGTGCCTGCTCTGCCGCCCCGGGCGACCCAGCGTTTATTGCCGAGCCAGACGGCGAGGAAGACACCGATGATGATGCAGAGCGCGTAGGCGCGGAGCGGGATCGGGCCGAGATAGATCACGCCGGTCGACGGGCTGGGAATATAGGCAAGATTCATGGCAGGGTCGACGCTACCCTGCCGGGTGGGGCGTACGGCAACCCACCCGGCAACGTCTGGGTAACGGGCTGGTCATCAATTCCCCTGCCGCACACCGGTCAGGAACCCGACGGCGCCGGTGTGACCGTGCCCGGCTTCTTGCCCTTGTTGGCCTCGGCGACCCACTTCTTCAGGTTCGCCGCGGTGATCGGTTCGTTCCCTTTCTTCGGGAAGATCGGCTCTCCGTTGAGCAGCGCGGTCGGCGTGCCCTGGAAGCCGCCGTTCTGGAACGCCGTGTTGGACTTCTGGACCCAGCTGTCGTGCTTGCCGTCCTCCACGCAGCCGCGGAAGGCAGAGGTGTCGAGTCCAGGGACCTTCCCGGAGAGCTCGATCAGCCTGGCGTTGTCGCCGAAGGCGTCGTCGGACTCCGGCGGCTGGTTGCGGTAGAGGATGTCGTGGTACGCGGGAAACTTGCCGACGTCCTGTGCGCAGGCCGCCGCGTTGGCCGCCCGCAGCGAGCCGCTGCCGCCGAGATTGCCGTCGATGATCGTGGCGAGGCGGTACTCGACCTTGATCTGTCCGGTGCTCTCCAGCTGGTGGATGGTGTCCCGGAACGCGTTCTCGAACTGGGCGCAGACCGGGCAGCGGAAGTCCTCCCAGATCGTGAGCGTGGACGGGGCGTTGTCCGCGCCGGCCTGGATGACCAGGCTGTCCTTGCCGGTCGCACCGGACGGCGCGGCAACGGGGCCCGCCGTTTTGCTCTTGTCGCCGTTGTCACCCGTGTTCGCGGCGATCACGCCGGCGACGGCGGCCAGCGCCAGCACACCCACCAGGCCACCGCCGACGATCAGCGCGCGCCTGCGGCGCTCGTGCGCCTTCTGGCGCTCGCGCTGCTGGACGAGCCGGTCTCGCGCGGCCCTTTTTCCCTGTTCGTTCTTCTCGCTCACACCCGCAGCAACGACCCGGGGAGGCACGTGCGTGCCTCCCCGGGTCCAGGTCCACCCGTTTGAGTTACACCCGATTCAGCGCTTTCGAACGCCTACGGCGAGCTCGCCCGCCAGAGAGCGGACTGCGGCCAGGCCGGCCGCCTCGTCGGGGGCGTCGAGCATGCCCTTGACGAAGGCGGAGCCGACGATCACCCCGTCGGCGAATCCCGCGACCTCGGCGGCCTGTCGGGCGTTGGAGACGCCGAGGCCGACACAGACCGGGAGGGACGTGGTGGCGCGGGTGCGCCGGACCAGGTCCTGGGCCTGCTCGCCGACCGATTCGCGGGTGCCGGTGACGCCCATCAGCGAGGCCGCGTAGACGAAGCCGGAGCCGGCCGCGGTGATGGTGGTGAGGCGCTCGTCCTTGCTGCTCGGCGCGACGACGAAGACGGTCGCGAGACCGTGCTTGTCGGCGTGCTCGCGCCACAGCTCGGACTCCTGGACCGGCAGGTCGGGCAGGATGCATCCGGCGCCGCCCGCCTCGGCGAGCTCGGCCGTGAAGCGCTCGACGCCGTACCGGTCGATCGGGTTCCAGTACGTCATGACGAGGATCGGGACACCGGTCGCCTCGTACGCCTCGCGGACCGTACGCATCACGTCGGCGATCTTCACACCGCCGCGCAGGGCGATGTCGTCGGCGGTCTGGATGACCGGGCCGTCGAGCACCGGGTCGCTGTGCGGCAGCCCCACCTCGACAATGTCCGCACCGCCCGCCACGACCGCCTTCACGGCGGCGATCGCGCCGTCGACGGTCGGGAAGCCCGCCGGGAGGTACGCGATGAGCGCGGCCCTGTCCTCCGCCTTCGCCTGTGCGAGGGAAGAGCTCAACAACTCCACATTGCCGCTCACTTGGTGACCTCCTCTTCCCCGTCGGCCACATCGGCCTCGACGACCCCGTCGGTCTTGCCGTACAACCCGAAGTAACGGGCTGCCGTGTCCATGTCCTTGTCGCCGCGGCCGGACAGATTGACCACGAGCAGGCCGTCCTTGCCGAGCTCCTTCCCGACCTCCAGGGCTCCGGCCAGCGCGTGGGCGCTCTCGATGGCCGGGATGATCCCTTCGGTGCGGGAGAGGAGTCGCAGCGACTGCATGGCGGCCTCGTCGGTGACCGCGCGGTACTCGCCGCGACCGATGTCCTTGAGGTACGCGTGCTCCGGGCCGATGCCCGGGTAGTCGAGACCGGCCGAGATGGAGTACGGCTCGGTGATCTGGCCCTCGTCGTCCTGGAGGACGTAGCTGCGCGAGCCGTGCAGGATGCCGGGCTCGCCCGCGGTCAGGGTCGCCGCGTGCTCTCCGGTCTCCACACCGTGCCCGGCGGGCTCGCAGCCGATCAGCCGGACGCGCGCGTCCGGGATGAAGGCGTGGAAGAGCCCGATCGCGTTGGAGCCGCCGCCGACACAGGCGATGGCGGCGTCCGGCAACCGGCCGGTCCGCTCCAGGATCTGGCGGCGGGCCTCGACACCGATGACGCGGTGGAAGTCGCGGACCATGGCCGGGAAGGGGTGCGGTCCCGCGACGGTGCCGAAGAGGTAGTGCGTGTGGTCCACATTGGCGACCCAGTCGCGGAACGCCTCGTTGATGGCGTCCTTCAGGGTCCTGGATCCGGACCTCACGGCGATGACCTCGGCGCCGAGCATCCGCATCCGCGCCACGTTCAGAGCCTGACGCTCGGTGTCGATCTCACCCATGTAGATGGTGCATTCGAGGCCGAAGAGCGCGCAGGCGGTCGCGGTGGCGACACCGTGCTGACCCGCGCCGGTCTCGGCGATGACCCGGGTCTTGCCCATGCGCCTGGTGAGAAGCGCCTGACCCAGCACGTTGTTGATCTTGTGCGAGCCGGTGTGGTTCAGGTCCTCGCGCTTGAGGAAGATCCGGGCGCCGCCCGCATGCTCGGCGAAGCGCGGGACTTCGGTCAGCGCGCTGGGCCGACCGGTGTAGTTGACCATGAGCTCGTTGAGCTCGGCGGCGAAGGCGGGGTCGGCCTTGGCCTTGTCGTACTCGACGGCGACCTCGTCCACGGCGGCGACGAGCGCCTCCGGGATGAACTTGCCACCGAACGCGCCGAAGTACCCCTCGGCGCTGGGGATCAGACCCTCCGGGTCCGGGATGAAGAAGTCAGATGACATCCGACGTGCTCCTCGACATTGCAATGGGTGGATTCACCGTATGCGCCGTGAGCGGAACACCGCCGCGACCGAGGGGCGGTCGGACGGTGCGGTCGTACGTACGGCAGAAGTGGTGCGGGTACGTCGGCCGGGGCTCGCTACAGCGCGGACCCCGTGCGCCATCGCATGCCGTTGACCTGGCCCGGCTCGTCGCCGATCACGTACCGCACGCGCCGACCGTGCACGCGCCGGGCCGGGGCGCGGCAGCCGCGCGGGCGGCAGCCGCGCGCCAGCGGCGCGTGCGGGACCCGGGTCGTCATTCCGGCGAAGCGCAGGCCGGGCCGGATACGGGACGCGGGACGGTGGGCGGACACGGTTGCGGTCAGCTCCGTCCGTGCCGGAGCGCCGGGTGGGCGCCGGCGGCGACCAGGTCGGCGACGGCGGCCCGCGGGTCGCGGCCGGTGACCAGGGATTCGCCCACGAGCACCGCGTCGGCGCCCGCGTTGGCGTACGCGATCAGGTCGTGCGGGCCGCGGACGCCGGACTCGGCGACCTTGACGATGTGGTTCGGGATCTCGGGGGCGACGCGCTCGAAGGTGGAGCGGTCGACCTTGAGGTCCTTCAGGTTGCGCGCGTTGACACCGATGACCTTCGCTCCGGCGTCCACGGCGCGCTCCGCCTCCTCCTCGTCGTGCGCCTCGACCAGCGGCGTCAGGCCGATGGACTCGGCGCGCTCGATCAGGGAGACCAGGGCCTCCTGGTCGAGGGCGGCGACGATCAGCAGGGCGAGGTCGGCGCCGTAGGCACGGGCCTCCCAGAGCTGGTACGAGGTGACGATGAAGTCCTTGCGCAGGACCGGGATGTCGACCTTGGCGCGGACGGCCTCCAGGTCGGCGAGCGAACCGCCGAAGCGGCGCTCCTCCGTGAGAACGGAGATGACGGACGCGCCTCCCGCCTCGTAGTCCGCGGCGAGCGCGGCCGGGTCGGCGATCGCGGCAAGGGCCCCCTTGGAGGGACTTGAGCGCTTGACCTCGCAGATGACGGTCACGCCCTCGCCGCGCAGGGCGGCGATTCCGTCCTTGGCCACGGGAGCGCGCGCGGCGCGTTCCTTCAGCTCGTCGAGGCTGACGCGCGCCTGCCGCTCTGCGAGGTCGGCGCGTACGCCGTCGATGATCTCGTCGAGCACACTCACGCGAGAGGCCCCCTTCCAGGACGGTGATGAGGGAACAGGATCAGCCATGTCAATGCTATCCGCAGGAGGGCGAAGGGCTCGAATCCGGTCGACGAATGTCCCATTGCCTGGGCATTCAAGGCGCCAGCGCCGATCCGAACGACAGATTCCGGACGACCGAGAAGATCAGCAGCACAGCCCCGATCCCCCACCAGACGACAGGCTTCGCGGCGATGTTCATGGACTTTCCCCGGGCGGCACGGGCCATCCAGAGCACCCAGAGAACGGCAAAGATCCCGTAGCCGATGACGGCGAGCGCATTGGAGCCGAGGGCGACGGCGATGTCACCGTGCGCGACGGCATGGGCGCTGCGCAGCCCGCCGCAGCCAGGGCAGTACAGGCCGGTGAACCGGAGCAGTGGGCAGACGGGGTAGTGGCCCGGCTGATTGGGGTCGACGGTACCGACGTAGCCGAAGGCCCCGATGACGGCGGCCATGACACCCACCGGGGTGGCGAGCCGCCGGATGCGCGAGGCAGGGACGGGGGCCGGGGGAAAGGCCGGCGGGGACGGATGGCCGGACACTGGTGGGTTACCGGGCGTCGGCAGGTGGCCGGGGGCGGGCCGGGAGCCCGGCGCCGACGGTGCGGCGGCTGAAGTAGGCGATGCGTCCACCCGGTGATTGTCCCCGCTGATACGGAAAGGCGCAGCCCGGGCCGGGCTGCGCCTCGCATTCGTGCGGGTGGTGCGTGCGTCAGGAGACCTGGGCCTGCGCGGCGCGAGCCCTGGCCTGGGCCATCTCCTCCGACTCCTTCGGCATGCCGAGGCCCGCGGCCTTCATCGCGAGGCCGACGACCCCGCCGAGGAAGACGACGGCGATACTGGCCCAGAAGCCGATCGGGTTGGCCGCGACCATGAAGACGCCTCCGGCGCAGAAGCCGAAGAAGGAGATGATGACACCGGTCCAGGCGGCCGGGGTGTGTCCGTGGCTGCTGCCCGCCATGAGTTGCTCCTTGTTGGTGATGCGCTGTTGGTATCGCTGTACGCAAAGCTGGTGCCGCTGTTGGTGCCGCTGTGCTGAAAGCTCGGCTTCATTGTCCCGTACGTACGGGTAGGACGTGAGCTGGGGGTCATCCCTCGCGCGTCAGGTCCTCGCCACGGTCCAGGGCCTTCCACAGGTCCTCGGGCCGGTCCGGGTCCGGGGCGGTGCGGGCGGCTTTGCGGGGGCGGGGGGTGCCGTCCCGTTCGTACCGTCCTGACATGGTGGGCCAGCGCTTCCCGTACCGCAGGGCGAGCAGCCCGGCAAGGAGGATCAGCAGGCCGCCGGCGGCGGTGACGTAGGGCCACGCGGTGTGGCTGAGGGCGTCGATGGTCGCCGAGGCGTCGCCGGTGGTTTGCGCGGCCTTCTCGTCGAGCGCCGAACTGTCGGAGGCACCGAGGTAGGCGCTCAGTCCGGCTCCGAGGCCGCTGAGGGCGAGGAGCCCGGCAACGATCAGCCGACCGCCGCTGCGGACGGCGAAGACGGCGACGAGGGCGGCCAGGCCGACTATGGCCAGGGCCGCCGGGAGGCCGGTGACGTCCCGGCCGTCGGCGGTCAGCGGCAGGGTACCGCCGGCGACGACCGCCCGGCCCTCGGCCCAGGTCCGGCCGGAGGCGAGCAGGACGACGGTGGCGCCGGACGCCCCGAGGAACAGACCGGCGGCCAGGCTTCGGCGGCTTCCCTTGGCGTCGGGCGCGGTGACGGCTCGGGCACGGGGCTGGGGTACGGGGACAGCGCTCACGTACTCCACTATCCCTTACCACCTCATGCGTCGTGGAGCCGGTTGGCCGTATGCACCGCGCGGAGCACCGCGGCGGCCTTGTTGCGGCACTCGGTGTCCTCGGCGACCGGGTCGGAATCGGCGACGACACCCGCCCCGGCCTGGACATATGCCGTGCCGTCGCGGAGCAGGGCGGTCCGGATCGCGATGGCGGTGTCGGAGTCCCCGGCGAAGTCGAGGTAGCCGACGCAGCCTCCGTACAGTCCGCGGCGGGTCGGTTCGAGCTCCTCGATGATCTGCATCGCACGGGGCTTGGGTGCTCCGGAGAGGGTGCCCGCGGGGAAGCACGCGGTGAGGACGTCGAAGGCGGTGCGGCCCTCGGCGACGCGGCCGGTGACGGTGGAGACGATGTGCATCACATGCGAGTACCGCTCGATCGACATGAAGTCGACGACCTCGACGGTGCCGGGTTCGCAGACGCGCCCCAGGTCGTTGCGGCCGAGGTCGACGAGCATCAGGTGCTCGGCGCGTTCCTTCGGGTCGGCGAGGAGTTCGTCGGCGAGCGCCTGGTCCTCCTGCGGGGTGACACCGCGGTGCCTGGTCCCGGCGATCGGGTGGACCATGGCGCGTCCGTCCTCGACCTTGACGAGGGCTTCCGGGCTGGAGCCCGCGACGTCGAAGCCGTCGAAGCGGAAGAGGTACATGTACGGCGACGGATTGGTCGCGCGCAGCACCCGGTAGACGTCCAACGCGCTTGCCGTGCACGGGGTTTCGAAGCGCTGGGAGGGAACGACCTGGAAGGCCTCACCGGCCCTGATGCGGTCCTTCACGTCCTCGACCGCGTCCTGGTACGCCTTGCCGCCCCACAGCGCGGTGTACGGGGGGAGCTCGGACGGCAGGAGGGTGGCGGGGGCGTTCTCGACGGGGCGCGAGAGGTCCTGCTCCATGGCGTCGAGACGGGCGACGGCGTCCGCGTACGCCTCGTCGACCCCGGTCGCGAGGTCGTTGTGGTTGATCGCGTTGGCGATCAGCAGGACGCTGCCGTCCCAGTGGTCGAGCACGGCCAGGTCCGAGGTGAGCAGCATCATCAGCTCGGGGACCCGGAGATCATCCTCGACGCTGTCACCGATCTTCTCCAGGCGGCGCACGATGTCATAACCCAGATAGCCGACCATGCCGCCGGTGAACGGGGGCAGTCCGTCGTCGACGACCAGGTCGTGGGGGGTGTGCAGGGTCTCGATGGTGGCACGCAGGGCCTGCAGCGGGTCACCGTCGACGGGGACGCCGACGGGCGGGGTGCCCAGCCAGTGGGCCTGGCCGTCGCGTGCGGTGAGGGTGGCGGCGCTGCGTACCCCGATGAAGGAGTAGCGCGACCAGGTGCGGCCGTTCTCCGCGGATTCCAGGAGGAAGGTGCCGATGCGCTCGCCCGCGAGTTTGCGGTAGAGACCGACTGGGGTGTCGCCGTCCGCGAGGAGCCGACGGCTGACGGGGATGACGCGCCGGTCGACGGCCAGCTTGCGGAAGGTATCGCGATCCATGGCGGCTGACCCTACTGCGCGAGCGGGAGGATGTCGGCGTCGAAGCAGGTGCGGTCGCCGGTGTGGCAGGCGGCACCCGTTTGGTCGACCTTGACGAGGACGGTGTCGGCGTCGCAGTCGAGGGCGACGGACTTGACCTGCTGGATGTGGCCCGAGGTGTCGCCCTTGACCCAGTACTCCTGACGGCTGCGGGACCAGTAGGTGCAGCGGCCGGTGGTGAGGGTGCGGTGCAGGGCCTCGTCGTCCATCCAGCCGAGCATCAGCACCTCGCCGGTGTCGTACTGCTGGGCGATGGCCGGGACGAGACCGTCGGCGCCGCGCTTGAGACGGGCGGCGATGGCCGGGTCGAGATTGCCGGACGGCGGCGGGGTACTGGGCGTGGGCGCGCTGGTCATGCGCCCATTGTGCCGTGGCCGCGGAAGCGGTTCCGTGCGGCGTCCACTGGGCGGACCGCGTACGGCGGTCGTACGCTGGCAAGCATGTCGACCCATGCGAAGCGTGAACGACTTCTGCTCGCCGACCTGTTGGAGGCGGCGGGACCGGAAGCCCCGACCCTGTGCCACGGCTGGACGACCCGGGACCTGGCCGCCCATGTGGTGGTCCGCGAGCGTCGGCCCGACGCGGCGGGAGGGGTGGTGCTGGGTGTGCTGAAGAAGCGCCTCGAACGGGTGCAGGCGGAGTACGCGGCGAAGCCGTACGAGGAACTCATCCAGCTGATCCGTACGGGACCGCCGCGGATGTCCCCGTTCGGTCTGAAGCCGATCGACGAGGCCGCCAACACCGTCGAGTTCTACATCCACGCGGAGGATGTGCGTCGGGCCCAGCCGGACTGGTCACGGCGGGAGCTGGACCCGGTCTTCGCCGATGTGCTGTGGTCGCGCGCCGAGAAGACGGCCCGGTTGCTGGGCCGCAGATCCCCGGTGGGGCTGGTGCTGCGTCGCCCGGACGGCCAGACGGCGGTGGCGCACAAGGGCACCCCGGTGGTGACGGTCACCGGCGAGCCGGGCGAGCTGCTGCTCTTCGCGTTCGGCCGGCAGGACGCGGCGACGGTGGGGCTGGAGGGCGACAAGGAGGCGGTGGCCCGGCTGCACACGGCGGAGTTGGGGGTGTAGGGCCGACCGGTGGATGGGGGGGCGGGCGTCAGTCCGGGAGTTCCGCGCGGCGCAGCCGGGTGAAGGCCAGACCGGCCGTCGCTCCGGCCGCGCACACCGCAGCACTGGTGACAAAGACCGGCCCTGTCCCCCATACGGCAACGGCGGCTCCCGTGACCGGGTAGCCGAGCGGCGCGATCGCGTGGGTGAAGAGCGTCGAGACCGAGGTGACCCGGCCCAGGTAGGCGGGGTCGGTGACGGTCTGGGTCAGGGCGCCGCACAGGGAGCCGCCGAGGCCGGCGAAGAGTCCGATGCAGACGGCGACGGCTATGACGAGGCCCAGCGAGGGGACGTGGGCCAGGGCCGCTATGGCGACCGCGCCGATCAGAACCGTCAGGCACATCACGAGCCCGGCCCGTGGCACCCGGCCGCGCACAGCGAGCAGCAGTGCCGACGCGGCTGCGCCGATGCCGAACGCGGCGACGATCCAGCCCATGCCGGACGCCCCCCAGCCGCGCTCACGGACGAGCAGGATCAGTCCGAGGTTGAGCGGCCCCGCGAAGCCCAGTTCGCTGAGGGCGACGACGAGCATCAGCGGTCCGAGCACCGGGTGACGGCGGATGTGACGCAGCCCGTCGATCAGATCGTGCCAGGCGGTGCCGGAGGGCTCGGCAGCCTCCTGGGCGGTTGACGGACTTATCCGCAGGGACAGGAGCAGCGGCAGCGATACGGCGAAGAGCACCCCGGCCGCGGCGAACGCGAGCCTCGGGCCGCCGACAGCCACGGCAACGCCACCGAGCGGGGCTCCGACGACATTGGCGGCACGCGAGGCGAGGCCGCGCAGCCCCTGGACGCGGGCCAGCTGTCCTGCGGCGGTGATCCGGGGCGGCAGGGCACCGACGGCGGGCAGGAAGAGGGCGTCGACCACGCCGAAGACCAGCGCGACGACGATCAGCATCCACACGGCGGGCGAGGTGAACAGCAGCGCGCCCGCCAGGCCCAGGACGACCAGGCAGCGGGCGGTGTCGCTGCCGATGACGACGCGGCGCGGTCCGGCCCTGTCTGCGAGGACTCCCCCGCCGAGCATCAGCAGGGCCCTGGGTACGGACCCGACGGCGAGGACGAGTCCGGTCTGGGGGGCGCTGCCGGCCCGGGCGGCGGCCCAGGCGAGGGCCATGTAGTAGACGCTGTCACCGATCATCGAAGAGGTGTAGGCGCCGAGCCAGCGCAGGACGTTGCCGTCGCGATGGGCGGGGCGTTCGGGAGCTGTGGCCGTGACGATGGCGGTCATGCGGTGGTCCCCCCGAGGTGGCGGTTCAGGTGTGGAACGGGAATGCGTACAGGTGCAGGGCGACGTTCTCGCGCCCTTCCGTGTCGCCCGCCTCGTCGCGGGCACGGCCGGCCTCCTCGTACCGGTCGATCACCTCGTGCACCTCACGGCTGAGCGCGGCAAGTTCGTCGGCGGTGAGCCGGGCCAGGTACTCGGAGCCGGTGGCGGCGCTGCGCCACTCCTGCGACCAGCTCTGGCGCGAGTCGAGGTAGCGGCGGTACAGCTCGATGTGCTGGTCGAAGGAGAGCCGGCCGACAGCGACGTGCGTGGCCACCTTCTCGGGAGCGTCGCTGAAGTCTTCGTCGTGGACGTTCAGCCCCTTCGAGGCGGGCTGCCACCAGCGCTCGCGGCCGTCCTTGCCCTGCTGCTCGGCCTCCTCGATCAGGCCGTGGTCGGCGAGCTTGCGCAGGTGGTAGCTGACCAGCGAGACCGCCTCGTCGACCTGCTCGGCGAGCTGGGAGGCGGTGGCCTTACGGGAGATGTAGAGCGCCCGGTAGAGCTTCATCCGCAGGGGGTGCCCGAACGCCTTCAGGGTCTCCAGATCCGAGATCCGGCGCGATTCATTGCTTGCCATGCCCTCACCGTAGATAGGAAAGGAAACTTGCGCAATCTTTATTGCGCAATAAAACTTGTGGAATCTCTGATGCTGCTCTGCCGCCGGGACCGGTGAGGGGACAGCGCACAAGACGCCGATCGCCGGACGGGCCACAACGGCTCGTCCGGCGATCGATGAGTGGGGTGCGGTCAGCGGACCGGGTGTCCGGCCTCCCTGAGAGCGCCCTTGACCTCGGAGATCCGCAGATCGCCGAAGTGGAAGACGGACGCGGCGAGCACGGCGTCGGCGCCCGCCGCGATGGCCGGCGCGAAGTGTGCGAGCCGGCCCGCGCCGCCGGAGGCGATGACGGGGACCGTCACATGCTTCCGTACCGCTGCGATCATCTCGGTGTCGTAGCCGTCCTTGGTGCCGTCGGCGTCCATCGAGTTGAGCAGGATTTCGCCCGCACCCAGCTCGGCGGCCCGGTGCGCCCATTCGACAGCGTCGATGCCGGTGCCCTTGCGGCCGCCGTGCGTGGTGACCTCGAAGGTGCCTGCGGGCGTGCGCCGGGCGTCCACGGACAACACCAGGACCTGGCGGCCGAAGCGCTCGGCGATCTCCCGGATGAGGTCGGGGCGGGCGATGGCCGCGGTGTTGACGCCGACCTTGTCCGCCCCGGCCCGCAGCAGCTTGTCGACATCGTCGGCGGTACGGACGCCACCGCCGACCGTGAGCGGGATGAAAACCTGCTCGGCGGTGCGGCGCACCACGTCGTAAGTGGTCTCCCGGTCGCCGCTGGACGCGGTGATGTCCAGGAAGGTCAGCTCGTCGGCGCCCTCGGCGTCGTACAGCTTCGCCATCTCGACGGGGTCGCCCGCGTCGCGCAGGTTCTGGAAGTTGACACCCTTGACGACCCGGCCGTTGTCGACGTCCAGGCACGGAATGACGCGTACCGCGAGAGTCACCGCGCACCTGCCCGATAGGCCTCGACCTCGACCTCGACGACCAGGCTCGGGTCCACGAAACCGGACACGATGATCATCGAAGCGGCGGGGCGGACGTCGTCGAAGAGCTCCTTGTGGGCCCGGCCGACCTCGTCCACGTCCCGTGCGTGCGTGATGTACATCCGGGTACGGACGACGTCCTCGCGGCCCAGACCGAGCTGCTTCAGCGCGTCGAAGGCGACCTTGAAGGAGGTGACGGCCTGCTCGTACGGGCCGCCCGCGGAGATCTGCCCGTTGACCACCGACGTGCAACCGGCAACCAGGACAAGTCCGTTGGACAGCTCGACCGCGCGGGAGTATCCGAACTTGTCCTCCCAGGGGGCGCCGGAGGAGATGCGGTTGACGGAGTCGGTCATCCGGAGACCACCTGCAGCGCTTCTTCGAGGGTGAACGCCTTCGCGTACAGCGCCTTGCCGACGATCGCGCCCTCGACGCCGTCGGGGACGAGAGAGGCGATGGCCCGCAGATCGTCCAGCGAGGAGACCCCGCCGGAGGCGACGACGGGCTTGTCGGTGGCGGCGCAGACGTTCTTCAGGAGCTCCAGGTTGGGGCCCTGGAGCGTGCCGTCCTTGGCGATGTCGGTGACGACGTAGCGGGCGCAGCCCTCGGAGTCGAGGCGGGCGAGCGTCTCGTAGAGGTCGCCGCCGTCACGGGTCCAGCCGCGGCCGCGCAGGGTCGTGCCGCGGACGTCCAGACCGACGGCGATCTTGTCGCCGTGCTCGGCGATGACCTTGGCGACCCACTCCGGGGTCTCCAGGGCGGCAGTGCCGAGGTTGACCCGGGTGCAGCCGGTGGCGAGGGCGGCTGCGAGCGAGGCGTCGTCGCGGATGCCGCCGGAGAGCTCGACCTTGATATCCATGGAGCGGGCGACCTCGGCGATCCGCTCCCGGTTGTCGCCGGTACCGAACGCGGCGTCCAGGTCGACGAGATGCAGCCACTCGGCGCCCGCCCGCTGCCAGGCGAGGGCGGCCTGCAAGGGGTCACCGTAGGAGGTCTCGGAGCCGGACTCGCCGTGGACGAGGCGGACGGCCTGGCCGTCGCGGACGTCGACGGCGGGGAGGAGTTCAAGCTTCGGCATTACAGCGTCTCAATCCAGTTGGTCAGCAGCTGGGCGCCGGCATCGCCGGACTTCTCGGGGTGGAACTGGGTGGCCCACAGGGCGCCGTTCTCCACGGCCGCGACGAACGGCTCGCCGTGCGTGGCCCAGGTGACCCGGGGCGCGCGGATCTTGGCGTTGGTGACCTCCAGGCTCCAGTCATGCACGGCGTAGGAGTGCACGAAGTAGAACCGGGCCTCGGGGTCGAGACCTGCGAAGAGCTGGGAGTCCTCGGGGGACCGCACGGTGTTCCAACCCATGTGCGGGACGATCGGAGCCTTCAGCGGGGCGACGGTGCCGGGCCACTCGTCCAGCCCCTCCGTCTCCACACCGTGCTCGATGCCGCGCTCGAAGAGGATCTGCATACCGACGCAGATGCCCATGACGGGGCGGCCGCCGGAGAGCCTGCGGCCGATGATCCATTCACCGCGGGCCTTCTTCAGCCCCTCCATGCAGGCGGAGAACGCGCCGACGCCGGGCACCAGCAGCCCGTCGGCGTTCATCGCCTTCTCGTAGTCGCGGGTGATCTCGACATCCGCACCGACGTGGGCGAGGGCCCGCTCGGCGGACCGGACATTGCCGAAGCCGTAGTCGAAGACGACGACCTTCTTCTTGTCGCTCACGGGTCGCTCCCTCAGTCCCAGAGTCCCTGAATCCGCAGCACGCCTGCGACCAGACACATCACGGAGGAGATCCCGAGCAGCACGATGACGCCCTTGGGCATCCGCTGCTTCGAGAAGGAGTAGACGCCGCCGGCCAGGAACAGGCCGACGACGATCAGTATGGTGTTGAGGCCGGTCACAGCGCGCCCTTCGTCGAGGGAAGAATTCCGGCGGCGCGCGGGTCGTGCTCGCTGGCATAACGCAGGGCGCGGGCGAGCGCCTTGAACTGGCATTCCACGATGTGGTGGGCATTGCGCCCGTACGGCACGTGGACGTGGAGGGCGATCTGCGCCTGGGCGACGAAGGACTCCAGGATGTGCCGGGTCATCGTCGTGTCGTACTCGCCGATCATCGGCGCCATGTTCTCGGGCTCGGTGTGCACAAGGTACGGGCGGCCGGACAGATCGACGGTGACCTGGGCGAGCGACTCGTCCAGCGGGACGGTGCAGTTGCCGAAGCGGTAGATGCCGACCTTGTCGCCGAGGGCCTGCTTGAACGCGGCGCCCAGGGCGAGGGCGGTGTCCTCGATGGTGTGGTGCGAGTCGATGTGCAGGTCGCCGTCGGTCTTGACCGTGAGGTCGAACAGTCCGTGCCGGCCGAGCTGGTCGAGCATGTGGTCGTAGAAGCCGACCCCGGTCGACACATCGACCTTGCCGGTGCCGTCGAGGTTCATCTCGACGAGCACCGAGGTTTCCTTGGTGGTGCGTTCGACTCTTCCTACGCGGGCCGCGCGAGTCATGCGTCGTGCTCCTTCTTCAGTTCGCGTACCGCATCGAGGAACGCGTCGTTCTCTGCCGGGGTGCCCGCGGAGACCCGCAGCCATCCCGGTACGCCGTTGTCCCGGACCAGGACCCCCCGGTCGAGGATCTGCTGCCAGGCGGTGTGGCTGTCGGCGAAGCGGCCGAACTGGACGAAGTTGGCGTCCGAGTCGGTGACGTCGTAGCCGAGGGTACGCAGCTCCGTGACGATCCGGTCGCGCTCGCTCTTGAGCTGTGCGACGTATCCGAGCAGCGTATCGGTGTGCTCCAGGGCGGCGAGCGCGGTGGCCTGGGTGACGGAGGACAGGTGGTACGGCAGCCGCACCAGCTGGACCGCGTCGACGACGGCCGGGTCGGCGGCGAGGTAGCCCAGGCGCAGCCCGGCGGCGCCGAACGCCTTCGACATGGTGCGCGAGAGCACCATGTTCGGCCGGCCCTCGATCAGCGGGAGCAGTGAGGCGTGGTGGCTGAACTCGCCGTACGCCTCGTCGACGACGACCATCGACGGCCTGGCCGCCTGGGCCGCCTCGTACAGCGCGAGAACGGTCTCGGCGTCGACAGCGGTGCCGGTGGGGTTGTTGGGCGAGGTGATGAAGACGACGTCGGGCCGGTGCTCGGCGATGGCCTTCCGGGCGGCCTCGACGTCGATGGTGAAGTCCTCGTTGCGCGGTCCGGAGATCCAGCCGGTGCCGGTGCCTCGGGCGATGAGGGCGTGCATGGAGTACGAGGGCTCGAAGCCGATCGCGGTACGCCCCGGGCCGCCGAAGGTCTGCAGCAGTTGCTGGAGCACCTCGTTGGAGCCGTTGGCCGCCCAGACGTTGGCGAGGGCGACCTCGTGCCCGGCGGTACGGCTGAGGTAGCGGGCCAGCTCCGTACGGAGTTCGACGGCGTCCCGGTCGGGGTAGCGGTTGAGGTCGCGGGCGGCCTCGCGGACGCGCTCGGCGATCCGGTCGACGAGCGCCTCGGGCAGCGGGTACGGGTTCTCGTTGGTGTTCAGCCGCACGGGTACATCGAGCTGGGGCGCCCCGTACGGGTTCTTGCCGCGCAGCTCGTCGCGGATCGGGAGATCGTCGATGCGCGTCGTCGGCGTGGTGTTGCTGTTCGTCACTGCTGCGGAACCTCTCCGCCGAACCTGGCCTTGAGCGCGGCGCCGTGGGCCGGGAGGTCCTCCGCCTCGGCGAGGGTCACGACATGGTGGGTGACCTCGGCGAGCGCGTCGCGCGTGTAGTCGACGATGTGGATGCCGCGCAGGAAGGACTGCACCGAAAGGCCCGAGGAGTGGCAGGCGCAGCCGCCGGTGGGCAGGACGTGGTTGGAGCCAGCGCAGTAGTCACCGAGCGAGACGGGGGACCACGGGCCGACGAAGACCGCCCCGGCGTTGCGGACCCGGTCGGCGAGCGCGGCGGCGTCGGCGGTCTGGATCTCCAGGTGCTCGGCGGCGTACGCGTCGACGACCTCGAGGCCGTCCTCCAGGTCGTTGACCAGGACGATCGCGGACTGGCGGCCGGCCAGTGCGGGCTCGATCCGGTCGGTGACGTGCTTCGTCGCGGCGACCTGCGGCTTCAGCTCGGCCTCGGTGGCTGCGGCCAGTTCCTCGGAGTCGGTGACGAGAACGGCGGCGGCCATCGGGTCGTGCTCGGCCTGGCTGATCAGGTCGGCGGCGACGTGCACCGGGTCGGCGGTGGAGTCGGCGAGGATCGCGATCTCGGTGGGGCCCGCCTCGGCGTCGATGCCGATCCGGCCCTTGAGGAGGCGCTTGGCCGCGGCGACGTAGATGTTGCCGGGGCCGGTGACGAGGTTCACCGGAAGGCATTCGGCCGTTCCGTACGCGAACATCGCGATGGCCTGGGCGCCGCCGGCCGCGTACACCTCGTCGACGCCGAGCAGGGCGCAGGCGGCGAGGATGGTGGGGTGCGGCAGACCGCCGAAGTTCTTCTGCGGCGGGGACGCGACGGCGATGCCCTCGACGCCCGCCTCCTGGGCCGGTACGACGTTCATGACGACGGACGACGGGTAGACGGAGCGCCCGCCCGGTACGTACAGCCCGACGCGCTCGACCGGTACCCACTTCTCGGTGACCGTGCCGCCGGGGACGACCTGGGTGGTGTGCGTGGTGCGGCGCTGCTCGCGGTGGACGAGGCGGGCGCGGCGGATCGACTCCTCGAGGGCGGCCCGCACGGCGGGGTCGAGCTGCTCCAGCGCCGCGGCGATCGCCGCGGCCGGAACACGGATCGAGTCGACCCGTACGCCGTCGAATTTCTCCCCCCACTCGATCACTGCCGCGGAGCCACGATGGCGTACGTCCTCGCAGATGGGCCGCACCGTCTCCAGGGCGGCTTCCACGTCGAACTCGGCACGGGGCAGCAGGTCGCGCAGGGCTCCACCCTCGGGGAGAGCGTTGCCGCGCAGATCGATTCGAGAGATCACACCGCAATTCTCGCAGACCGCCCAAGGCGTCCGATCGCCCGTATCACTGACTGATACAAGTCCCGCCCGTCACTGCTGACCAATTGCGTTCACGTCGTCACTCAGGGGGGAAGAACAGATCCGAGCGGAAGGGGCACACGTGACCGAACCGCATGACGGCGATTTTCCGGACGGTCTCAGCGCAGCCGAGCTGGGCATGTGGCAGGCCTTCCGGAACGGCAGCACCTACGATCTGCGCGCCCGCGACCCGGCGCGGGACGATCCGTTCGCACCGCGCATCTGGGGACCCGAACGCAGTGTGGACGGGCGTGTCGTCGCCCGGTTGCTGTTGTCCGGGCCACCACCGCGGCCCGGACGGGTCGCGGCGCTGAAGCTCCGGGGCGTACGGATCACCGGGACACTGGATCTCGCGGGCGGGCGCGTCGCCCCGTACGTCGAGCTGACCGGCTGCCGCTTCGAGAGCGAAGTGGTACTGCCCGAGTGCCACTTCACGACGTTGCGGATGGTCGGCTGCGCGATGCCTCGGCTGGAGGCGGCCCGGTTGCGCACCGAGGGCGATCTGCATCTTCCGCGCTGCCGCATCGCGCGCGGTATCCGGCTCACCGACTCACAGATCGGCACCGATCTGCTGATCAACCAGATCGAGATCGGTCCCGACCGCAACGGGCGCGCCCTGGCCGGTGACGGGCTGACGGTCGGCCAGGACCTCCAGGCGGAGATGGTCGAGGCGCGCGGCGAACTGAGTCTGCGCGGGGCGAAGGTCGGCGGTTCGCTGAGTCTGCGCGGCAGCCGGCTGCGGGGCAGGGAGGGGCGGCGCGCGCTGAACGCCCCGCAGCTGACGGTGGAGCGGACGCTGTACATGAGCGAGGCGTGGGTGAGCATCGACACCGGGAACCAGGGCACCACTCCCCCGTACGGCATCGTCATGGCCCCGACCCCGGCGCGCGGTACGCGTTCGCAGATCTTCGAGTGCCGCGGCGGGGTGCGTCTGGACGACGGGCGGTTCGGCGACGCGGTCGATCTGCACAAGGCCCGGTTCGTGCTGGCCCGGCACGAGGAGCTGTCGCTGCGCCGGATCGTCACCCCGGAGCTGCGGTTCAACGCGGAGCGGCCGGAGGAGGGCCGGGTCGTGCTGAACGGCGCGAAGGTGGTCACACTGATCGATGTGTCGACCAGCTGGCCGGGGCCCGGCGGTCTGGCGATGGGCGGTTTCGTGTACGAGAACCTCGTCCCGTACGGACACTTCCCGCTCTCCCGGCGCCTGGAGTGGGTGGCGGCGGCGACCCCGGAGTACGTACCGGAGCCGTACGAGCGTCTCGCGACGGTGCTGCGCAACTGCGGGGAGGACGCGGACGCCCGCGAGGTGCTGCTGGCCAAACAGCGGCGGCGTCGCGAGACGCTGCCGCCCGCGGCGAAGCTCTGGGGCTTCCTCCAGGACTGGGCGGTGGCGTACGGCTACCGGCCGGGGCGGGCCGCGGTGTGGATGGCGGTGCTGTGGGCGGCGGGTGCCCTGGCCTTCGCCCAGCACGTCCCGGCGGCGATCAAACCGGATGAGCATCCGCGGTGGAACCCGGCGCTGTACGCGCTCGATCTGCTGGTGCCGGTCATCAATCTCGGCCAGGACGGTTACTGGCGGATGGAGGGCGGCTGGCAGTGGACGGCGGCCGTGCTCGTCCTGCTGGGTTGGATACTGGCCACAACGGTCGCGGCGGGTGCCTCACGGCTGCTGCGCCGGAGCTGACCGCAATTCCGGCTCCGGCCGGCCGGACAACCGCCCGTCCGACCGGCCGGAGCCCTTCTGCGGACCGGCCGTCACGGGACCGGAGGCCATGTCGAACGACCGGCCGAGCCACGGCCGAAGTACCGGACACCGAGGGCCGGAGCATCAGGAACAAGTCAGATTTGGCGCTTTCCTTTACTCTTTTTTGGCCAACTTCAGGACAACCCATTCACTCGGCACCAAAGCTTCACAGCGCCCCCCTGGCGCCGTCCCGACCAGCGCTTTTCAATGGTCTGCACCATGTCATTCCTTCGCGCTCTGCTCTGTACCGCGCGCCTGATCCGGCACTCCCCCCGGGGGTCCGCCGGACTGCCCGCGGACGACGCGGTGCTGCTCGACGCCCCCGACGAGCGGCTCTCCCCGGCACTCGTCGCCGCCGCCCTCGGCGAGTACGACCCAGCCGCGAAACTCCTCGCCACCACCCGGGACGGCGCCGAGTGGGAGAACCGGGACCGCTACCTCAGCAGGCTCGTAACCTTCGCCCGCAACCGCGACGGCTGGCTGACCGACTGGCTCGCCGCCGCCCCGCACGACCCGGACGCGCTGCTCGTCAAGGCCGAGCTGGCCGTCCGCCGGGCCTGGGAGTCGCCCGTCCGGGCCGAGCGGCTGCGCGAGGTGGGACCGCTGATCACTGCGGCGGCCGAGTGCGATCCGCGCGACCCGGTGCCGTGGCGGCTCGCGCTCGACCACGCGCGCGGCACCCACGCCACGCACACCACGTTCGAGGCGCTGTGGGAACAGGCGATCCAGCGCTCCTCCCACCACTACGGCTGCCATGTCGCGGCGCTGCGGTATCTCTCCGCCGCCTGGTACGGCTCGCACCGCGAGTGCTTCGACTTCGCCGAGCGGGCCGCCGAGGACTCACTGACCAGCTCGCTGGTGCAGGCGCTGCCGTTGCGGGCCGCCTTCGCCCTGCTGATCGAGGGACCGGACGTACGGACCACCTCGGTGCAGGAGGAACGGATCGACGCGGCGGCGGATCTGGCGATCACGCTGTCCGCCTCGTTCGCACCCGGCGATCCCTGGCCCGCCGAGGTCCGCAATCTGCTGGCGTTCGTGCTGGTCGCCCGGGGCCGCTGGGACGAGGCGCTGGAACAGTTCCGGCAGATCGGACCCCATGCGACGTCGTTCCCGTGGTCGTCGGTCTCCGACGATCCGCTCGGCCGGTTCCTCGACGCGAGGAACGAGGCGCGACTCCGGGTGGGCTGTGAGACGTCCTTGCCGGGCCGGGCCGGTCGGGGCCGGCCCCGCGGCCATTACGCTTGACCGTTGTGACCACCGCTCGCCTGCCTCTGTTCCCGCTGAACGCGGTGCTGTTCCCCGGCCTCGTGCTGCCGCTGAACGTCTTCGAAGAGCGTTATCGCGCCATGATGCGCGAGCTGCTGAAGACCGACGCCGACGAACCCCGCCGCTTCGCCGTCGTCGCGATCCGCGACGGCCGCGAGATCGCCCCGACGGCCGCCGGAATGCCGGACGCGGTGAACACCCCCGCCGAACGCAGCCCCGCGGACGGTTTCGGCCCCGACCCGATCCAGACCTTCCACCGGGTCGGCTGCATCGCCGACGCGGCGAAGATCAGGGAACGGCCGGACGGCAGCTTCGAGGTCCTCGCGACCGGCACCACCCGGGTCAAGCTGCTCTCCGTCGACGCGAGCGGCCCCTATCTGACGGCCGAGCTCGAAGAGCTGGGCGAGGAACCCGGTGAAGAGGCGGGCGCTCTCGCCAAGGGCGTACTGCGGGCCTTCCGCAGCTACCAGAAGCGGCTGGCCGGGGCGAGCGAACGGTCCCTGACAACGGGCGCGGACCTGCCCGACGACCCCTCCGTCGTCTCCTACCTGGTCGCGGCGGCGGCCGTACTCGACATCTCGTCGAGGCAGCGGCTCCTCCAGGCTCCCGACACCGCGACCCGGCTGCGCGAGGAACTGACGCTGCTGCGCTCCGAGACCGCCGTCATCCGCCATCTGCCGTCCCTGCCCGCGGTGGACCTGACGCGCGCCCCGACCCACCCCAACTGACCGACCGACTGACAACCGACCGACCCGAGGACCCTTCCCCGTGGCGAAGAAGCCGAAGAAGCAGCAACAGTCCGGCGGTACCCCGGCAACGGTCGCGCTGACCGCGGCCGGCACGGCGTTCACCGTCCACTCCTACGACCACGACCCGGCGTCGGCCTCCTACGGCGAGGAGGCGGCCGAGGCACTGGGCGTCTCCCCCGACCGAGTCTTCAAGACCCTGGTCGCGGATGTCGACGGCGCCCTCACCGTGGCGGTCGTCCCGGTGGCCGGCTCCCTGGACCTCAAGGCCCTGGCCTGCGCGGTGGGCGGCAAACGAGCCGCGATGGCCGACCCGTCCGCGGCGGAACGCACCACCGGCTATGTACGGGGCGGCATCTCCCCCCTGGGCCAGCGCAAGCAGCTGCGTACGGTGCTGGACGCGTCGGCGCGGTCCCATGAAACGATCTGTGTCTCGGCGGGCCGCCGCGGCATGGAGGTCGAACTGTCCCCCACGGATCTGGCGTCGCTGACGGGGGCGGTGTTCGCGGAGATCGGCCGGGGGTTCACAACTGCTGGTCCAGTACCTTGTTTTGGCGAACATGGGCACGGTTGACTGAACGGTGTTCCGGTCTGTGGGTGTGCCTGACTGGGTATGCGTAACGTGTGCATCGCGATCTGGGACGCCGGGTGTGGTGTCAGCAGTCGGGGCCCCCGTATCACCGGAGTGATGGATCGGGGCCTACCCGTCGCCTTTGGCCACACCCACATGGCCAAGTCGTAGGGATTCCGCGCACCTGGGACGGACCGCATACGTGATACGCGTCGCCGACCAGGACGTGAAAGCGGAGGACCAGTGCGCCCAACACCGTTCGGGGCGTGCCGGTGAGACAGAACTCACTCCTGCTCACTGCCCAGGGACGGTAGGCGCCCGGGACACTTCGGCCCGTCCGGCGTTCGAGGACCGGGGTCCGGGGCGGAGTCCCGGTTCGGGAAGGGGCGGGCGGAGGGCAGGCACCGCGCAGCGGCCCACCCGCACCTGCCCCTACGACTCCGTCGGCGGCACCGGCGGCACACCCCCACCCGAAGAAGCACCCGCCCCCGGCACGGGCCCACCCGCGGCCCGCCCCGGAAATACGCCCCACTCCGGCTCCGGATCCCGCGGCCCGAACAACCCCGTCAATCCGAGATGGACGGCCATCGCCGCCAGCGGCCACGCCAGCAGCGCCCCCTTCGCCCGCAGCTGAAGCGGTGCATCGAAGATCACGCCCTTGCCGACCGCTCGCGCGTGCGCGACCACGTCCTGATCCGGCCCGAGCCACACCCCCAGCCGCCAGGCCAGCAGCGAACCGAGCAGCCCGCCCAGCGCGAGCCCCACCACCACGGCGATACCGCCACGCCGGTGGAACCAGAAGACCAGCGCCGCAGAGACCGCACCGAATGCCAGTGCCAGCAGCACGAACGTACCGTCGGCGCCGATCGCCTCCTCACCTTCGCTGTCGCTGAGGAAGACGGCCGTGCCGTCGGAGATCAGCGGAACCCGCGGCGCCAGCCACAGCCAGAGGAATCCGAGCCCGATACCCGCGACCGTCACGAGAGCCGTGACGACAGCGGCCCGCCGCAGACCCGACCGGAGATTCCTCTCCTCCTCCGGCTCCAGCACGATGCCGGGGTGGGGGCCGCCGGGATCACCGGCCCCGCCCCACTTCGGCGGGGTCTGCCGGGGGCCGTCGGACGAGGGCTGGTGAGGCGGCGTCAGTGGTGCGGTCACCCTGCCATCGTGCCAGGCGTACCTGTGCCACGCCTCACCGGACCGCTGCCCTGCGGTACGCCCAGGTGGCCGCGGCCAGCGAGAGGACGCCGACGACGGCGCAGACCGCGAGATCCAGTGCGACGACCGCCCAGTCGGGATGGGCGTCGAAGGACCGGGAGAGCGCCTCGACACCGTACGTCGAGGGCAGCAGATCGCGGGCCCAGCCGATCGGCACGGGCAGCCGGTCGGCCGGCAGGACTCCGAGGAGCAGCGCCGCCGACATGCCCAGCTGCCCGAGCAGCGTGGCCAGCTCCTGCCGGGGCGCGAGCAGCCCCATCGCTGCACCGAGCCCGGAGAGCGCGGCCCCGGAGAGCGGGATGACGGCGACGAGCACCCACAGATGCGTCAGCGGCAGCCCGAACAGCACGCTCCCCGCCACGGCCGTGACGATCGTGCCGGGCACGGTGAAGGAGGCGTACGCCCCTGCCGTACCGAGCACCACTGCGGCGGGCGGCACCGGCAGGGTGGCGTAGTGGTCGAGCCCGCCGCCGGCCCGTAGCTGTCCGAAGTACTGGGCGAGCAGGTTGAGCGCGACGAAGGCCACCACGAGGACACTCGATCCGGCGACGACGGCCCGCGCCTCGGAGCCGCCGTCGACGACCCCGCGCATCAGCACCATGATTCCGATGGACTGGAAGGTCGCGACGAAGAGCAGCGGGATACGGGCGACCCTGGCCCTGGACAGCTGGGCGCGGTAGACGGCCGCGAGCGAGGGGAACAGCCGGGCCTGCGGCGCGAGCGGCGCGGGGGCCGGCCCGTCGTAGCCGTAACGGTCGCCGTCGGCACGGTCGCTCTCGGCGGTCCGGACGGGTCCGGTCACCGCCTGTGCGGGAACGGTGCTCGTCACCTGGCGCTACTCCTGTTCGCTCGCTGCCCGGCCACGCCTGCGCACCCGGTCGCCCCGCTCGCCCCGGTCATGACTTCACCAGCCCCTTGGTCGCATCCCCGCCGAGCGCGAGATAGACGTCCTCCAGGCTGGGCGTCGCCAGCGTGAAGTCGTCGAGTGCGGCAAAGGCCGCGCCGCCGGTCACCGCGGCGACCGCCGTCCGCGCCTCGTCGGGACCGAGCCGCAGCACCCAGCGCCGCCCGGACTCCTGGGCCGAGCCACGCAGTGCGGCCACTTCCGGCACGTCCAGGGGCGCCCGTTCGCGCCACACCAGCTCGACCCGGACCTCGCCCGCGACGCGTTCCTTGAGTCCGGTCGGCGTGTCGCAGGCGATGACCTTGCCGCGTTCGATCACGGCTACCCGGTCGAGGACCGTCTCGGCCTCGATGACGTTGTGGGTGACAAGCAGCACCGTCGCGCCGCGTTCGGCCCGGCGCCGGTCCACGGCGGCCCAAACGGCGCGCCGCGCGACGGGGTCCATCCCGGTCGTCGGTTCGTCCAGCACCAGCACCGGCCGTTCGCCGACCAGCGCGGCCGCGAAGCAGGCGAGCCGCCGCTGTCCGCCGGAGAGCTTCTTCAGGGGGCGCCCCGCGATCTCGACGAGGCCCAGTTCGTCGAGTACGGCGTCGCGCTCGGCGCGGGCGTCCCGTACCGCGAGGCCGCGCAGCCGTCCGGTGGTCTCGGCGGCGAGCGACACGGTCAGCTCGTCGAGGGCGGTGGACTCCTGCCCGAGGTACCCGATCAGCCGGGAGGCCCTCTCGGGATGGCGTACGAGGTCGTGGCCCAGCACGGTGACGCTGCCGGAGTCGGGCCGCATCAGCCCGGTCAGCTGCCGTACCAGGGTGGACTTTCCGGCGCCGTTGGGGCCGAGAAGTCCGAAGATCTCGCCGCGCCGCACATCCAGGCTGATCCCGTCAGTGGCGCGCACCTCGGGCGTGGCGGGTGCACCGCGGCGGCCGCGGGCGGCGGGATAGGTCTTGACCAGATCACGCACCGCGCACACGGTCCCGGTCGCCGTCTGCGCCTGTGCTGTGCCCGTACTCACGAGGTACGAGAGTACGGGGTCGGATGCCCCGTATTGCGCCCGGGGCTTTGTCGGTCGGGCGTCGACGCAGCACTCGCCGACCGGGGCGCCCCCCTCCCGCCCGATGCACCGTCAGTCGCCGGACGGGCTCGTACGCTCCACCGCCGGAGCGTGTTCCGCCGCGGCCCGTACATCGATCTCCCGCCAGAATCCCGCGCGGATCGCATAGCGGTCGTGCTCATCGATCTGGTCGTCCTTGTGGGCGAGCAGACCGAACCGTGCCGCGTACCGCAGCAGTTCGCCGTCGATGCGGTGCGGGATGCGCGGATACATGGTCGACAGCTTCTGCAGATGGGCGGTCTCCGGCAGGCGTTCCATCCAGCGGCGGGCGAAGACCTGGCCCACCTCGAAGGGGTCGCCGCCGACGGTGGTGATGTCCTCCTCGCGGTCCGCCCAACGCTGCTCGGCGCTGGTGAGCTGGGCCAGCGTCGGGAGGGACGCCGTTTCTGCGGGCTCGCCCAGCGGTCCGCCCCGCTCCATCCAGCCCTTGTCGGAGGACCAGCGCAGGGTCGCATTGGCGGGCGAGGGCTGGGCGGGGGGCTGGATGCCGGGGCCGCGCAGGCTGCCTGCCAGGTCCTTGGGGGTGGGGACGCCCTTACCGCCGTGGCCGGACCGGTCGGCGGTGGGGCTCTCCTCGGGCGGTGTCGCAGTGCCGTCGGCGGCGGCCGCCGCCTGGGCCTCCGATGCCCGCTCGGCGGAGGCGGCGAGGGCTGCCTCGGGCAGCGGCGCGGAGAGGATCGCGGCGATCTCGGGGCGCGGCGCGGGCGGCGGGGCGCAGACGCCGCCGGTCTCCTTGGCCCGTACGGCCTGGGTGATCCAGGCCCGGTCGAGCACCCTCCGTTCATCGGCCTCGGCGACCAGGTCCTCCGACTGGTTGTAGTCGCCGTCGGCTGCCTGAACGGCCCAGAGATGGACGGCGACGCCGTGTTCCTTGGCGGACATCAGGCCGGGCAGCAGATCGCCGTCACCGGTCACCAGCACCACGTCGGAGCAGGCCCGGTTCCTGGCCAGTTCGGTGAGCTCGGCGTGCATCGCGGCGTCGACGCCCTTCTGCGCCCAGCGCCCGTCACTGCGGGTGAGAGCACCGAGCCGCACGGTCACCCGGGGCATCACACGCAGCCTGCGGTGCTCGGGCTGCGGTACGCGGTCGGGGGCACCGTCGAACCAGTAGATCCGCAGCAGCGGCTGTTGCGTATCGGCCTCTGCCAGATCTCGCAGTCCCCGGATGAGGGCCGCGTGGTCGACGGTGATGCGGGAACGGGCGGGCTCTCCGGCCAGCAGACTCGCGGCTGCTCCCAGCAGGTAGCCGGCGTCCACCAGGACGACGCAACGGTCCACGCGTTCCACCCTCTTCCAGAAGTTCGGGTGTGGTCTTTGCCCAAGGGTTTTCTTCGAGTCTGCCCGACCGCGCAGGGGTTGACGGCCGGAACTCGATCATCGGCGTGGCGGATCCGGAAAACGGCGCATGATACCCCCTTCACTACGCACGGTAATGATCCAACATGCACCCTTTATCCCGTTATGTGAATCTGAACGCGGTCCTGGCCCCGAAAGTCCCCACAGGAGGAACACCATGGCCAAGAACAAGAACCGCAAGCAGAGCAGCCAGCAAAACCGCGCGTCCCGTCCGGAGCGCGGAGCGGAAGAGACCAAGTCGACCGGGTACGAGTCGCAGATACAGCCTCAATCGCCGGCCCAGGGCAGCCCCGCTGATGTTGCCCGTAAGCACCAGCGGCGCTTCGGCCACAACTGACCGGGCGGATCTCCGGTCCGGCCACAGGCCGGGTGGCCGAGAGGGGCGCGCCGCTTTCGCGGGGCGCCCCTCTTGTGCGTGAGCGTCGGCTCCCGTGTGTCAGCCGGCCAGGCAGGACGGCCCGAGCAGCACCTTCAGGTCACCGAAGAGTGCCGGGTCGGGCTTCACCCGGTGCCGGTCGAGCCGGAGCACCGTGGTCTTGCGGGGGCCCTGGAGCTTGATCCGCACCTCGGTGTCGCCCCGGTGGTTGCTGAGGACCTCGCCGAGGCGGCTGACCATCGGCGGGGTGATCTTGACCGTGGGGATGGTCAGGACCACGGGGGCGTTGGTGCCGGCCGACGAGATGTCGGGGACCTGCATCTCCATGGCGACGAGCCGGGGCACGTCCTCCCGCTTGTCGAGGCGTCCCTTGACGAAGACGACGGTGTCCTCGACGAGCTGGGTGGAGACCAGTTGGTAGGTGGCCGGGAAGAACATGCACTCGATGGAACCGGCCAGATCCTCGACGGTGGCGATCGCCCAGGCGTTGCCCTGCTTGGTCATCTTGCGCTGGAGGCCGGAGATGATGCCGCCGACAGTGACAATGGCACCGTCGGCGTGCTCCCCGCCGGTCAGCTGGGAGATCGAGGAGTCGGCCTTGTCGGACAGCACGTGTTCCAGACCGAAGAGCGGGTGGTCGGAGACGTACAGACCGAGCATCTCGCGCTCCTGGGCCAGCAGGTAGGACTTCTCCCACTCAATGTCGGAGAACTCCACGTCGAGCCCGAAGCCCGGCTCGTCGCTCTCCTCCTCGCCCATGCCGCCGAAGAGGTCGAACTGCCCTTCTGCCTCCTTGCGCTTGACCTGCACCACGTTGTCGATCATCGGCTCGTGGTGGGCGACCAGGCCCTTGCGGGTATGGCCCATCTCGTCGAACGCGCCGGCCTTGATCAGCGACTCGACGGTGCGCTTGTTGCAGACGACCGCCTCGACCTTGTCCAGGAAGTCGGGGAAGGTGCTGTACTTCCCCTTCGCCTTGCGGCACCGGATGATCGAGTCGACGACGTTCTGACCCACGTTGCGGACGGCCGTCAGGCCGAAGAGGATCACGTCGTCGCCCTGCGCCGCGAAGTTCGACAGGGACTCGTTCACATTGGGCGGCAGCACCTTGATGCCCATACGACGGCACTCGTTGAGATAGACCGCCGACTTGTCCTTGTCGTCCTTGACCGAGGTCAGCAGCGCCGCCATGTACTCGGCGGGGTAGTTCGCCTTGAGGTAGGCCGTCCAGTAGGTGACCAGTCCGTACGCGGAGGAGTGCGCCTTGTTGAACGCGTATCCGGCGAACGGGACCAGTACATCCCACAGGGCCTGGATCGCCGCGTCGGAGAAGCCCTTCTTCTTGGCGCCCGCCTGGAAGAGGACGAAATTCTTCTCCAGCTCCTCGGGCTTCTTCTTGCCCATCACGCGGCGCAGGATGTCGGCCTCGCCGAGCGAGTATCCGGCGACGATCTGGGCGGCCTTCTGCACCTGCTCCTGGTAGACGATCAGGCCGTACGTCAGGCCGAGCGTCTCCTTGAGCGGCTCCTCCAGCTCCGGGTGGATCGGGGTGATCTCCTGGCGGCCGTTCTTGCGCTCGGCGTAGTTCGTGTGCGAGTTCATGCCCATCGGGCCCGGCCGGTACAGGGCCGAGACGGCGGAAATGTCCTCGAAGTTGTCGGGCTGCATCTGGCGCAGCAGGGAGCGCATCGGGCCGCCGTCGAACTGGAACACGCCGAGCGTGTCACCGCGGCAGAGCATCTCGTACGTCTTCGGGTCGTCCAGCGGGAGACCGAGGAGGTCCAGCTTGACGCCCTTGTTGCTCTCCACCATCTTGACGGCGTCGTCCATGATGGTCAGGTTCCGCAGACCCAGGAAGTCCATCTTGATCAGGCCGAGCGACTCGCACTGCGGGTAGTCCCACTGCGTGATGGTCACACCGTCCGTGTGCCGCACCCAGATCGGGGCGTGGTCGACGATGGGCTCGCTGGACATGATGACACCGGCGGCGTGCACGCCCATCTGCCGGACCAGGCCCTCGACGCCCTTGGCGGTGTCGATGACCTTCTTCACGTCCGGCTCGTTCTCGTACATCCCGCGGATCTCGCCCGCCTCGCTGTAACGCGGGTGCGAGGGGTCGGTGATGCCGTTGAGGTCGATGCCCTTGCCGAGGACGTCGGCGGGCATGGCCTTGGTGAGCCGGTCGCCCATGGCGTACGGGTAGCCGAGGACACGGGCCGAGTCCTTGATGGCGTTCTTCGCCTTGATCTTGCCGTACGTGCCGATCATGGCGACCTTGTCCTCGCCGTACTTCTCGGTCACATACCTGATCACTTCGACGCGCCTGCGCTCGTCGAAGTCGATGTCGACATCGGGCATGGAGACGCGCTCGGGGTTGAGGAACCGCTCGAAGATCAGCCCGTGCTCGATCGGGTCAAGGTCGGTGATGCCCATCGCGTACGCCACGATCGAACCGGCCGCGGAACCCCGGCCGGGGCCGACCGCGATGCCGTTGTTCTTCGCCCACATGATGAAGTCGGCGACGACGAGGAAGTAGCCCGGGAACCCCATCTGGATGATGACGTCCATCTCGTACTCGGCCTGCTTCTGGCGGTCCTCGGGGACGCCGCCCGGGTAGCGGCGGTTCATGCCGCGCCGCACTTCCTCCTTGAACCAGGTGACGTTGGTGTAGCCCTCCTCCGGGATGTCGAACTTCGGCATCAGGTCGCGCTTCTCGAACATCCCGGTGGTGTCGATCTGCTCGGCGACCAGCAGGGTGTTCGCGCACCCCTGCTGCCAGGCGTCGGAGGAGTCGACGGCGTACATCTCGTCCGCCGTCTTGAGGTAGTAGCCCGTGCCGTCGAAGCGGAAGCGGTCCGGGTCGGAGAGGTTCTTGCCGGTCTGGATGCACAGCAGCGCGTCGTGCGCAGTGGCCTCGTGGGCGTAGGTGTAGTGCGAGTCGTTGGTCACCAGCGGCGGGATGTTCAGCTTCCTGCCGATTTCGAGGAGCCCGTCGCGGACCCGGCGCTCGATCTCGATGCCGTGGTCCATCAGCTCCAGGAAGTACTTGTCCTCGCCGAAGATGTCCTTGTAGTCGGAGGCCGCCTGGACCGCCTCGTCGAACTGGCCGAGCCGCAGCCTGGTCTGCACCTCGCCCGAGGGGCAGCCGGTGGACGCGATCAGGCCCTCGGACCACTGGGCGATGGTCTCCTTGTCCATGCGCGGCCACTTCTGCAGCCAGCCCTCGGCGTACGCGTCCGAGGAGAGCCGGAAGAGGTTGTGCAGCCCCTTCGCGTTCGACGCCCAGATCGTCTTGTGGGTGTAACCACCCGAACCCGAGACATCGTCGCGCTTCTGGTGCGGCTGGCCCCACTGGATCTTCCGCTTGTGCTTGCGCGACTCCGGCGCGACATACGCCTCGATGCCGATGATCGGCGTCACGCCCGCCTTCTTCGCCGAGTGGAAGAAGTCGTACGCCCCGTGCAGGTTGCCGTGATCCGTCATCGCGATGTGCGACATGCCCATTTCATTGCAGGCAGCGAACATGTCCTTGAGCCGCGCGGCACCGTCCAGCAGCGAGTACTGGGTGTGGACGTGAAGGTGCGTAAAGGGCGGCTTCGACGACACGGTTTGTGGCCTCCGGGCGAGCAGGGCGGGTGAGGGGGACAGCGTGGAAGTCTACGTCGCGACACCGATACTCCGCGGCCTGTGACTCCGACCGCGCACCGTCGAAAACAATGCGGGCGCCGAGATCACAGAAGCAGCGGTCAGCTGCCTCCACCCTCGCACGTGGGCGTGGCGGCCATCCGAGGTGGAATCACCCACGCGTCACCCGAATCAGTGACTGTGGCCGTACTTTCCGGGTCCGGGCACTGATGCGGCGCCTCCGGCGTTCTCAGCAGGAGGGCAGACAGGAAGGGCCCTGTCATCAACGAAGGAAGCAGGCCGGCAATGCGCAGCACTTTCGAAGTCTCGGACACTGAGCGCGAGGAGCAGATCCTTGCGGTCTTCGAGGCTGCCTTCGGAGAGCTCCTGGCCGCGGACCCGACAGCCTTCCGGGTCAAGTTCCGCAAGATGGCCGCATCACCGTTCGCGTTCTACAGGGGCACGGCCTGCCTGTATTACGCCGATCTCAGCTCGACGAGGAACGCGGACCCCTATCTGGACGACAGAACCAGCAGGGTGTGGGTGCACGGCGATCTGCACGCCGAGAACTTCGGCACGTACATGGATTCCAATGGCCGCCTTGTCTTTAATGTGAACGACTTCGATGAAGCCTTCGTAGCCCCCTTCACCTGGGACCTCAAGCGGTTCGCCGCCTCCGTCGCGCTGATCGGGTACGCGAAGGCACTGGGCGACGACCAGATCACCGAGCTGGTCCGGATCTACGCCGTGGCCTACCGCGAGCGGATCCGCGCGCTGGCGACGGGCGCGAAGAACGACGAGGTACCGCCCTTCACCCTGGACACGGCCGAGGGCCCGCTGCTGGACGCGTTGCGCGACGCCCGGTCGCTGACCCGGTTCTCGCTGCTGGATTCGATGACGGAGATCCGGGACTTCGAGCGCCGGTTCGCGGCGGGCGGCGGCTCGATCGATCTGGACGCGGCGACCCGCTACAAGGTGCTGGCCGCCTTCGACGGCTATCTGGAGACGCTGCCGGAGTCGAGCCTGACCCGCCCCGACTCCTATCGGGTGAAGGATGTCGTCGGCCGTCGCGGCATCGGCATCGGTTCGGCCGGGCTGCCCTCGTACAACATCCTTCTGGAGGGCAACAGCGACGCCCTGGAGAACGATGTGGTGATCTATCTCAAGCAGGCGCAGACCCCCGCGGTCTCCCGGCACATCACCGACGCCGCCGTGCGCGACTACTTCCAGCACGAGGGCCACCGCACGGTGATCTCGCAGCGCGCCCTGCAGGCGCACTCCGACCCGTGGCTCGGCTGGACCGAACTGGACGGGGCCGGGCAGCTGGTCGCCGAGGTGTCTCCGTACGCGGTCGATCTGGACTGGTCCGACATCGACGAGCCGGAGGAGATCGCCGCGGTCGTCGCCGACCTCGGCCGGGCGACGGCGACGATGCACTCCGCGGCGGACGACGAGAGCGGTCACTCCCTGGTGCCGTTCTCCACCGAGCGCGCGATCGACGCGGCGATCGCGGCGGACGAGGAGGGCTTCGCCGACCTGCTGGTGGATTTCGCCCACAGCTACGGCGCCCGGGCCCGCGCCGACCACCGGATCTTCGTGGATCTCTTCCGCAACGGCCGCATTCCGGGGTTGTAGGTCCCCGCAGGCCATGTGTGCCCCTTCAGGGATCGCCTACAGGTTCGCATGCGACACTCCTCGACGATGGACATATCCGGGACACAGCTCAGAGTCGTTCGCGCGGCGCTTTTCACAGCGCTCGTCGTGACGCTCTCCACTGCGTCCCATGTACTGCTCTCCCAGGTCCCGCTGCCGCTGAACGTCGTGGCCCTGTTGGCCGGCGTCGTCTTCGCCGTGGCGTACGCGCTGGCCGGCCGGGAG
The DNA here is from genome assembly GCF_055563255.1 of Streptomyces sp. NPDC002958. Classification (NCBI taxonomy): domain Bacteria; kingdom Bacillati; phylum Actinomycetota; class Actinomycetes; order Kitasatosporales; family Streptomycetaceae; genus Streptomyces; species Streptomyces sp. NPDC002958. Next base: position 365,782 of record NZ_JBVHDS010000003.1, on the reverse strand, counting down.
CGCGGCTTCGGGGCGATCGCCGGACTGCTGGTCCCGCTGGAGCTGGCCGCCGACACCGTATTCACCACCGGCCAGCACCTCTGTTACGGCGCGGCGGGCGGCCCGATCGCGGGGCCGTTGCGCTCGGTCGGCGTCGATGTGCTGTGCGGCGGCGGTGACATCGGCGCCGGTGCGAACCCGGTCGACGACGTCGGCACCCCGCTCGCCTCGGTGGCGGACGGCGGACACACCGCGGTCGCACTGCTGGCCTCCCCCGGTCCTGCGGTGCCGTGGCTGCTGCTCGCCGCCCATGTGACGGTCGGCCTGCTCGCCGCGGCCTGGCTGCGGCGCGGCGAGTCCGCGCTCGCCGGCCTGCTGGGCGCGGTCGCCGTCCTGGCGTTCCGGCCGCTGCTGATCGCGGTCGCCGTGGTGGGCACGGCCGGCCGCTCCGTACACCGCAGGCTGCGCCCCGCCGGGCACGGCCCGCACCTGCTCGTACACGCCCGTCTGCTCGTGCACTCCGTGGGACGGAGGGGTCCGCCGCGCTCGGCCCGCGCCATCGCCTGAGCACGCACATCCCTGACGACGTACCACCCACACCATGGAGAAACGAACATGAGCAACCGCAACAGCCAGGCCAACAAGGCGGCAGCCCGCGAGCGTCTGCGCGCCGAGCGCGAACGCCAGGCCAAGAGGGACAAGACCCGCAGGCAGGTCGTCGTCGGCGGCTCGATCGTCGGCGTGCTGGCGATCGCGGGCGCCGTCGGCTGGGGTGTCATGCAGCTGAACAAGCCGTCCCACTGGGAGGCGGCCAAGGACGCGAAGAACGTCACGGCACCCAAGAACACCTCGGGCAAGGACGGCACGACCGTCGTCATCGGCAAGCCGACCGCCAAGAAGACCCTGGAGATCTACGAGGACCCGCGCTGCCCGATCTGCGGAACGTTTGAGCAGGCCATCGGCGAGACGGTGCAAAAGGACATCGACGCCGGAAAGTACAAGATCAAGTACATCGGCGCCACGTTCCTCGACGACATGACCGCCGGCGAAGGCTCCAAGAACGCGCTGAGCGCGCTGGGTGCCGCGCTCGATGTCAGCCCGCAGGCCTTCCTGGACTACAAGTCCGCGATCTACTCCGCCAAGTACCACCCGGAGGAGACCGACGACAAGTTCAAGGACGACGCGTACCTGATCGAGATCGCCGACTCCGTCGATGCTCTGAAGGGCAACAAGGAGTTCCAGAAGGATGTCGAGGACGGTACGTTCGACAGCTGGGCGATGAAGATGTCCGAGGCGTTCGACAAGAGCGGCGTGCAGGGCACTCCGACGCTGAAGATGGACGGCAAGCCGCTTACCGGATCGGACGGCAAGAACGCGCCGATGACGGTGGACGAGTTCAACACCGCGGTCGACGCCGCGCTGAAGGGCTAGCAGCAAACTCCCGGCATCGACTCTCGGACGGGCAGGCGAACTTCCTTCGTTCGCCTGCCCGTTCGCCTTACCGGTCAGTAGGGTTCTCCTCCGTGACCAGTCGACGCGTTCCTTCGCCGTTATCCGCCCCCAGCCGCCGCACGGTCGTCAAGGCCGCTGCCGCCACCGCCGTCGCGGCACCCGTACTGGGCTCCGCCACCACCGCGCGCGCCGCGGACGGGCCCGCCTTCCTGCACGGAGTTGCCTCCGGCGACCCCCTCCCCGACGGCATACTTTTATGGACCCGCGTCACCCCGTCCCCCGACGCCGTGCCCGGTTCCGGCCGGGGCGCCGATACGGCGGTGCGCTGGGAGGTCGCCGAGGACAAGGAGTTCACCCGGGTCGTCGCACAGGGCTCCACGGTCGCGAAGGCCGCCTCCGATCACACCGTCAAGGCCGATGTGCGGGGGCTGAGCCCGGCCACCGCGTACTGGTTCCGCTTCTCGGCGGGCGACGGTGCGAGGACCTTCTCGCCGACGGGCCGCACCCGTACCGCACCCGCGGCCGGGGCTGCCACGCCCGGGGTGCGCTTCGGGGTGGTGTCGTGCGCCAACTGGGAGTCCGGGTTCTTCTCCCCGTACCGGCACCTCGCCGCCCGCGCCGACCTCGACGCGGTGCTGCATCTCGGCGACTACATCTACGAGTACGCGTCGGGCAGTTACCCGGACGCGAAGTACGTCGTACGCCCGCACGAGCCGAGGCACGAGATCCTCACCCTCGCCGACTACCGTACCCGGCACGGCAACTACAAGACCGACACCGACCTCCAGACCCTGCACGCCACCCACCCGGTGATCGCGATATGGGACGACCACGAGTTCGCCAACGACGCCTGGTCGGGCGGGGCCGAGAACCACGCGCCGGGCACGGAGGGCTCCTGGGCCGACCGGGCCGCGGGCGCCAAGCAGGCGTACTTCGAGTGGATGCCGGTCCGTACCTCCACCGAGGGCACCGTCTACCGACGGCTGCGCTTCGGCGACCTGGCCGATCTCCACCTCCTCGATCTGCGCACCTTCCGCTCCCAGCAGTCGACGATCGGCAACGGCTCGGTCGACGACCCGGATCGCACGATCACCGGCCGGGCGCAACTGGACTGGCTGAAGTCGGGTCTGGCCGGCTCGGACGCCACCTGGAAGCTGGTCGGCACGTCGGTGATGGTCTCGCCGGTCGCGTTCGGTTCCGTACCCGCGCATCTGCTGGAGCCGCTGGCCGGGTTGCTGGGGCTGCCCACGGAGGGTCTCGCCGTCAATGTCGACCAGTGGGACGGCTACACGGACGACCGCAAGGAGCTGATCACGCATCTGCGGGACCGGTCGATCACCAACACGGTGTTCCTGACCGGCGACATCCACATGGCCTGGGCCAATGACGTACCGGTGAAGGCGGCGACGTATCCGCTCTCGGCGTCGGCCGCCACCGAGTTCGTGGTGACCTCGGTGACCTCGGACAATCTCGACGACATCCTGCATGTCGCACCGCAGACCGTCTCGGCGGTCGCGAGCGCGGCGGTCAAGACCGCCAACCGCCATGTGAAGTGGGTGGACATGGACTCGCACGGCTACGGCGTCCTCGATGTGACCGCCGAGCGCTCGCAGATGGACTACTACGTGGTCTCCGACAAGACGAAGCGGGACGCGACCTCCGCCTGGACGCGTTCGTACCGGACGCTCAGCGGGACGCAGAAGGTCGAGCGGGCGGACCGCCCGGTGCACTGAGGGTCTACTTTTCAGCCAATCTGGTCCATGTTGACGGCGCATTACATCGCTACGGCGGGTGGTGTCTCTCCCGGCTCCAATGGGGACACACCACCCGCCGGGGTAACGCTGGACGTTACGTCCGCGTCGCAAACTCCGGAGCACGCAGAATTATTTCTTCCCGTTCACCCGGTTCGCCCCACGATCGATTGGGCTTGATCGATTCTCCTCAAGATCTGACATGCGCACGTAACCTCCCGGCGGCAGGTGAGGAAATCCCTCCCCCACACATCCGCGAGGAGTCCCTGTGCGCACTCTTGCCCGTATTTCGCCGCGTATGCGTAACCGTGCGATCGGCACCGCCGTCCTGGCCGGAACGCTGGCCCTGACACCGCTCTCCGCTTCCTCCGGCTCCGCCGCCGCCCAGGCGTCCGTCTCCTCCGCGTCCGCCGCATCCGCAACGTCCGCCGAGAAGTGCGCGAGCGAGGCGAGCACCAATGCCACCGCGCGCGAGGCCCGTCCCTCGGGCGCCAAGCACGCCGCGGACCCCAATGAACTCACCGCGTCCCAGGCCAAGGCCATGGACACGCAGCTCAAGGAGAGACTCGCGGACCGCCGGGTCAACGGCTCCGCGCTCGCTGCCGGAGCGACCATCCCGGTCTACTTCCATGTCATCCACTCCGGCACCACCGGCAAGCTCACCGCGGGCGACATCAGCAGCCAGATGAACGTGCTGAACGCGGCCTTCAGCGGCCAGGGCACCGGCAACACCGACTCCGGCTTCCAGTTCTCGCTGGCCGGCACCGACTACACGGACAACGCCTCCTGGTACAACCTCTCGTCGGGCTCCACCGCCGAGAGATCGATGAAGTCGACGCTGCGCAAGGGCGGCAAGAACGCGCTCAACATCTACACCGCCAACCTGGGCGGCGGCCTGCTCGGCTGGGCGACCTTCCCCAGCTCGTACGCCTCCAGCCCGAGCATGGACGGCGTGGTCGTCCTCGACGCCTCACTGCCGGGCGGCTCCGCCACCCATTACGACGAGGGCGACACCGCCACCCACGAGGTCGGCCACTGGATGGGGCTGTACCACACCTTCCAGGGCGGCTGTAACGGCAAAGGCGACTACGTCTTGGACACGCCCGCCGAGAAGAGCGCCGCGTTCGAGTGCCCGACCGGGCGCGACACCTGCACCACCAAGACGGGGGTCGACCCGATCCACAACTTCATGGACTACACGTACGACTCCTGCATGTACCAGTTCACCCCTGGCCAGGTGCAGCGGATGAGCGACAGCTGGATCGCCTACCGGGGCTGATATTTACCCCCGTCCACGCGCAAGGGCCCCGCACCGGTGCGGGGCCCTTGCGCGCTCACAGCGTGGCGAGGAAGCCGAGCGCGACCTTCCAGGCCAGCTCGGCCGATGCCGCGTCGTGGTCCGGCAGTTCGGGGTCCGTGAAGAGATGGCCCGCGCCCGGATAGCGGTAGACCTCGACATCGGCGCCGGTCCGCTGCATCTGCAGATACCAGGAGTTCAGCCAGTCGTGCGTCTCGAACGGGTCCGGGTCCGCGACATGCAGTTGTACGGGCAGCTCGTCCACCGAGGCGTTCTCGGCGATGTCCGAGGTGCCGTGGAAAAGCAGCAGACCGCGCGCCTTCTCGTCGCCGAGCGCCAGGGTCTGCGCGGTGGACGCACCGAAGGAGAATCCGGCGTACACCAGGCCCCGGTCGGAGTAGGGCGCGGCAGCCAGCACGGCCCGCCTGAGCAATTCGTCCTTGCCCACCTCTTCCTTGAAGGCCAGGCCTTCCTCCACGGACTCGAAGGTGTGCCCCTCGAAGAGGTCGGGCACCTGCACCTCGTGCCCGGCGGCGCGCAGCCGGTACGCGGCCGCGTGCACCGCGGGGCGCAGACCGTACGTCGAGTGGAAAAGCATGATGTCCATGAAGCCCATGGTGCCAGTTGAGGTCGTCGGCTCGAACCGGTCGGGGACCGGCACGCCCGGTACGCCGCGGACATCCGTGATCGCAGGGACCCTCGACGGCCCAGCCGACGCGCCATTCGCCCGGCCTGCCGCTGAGCCGGCCCCGCGCCAGGCGGCGCGGGGCCGGCTCATCACAGGCTGCGTACGTCCAGCTGTCGCAGCACCCGGTCGACGACCTCCGGGTGCGTACCCGCCTCGTTGCGGGCCGAGAGTGCCGAGTGGCGGGCGGCCGACATCATTTCGCGCTGGACCCGGCTGATCGCCTTGAAGCATTCGGCGCGCCTCGCGTACGGGCTGACCCGGACGTATGCGGGGTGCCGCTCGCTCCGTACGACCTGGGCGGCACCCGGCGCTCGTTCGCCTACTGCAGGGCGCGGCGCATAGCCCGGTGGGCGATCCCCGCGTCGGGGAATTCGGGGCCGTAGGCCACATAGCCGAGCCGCTCGTAGAAGCCGAGCGCATGGGTCTGGGCGTGCAGATCGACGGCGGCGAGACCGCGCTCGCGGGCCGCGTCCTCGATGGCCCGGACCAGCGCCACGCCGACGCCGAGACCGCGCGCCTCCTTGGTCACCGCCAGCCGGCCGAGCGAGCCGACGGCGAGGTCGCCGCCGGTCCTGGCGACGGCGGCCGGGCCGTGCAGCAGCCGTCCGGTGCCGAGCGCCGAACCGTCCGCCGCGACGGCGATCACATGCACCGCGACCGCGTCGTAGGCGTCGTACTCGATCTCCTCGGGCACGTTCTGCTCGCCGACGAAGACGTCCTTGCGGACCTGGAAACAGGCGGCGCGGTCCTGCTCGTCGACGACGGTACGGGTGGTGTACGGGGCGGGCGTACCGGTCATTCGCTCTCCGCCGCGATCTTGTCCAGGGCCTGCTGGAGGTCGTCCGGGTAATTGCTGGAGAACTCCACCCAGCCGCCGTCGGACGGGTGCTCGAAGCCGAGCCGGACGGCATGCAGCCACTGCCTCGTCAGGCCGAGGCGCTTGGCCATCGTCGGGTCGGCGCCGTAGGTGATGTCACCGACACAGGGGTGGCGGTGGGCGGACATGTGCACCCGGATCTGGTGCGTGCGGCCCGTCTCCAGCTTGATGTCCAGGAGGCTGGCGGCGCGGTAGGCCTCGATGAGGTCGTAGTGCGTCACGGAGGGCTTGCCCTCGGCCGTGACGGCCCACTTGTAGTCATGGGTGGGGTGGCGCCCGATGGGGGCGTCGATCGTGCCGCTCATCGGGTCCGGGTGGCCCTGCACCAGCGCGTGGTACTTCTTCTCGACGACCCGGTCGCGGAACTGGGCCTTCAGCAGGGTGTAGGCCCGCTCGGACTTGGCGACGACCATCAGGCCGGAGGTGCCGACGTCGAGGCGGTGGACGATGCCCTGCCGCTCGGCGGCACCGGACGTCGAGATCCGGTACCCGGCCGCGGCGAGACCGCCGATGACGGTCGTGCCGGTCCAGCCGGGGCTCGGGTGGGCGGCCACCCCGACGGGCTTCACGATCACGACGATGTCGTCGTCGTCGTGCACGATCTCCATGCCCTCGACGGGCTCGGCGACGATCTGCACCGGAGCGGGTGCCTGCGGCATCTCCACTTCCAGCCAGGCACCGCCCCGCACCCGCTCGGACTTCCCGACCACCGAGCCGTCCACCTGCACCTTCCCGGCAGCGGCCAGGTCAGCGGCCTTGGTGCGGGAGAAACCGAACATCCGGGAAATGGCGGCGTCGACACGCTCGCCCTCCAGGCCGTCGGGTACGGGCAGGGTGCGGACCTCGGGATACGTACTCACCTGTCGAGTATGCCTTGCGCCCGCTAGTCCTTGTGCACGGTGCCGTCGGGGTCCAGGCCCTTGAAGGAAAGGATCACGATCAGGACGCTTCCGCAGACGATCGCGGAGTCGGCGAGGTTGAAGACGGCGAAGTGCGCGGGCGCGATGAAGTCCACCACCGCGCCCTGGAAGGCGCCGGGAGCACGGAAGATGCGGTCCGTGAGATTGCCGAGCGCTCCGCCGAGCAGCAGACCGAGCGCGATGGCCCACGGCAGGCTGTAGAGCTTGCGGGCAAGCCGGGCGATCACGACGATGACGGTCGCCGCGATGAAGGTGAAGATGATCGTGAATGCCTCGCCGATACCGAACGCGGCACCCGGGTTACGGATCACGTCGAACTTCAGCCAGTCGCCGAAGATCTCGATCGGCGGGTGGTGCTCCAGCTTCTCCACCACGATCGTCTTGCTGATCAGGTCGAGCAGATAGGCGATGACGGCCGCCGCGAAGAGCACCGTGATCTTCCGCTTGCCCGTGCTCGGGGCCGTCTCCTCGGCCCTGCTCTCGGTCTCGTCCCCTTCAGTCCCCTCAGCGTCGGGGATGTCCGGCGTACCGATGATGCGCTCCGCCTCTGCCACGTGAGTCCCTCAACCTAGGTTTCCGACTGAGGACGAGGGTACGTCACACCATCGCGGATCAGCCGCGTCGCTCCTGCTTCTGTTTGTCCTCGACGCAGAGCGTGGCGCGGGGGAACGCCTGCATCCGCGCCTTGCCGATCGGATTGCCGCAGACCTCGCACAGTCCGTACGTCCCGGCGTCGAGCCGGGCCAGGGCCCGCTCGGTCTGGTCCAGCATCTCCTGGGCGTTGGCGGCGAGCGACATCTCGTGCTCGCGCGTGATGTTCTTGGTACCGGTGTCCGCCTCGTCGTCACCCGCCCCGTCTCCGGATTCGCGCATCAGCCCGGCAAGTGCGGCACTCGCGGCCTCCAGCTCACTGCGCAGCCGCATGATCTCGCTGCTGAGCACGGCCCGCGCCTCTTCGACCTCCTCCGGCGTCCAGGGGTCCTCGCCCGGCCGGACCGCCAGCTCGCCGGGGGCTGTCGTGGCGACTCCACGCGCCGGAGGCACGGGCGCAGCGCCCTTGCCGGCCGTGCGGGTCCGGGCCGTGCTCTTCTTGGCTACCACCGTGTGGGCTCCCGTCTGCTCGGCGGCCTCGGCCGCCACCGTGGCCGCCGCGGCGGCCTTCTTCGAAGCCTTTTTGACCGCGCTCTTCGCCACGCTCTTCTTCGCAGGTGCCTTCTTGGCCGGCGGCGCGTGCTCGGCATCCACGTGCCCGGCGTGCGCCGCCCTCTTCCGGGCTGCGGTCTTCTTCGCCGCGGCTTTCCCGGCCGCGGTCTTCTTCGCAGCGGACTTCTTCACGGCTGTCGCCGGGCCGTCCTCGGGGACGCTCTCGGCACCCGCCTGCGAAGCGTACTCCGTACCCGCCTCTCCGCTCGTCCTCCTGGCCGCGGCACCCGTGGATCTCGCTGACGCCGTCTTCTTTGCGGCGGTCTTCTTCGCCACCATGGCCGCGGCCCCTTCACATATTGTGATCTTGCACGCGAATCGTGCTGGGACGATAAATCGACCCCAGCCCCGCGGCAACCGGGCACGCCGCCGAATCGCCCCTCCCCGTGTCCGGATACCGGCGCGCCTGAATCCCTTGTGCCCAGCTCCCCGCCGGGTAATCCGCCTCCGGGTCTCCCGCCGGGACTCGGTACGTCCACGTCTGCCTGTTCGGGTCACGCCCCGCCCCACGGGTTAAACCGGTCGGCCGTCGCCCGTACGGGCCCGTACACTGGCCTGAGCGAGAGGCGTGGATGGGACGAGTAGCGTCGTAGGCAGCCAGGAGCGACCCGGGGACGGTGGAAGCCCGGGGGCGAGCACGTCGTGAAGATCACCCGGAGCCGCCGGAAGAACGCCGCAAGGCAAGTAGAACCGGCATCGCGACCCCAATGAGGGGGCCACGGGCGCACGCCCGGGGCCAAGGAGGGTGGTACCGCGGGAGCCGATGAGGCCCTCGTCCCTCCGACGGAAGTGGAAAACGTCCGCCGGAGGAAGTCCGCCCATGACATCGCCGCAGTACCACCAGGTACCCGCCCAGGTCGACCTGCCCGCGCTGGAGCACGCCGTGCTCGATTTCTGGCGCGACAGCAAGGTCTTCGCCAAGAGCCTCGAACAGTCCGAGGGACGCCCCGAGTGGGTCTTCTACGAGGGCCCGCCCACCGCCAACGGCATGCCCGGCGCCCACCACATCGAGGCCCGCGTCTTCAAGGACGTCTTCCCCCGCTTCCGCACCATGCAGGGCTACCACGTCGGCCGCAAGGCCGGCTGGGACTGCCACGGACTGCCGGTCGAGCTCGCGGTCGAGAAGGAGCTGGGCTTCAACGGCAAGAAGGACATCGAGGCGTTCGGCATCGCCGAGTTCAACGCCAAATGCCGCGAGTCCGTGACCCGTCACACCGACGCGTTCACCGAGCTCACGACCCGGATGGGCTACTGGGTCGACCTCGACGACGCGTACCGCACGATGGACCCCGAGTACGTCGAGTCGGTGTGGTGGTCGCTGAAGGAGATCTTCAACAAGGGCCTGCTGGTCCAGGATCACCGCGTCGCCCCCTGGTGCCCCCGCTGTGGCACCGGTCTCTCCGACCACGAGCTGGCGCAGGGTTACGAGACGGTCGTCGACCCGTCGGTCTTCGTGCGCTTCCCCCTCACCTCCGGCCCGCTGGCCGACCAGGCGTCTCTCCTCGTCTGGACGACCACCCCCTGGACCCTGGTCTCCAACACCGCCGTCGCCGCACACCCCGACGTCACCTATGTCGTCGCGACGAACGGCGAGGAGAAGCTCGTCGTCGCGCAGCCGCTCGTCGAGAAGGCGCTGGGCGAGGGCTGGGAGACCACCGGCCGGACCTTCACCGGCCGCGAGATGGAGCGCTGGACGTACGAGCGCCCGTTCGAGCTCGTCGACTTCCCCGCCCCGGCGCACTACGTCGTCAACGCCGAGTACGTGACGACCGAGGACGGTACGGGTCTGGTCCACCAGTCCCCCGCCTTCGGCGCCGACGACCTCGTCGTCTGCCGCGCCTACGGCCTCCCGGTCGTGAATCCGGTCCGCCCCGACGGCACCTTCGAGGAGGACCTGCCGCTGGTCGGCGGCGTCTTCTTCAAGAAAGCCGACGAGGCGCTCACCGAGGACCTGGCCGCCCGCGGCAAGCTCTTCCGGCACGTCCCGTACGAGCACAGCTATCCGCACTGCTGGCGCTGCCACACCGCGCTGCTCTACTACGCGCAGCCGTCCTGGTACATCCGTACGACCGCCATCAAGGACCGGCTGCTCGAAGAGAACGAGAAGACCAACTGGTTCCCGGACTCGGTCAAGAACGGCCGCTTCGGCGACTGGCTGAACAACAACGTCGACTGGGCGCTGTCCCGCAACCGCTACTGGGGCACCCCACTGCCGATCTGGCGCTGCGAGGACAGCCACCTCACCTGCGTCGGCTCGCGCGCCGAGCTCAGCGAGCTCTCCGGCACCGACCTCTCCGGGCTCGACCCGCACCGCCCGTTCATCGACGAGATCACGTTCACCTGCTCGCACGAGAACTGCCAGCTGGAGGCGTACCGCGTCCCGGAGGTCATCGACGCCTGGTACGACTCGGGTTCGATGCCGTTCGCGCAGTGGGGCTACCCGTACAAGAACAAGGAGATCTTCGAGAGCCGCTACCCGGCGCAGTTCATCTCGGAGGCCATCGACCAGACCCGCGGCTGGTTCTACACGCTGATGGCGGTCGGCACGCTGGTCTTCGACAAGTCCTCCTACGAGAACGTGGTCTGCCTGGGCCACATCCTCGCCGAGGACGGCCGCAAGATGTCCAAGCATCTCGGGAACATCCTTCAGCCGATCCCGCTCATGGACCAGCACGGCGCGGACGCGGTGCGCTGGTTCATGGCGGCGGGCGGCTCCCCGTGGGCAGCGCGCCGCGTGGGCCACGGCACGATCCAGGAGGTCGTCCGCAAGACCCTGCTGACCTACTGGAACACGGTCGCCTTCCAAGCCCTGTACGCCCGCACCTCCAACTGGGCGCCCTCCTCGGCGGACCCGGCCCCGGCGGACCGCACGGTCCTGGACCGCTGGCTGCTGAGCGAGCTGAACGCGCTGGTGGATCAGGTCACGCAGGCTCTGGAGGGTTACGACACCCAGCGCGCCGGCAAGCTCCTGTCGGCGTTCGTCGACGATCTGTCCAACTGGTACGTACGCCGCTCGCGCCGCCGCTTCTGGCAGGGCGACAAGGCGGCGCTGCGCACCCTGCACGAGGTCATCGAGACGGTGACCCGGCTGATGGCCCCCCTCACCCCGTTCATCACCGAGCGGGTCTGGCAGGACCTGGTGGCACCGGTCACCCCGGATGCCCCGGAGTCGGTCCACCTCTCCGTCTGGCCGAAGGCGGACCTCGCGGCCATCGACCCGGCGCTCTCCACCCAGATGGCGCTGGTGCGCCGCCTGGTCGAGCTGGGCCGGGCCACCCGCGCCGAATCGGGCGTGAAGACCCGTCAGCCGCTGTCCCGGGCCCTGGTCGCGGCGGCGGGCTTCGAGTCCCTCTCCCCCGAGCTGCACGCCCAGATCACGGAGGAGCTGAACGTCTCCTCGCTGGCCTCGCTCACTGATCCCTCCGCTGGTCCGGCAGGCGGCGGCTCGCTGGTCGACACGACCGCGAAGGCGAACTTCCGAGCGCTCGGCAAGCGGTTCGGCAAGGGTGTCCAGGCGGTGGCCAAGGCGGTCGCGAACGCCGACGCGGCGGCCCTCTCGCTGGCCCTGCGCGAGGGCACGGCCTCGGTCGAGGTGGACGGCGAGACGGTCACCCTCTCTCCCGACGAGGTGATCATCACCGAGACTCCGCGCGAGGGCTGGTCGGTGGCGTCCGACTCGGGCGCGACGGTCGCCCTGGACCTGGAGATCACCCCGGAACTGCGGCGCGCGGGCCTCGCCCGTGACGCGATCCGCCTCATCCAGGAGGCCCGCAAGAACAGCGGCCTGGACGTCGCGGACCGCATCGCCGTCCGCTGGACGTCGCCCTCCCCCGCCACGGTGGAGGCCCTGACCGAGCACGCGGCTTTGATCGCGGACGAGGTCCTGGCGCTGGACTACGCGCAGGGCGAGGCGGACCAGGCGTACGGCGCCCCGTTCGAGGACGAGGGCTTGGCCCTGACGTTCCGCCTCCGCAAGACGGAGCAGTAACCCTCACCCCCTCGGAGGCCCGCCGGAACAAACGTTCCGCGCGGGCCTCCGGCACACCCAAACCCCTCGGGCACAACCAGGCCCCTCCGGCGATTGAGGAGTTGGGAGCTGGGGTCGGGGGCGGAGCCCCCGGATACGAAAAGGAACAGGGGAGCAAACCCGCCGCAGGCGCACCCCACCCCCCACCGCCCACGGCAAAAGGGCCGGGCCCCGGGGAATCCCCGGGGCCCGGCCCTCAGCCTGCCGACGGCTACGCGCTCATCGCGCGCACCCGGCTCAGTTGTCGTCCTCGTCGATCAGGAACCCACGCATCGGCGAAGGGGCCTGCTGCATCGGCTGCGGCGCCTGCGGCCGCACCGGCGCCATCGGCTGGGTCATCGCCGGCGACATCTGCTGCTGACCACCGTACGAGGGCCCACCGCTCATGGACGGGTTGCCCCCCATCTGCTGGTTGCCGTGACCACCATGGTTGCCGCCCATGGCGTGGCCCATGGCGCCGGCACCGGCCGGAGCCAGCGAGGGCGAGGGCGCCGGCGGCAGCGAAGCGGTCGCCGGAGTCCGCGGCGGGGCCAGCGAGTCGTCGGCCTGGGTCTCCAGCTGACGCAGCTGGCTCTCCAGGTAGGACTTCAGCCGGGTCCGGTACTCGCGCTCGAAGCCACGCAGGTCCTCGACCTTGCGCTCCAGCGTCGCGCGGGCCGACTCCAGCGAGCCCATCGCCACGCGGTGCTTCTCCTGCGCGTCCCGCTCCAGCGCGTCCGCCTTGGCACGCGCGTCCCGCTCCAGGCCCTCGGCACGGCTGCGCGCCTCGCCGACGATCTTGTTGGCCTCGGAACGGGCCTCCGCGATCGCCTGGTCGGCGGTCTGCTGCGCGAGCGAGAGGACACGGGCGGCGCTGTCGCCACCGGGGCCCTGACCGGGCTGCTGCATCTGCGGCGGCTGCTGCATCTGCTGCATCTGCTGCTGCGGGGCGTGACCGCCCATGGGGCCACCCATCGGACCACCCATGGGACCGCCCTGCATCGGACCGGGGCCGTGCGGGCCCTGCGGACCGGGGCCGTGCTGGCCCTGGGGACCAGGACCGTGACCGCTGGGACCGGCGGGCAGCTGCGGAGCACCACCGGGCAGCTGGGGAGGACCCATCTGCGGGGGCTGCTGCTGGACCGGCGGACCCGATATGGCAGCGGGCACCGGTGCTCCGGGCCTGTCCTGCGGCTCCGGCTTGCGCATACCCTGCTGCTGGTTCTGCGCGGCGGCACGCGTGGCGGCGGCCAGCTTGGCGCGCAGGTCCTCGTTCTCACGGAGCAGGCGGGTCAGCTCGGACTCGACCTCGTCGAGGAAGGCATCGACCTCGTCCTCGTCATAGCCTTCTCGGAGGCGGACGGTCGTGAACTGCTTGTTCCGCACGTCCTCGGGGGTCAGCGGCATCTCTTCTTCACCTCTACGTAGTCGTCGGCAGTCGGCAAGACCGTATCGCTCACAGCCTGATCACGATGCCGATCAGGATGTAGACGATGATCATCAGAACGAAGAAGGACAGGTCGAGTGCCACGCCCCCGAGACGCAGCGGCGGGATGAACCGCCGCAGAAGCTTGAGCGGTGGATCCGTGACAGTGTAGGTGGCCTCAAGTATGACCACCATCGGCTTGCCGGGCTGCCATGAACGTGCGAACTGGAAGACGTAGTCCATGACCAGCCGGAAGATCAGCACGATGAGGAAACACATCAACGCGATATAGACAACCTGCAGTGCGACGCCCATCTTCGCGCTTCCCTCTCCCCTGGCTCTCGAAGCTCCGACCTTACGGCCGGGTTGTTCCCGGTGTCGTGTTCTCAGCTCTGGTTGAAGAATCCGCCCTCAGCAATGCGGGCCTTGTCCTCCGCCGTGACATCGACGTTAGCAGGCGACAACAGGAACACCTTCTGCGTCACGCGCTCAATGCTGCCATGGAGACCGAAGACGAGTCCTGCGGCAAAGTCGACAAGTCGCTTCGCGTCCGTATCGTCCATCTCCGTGAGATTCATGATCACCGGAGTGCCCTCGCGGAAGTGTTCCCCGATGGTACGGGCCTCGTTGTAGGTCCTGGGGTGCAGCGTGGTGATGCGGTAGGGCTCCCGCTCGGACACAACCTTGGGCATGATCACCGGTGCGTTCTTCTCCATGTTCGGGCGTTCAGGTGTGATGGATGCCACGGGTGCGATTCGGGCGGGTCGTTCCCTTTCCGCCGGAATCTGAACCGGCTCCCGCTGCGCGGGAGGCTGCACCACTCGTACCGGTTCGTCCCGGTCCCGGTCCCGCTCCACCTGATGCGCGGGCTGGTGCCGCCGCCGGTCGCGCTCGGGCTCCGGCTCGGGTTCGAATTCGTCGTCGGGGTCGAACCCCGGACCGTCGTACCCATCGTCCTCCACGAGGCCGAGGTAGACCGCCATCTTGCGCATCGCGCCGGCCATGCTCTGAGTCCTCCGCTCTGTGGTGGATCGGCATCTGTCACCAAGTGCCCCGCGATCCACTGAGGCCTGCCCGCCATAGGCGGGAATGACCATATTTTCTGCTGTGGTCCGACTTGCTTGGCGACGTTACCCGAGCCTCGGTCGGACTCCGAGTACCGCCGTACCGACGCGCACATGTGTCGCTCCGGCCGCAACCGCTTCCTCGAGGTCCGCGCTCATCCCTGCAGAGACCATGTTCGCAGCCGGATGGTTCCCGCGCAGGCGGGATGAGAATTCCATCAGCCGGTCGAAGGCGGCGCGTTGCCGTCCCGCGTACGGTCCGGCGAGCGGCGCGACGGTCATCAGACCGCCGAGCCGCAGTCCGGGCGCGGATTCGACCGCGGCGGCCAACTCCTCGATCCCGTCCGGCGCGACGCCACCCCGGTCACCCCGCTCACCGCTCTCCGCGTCGAGTGCCACCTGGATGAGGCAAGCGAGTTCACGCCCCTCGCGCACGGCCGCCGCCGAGAGAGCCGTGACCAATTTGGCCCGGTCCACCGACTGCACGACACCGGCATAACTCGCCACAGAACGAACCTTATTCGTCTGCAATTGACCGACAAAGTGCCATGTGAGAGACAGATCCGCACATTCGGCCGCCTTGGGCGCCGCGTCCTGGTCACGATTCTCTGCGACATGACGCACACCGAGTTCATGCAGAATCCGCACATCGCTCGCGGGGTAGGTCTTGGTGACCACGATGAGGGTCACTTCTTCCCGCTTGCGACCGGCGGCGATACAGGCGGAAGCAATGCGTTCCTCCACCCGTGCCAGATTCTCGGCGAGTTGAGTCTTACGGTCCGTCATGCCCTATCAGTCCAACCAGACATAGCCGGCGAGCCGCCCGGTGGTGCGGTCGCGGCGGTACGAGAAGTGGTCACCCGATTCCAGGGTGCAGACCGGCGATGCGTGCCGGTCCTCGACCCCGAGGGCTTCGAGCTGGGCGTGGACCCCGGCGGTGACATCCACGGCCGGGGTGCCCCAGCTGGTCTCGGACCAGGAGGCCGGGACGCGCTCGGCCACCTCGGCGCGCATCCGGGACGGGACTTCGTAACACCGTCCGCAGACCGCCGGTCCGGTGTGGGCGACGATCCGGGAGGGCTCGGCGCCGAGCCCGCGCATGGCCTCGACCACGGCGGGGACGAC
Organism: Streptomyces sp. NPDC002958; assembly: GCF_055563255.1. Classification (NCBI taxonomy): domain Bacteria; kingdom Bacillati; phylum Actinomycetota; class Actinomycetes; order Kitasatosporales; family Streptomycetaceae; genus Streptomyces; species Streptomyces sp. NPDC002958. The sequence continues at coordinate 349,994 of NZ_JBVHDS010000003.1, read as the reverse complement.
TCCGGCGACCAGACCGGGACGGCCCGCGTGCGCTGCCGCCACGATCCCGGCGACCGGGTCGGCGAGCAGTACGGGGGTGCAGTCGGCGGTGAGTACGGCGAGCGGAAGTCCGCGCCGTGCGGTCACCACCGCGTCCACCGCGGGGATCTCCGAGACGTCTCCCCACGGGCCGTCGACGACCGCGACGTCCCGCCCGTGCACCTGGTTCATCCAGACGACCTGCGCCGGGTCCAGGCCGAGGGCCCGGGCGGCGCGCTCGCGATTCGCCACAACGGCGGCGGGGTCGTCTCCGACCGCGCCGCCGAGGTTGAGCTCCTCGTACGGAGCGGCGCTCACCCCGCCCCACCTGTCGGTGAAGGCGAAGTGCGCGCGACCCCCCGAGGGTACTGAAGACACTGCGGGAACTGTGTGGTGCTGACCTATCACTTCAAGAAGTCCGGAACATCCAGCTCTTCGACCTGGGAGTCCTGGTAGGGACGGGCCGGCGGGATGTGCGGCGGAGCGACCGGCGGGAGGTGGCTCTCGTTGACCGTCGGTACGGGCTCGGCCTGGACCGGGGGCTCCTCGCGCGGGGTTACGGAACCCAGTCCGCCGGTCTGGCGCACGGGCTCGGCGGTCCGGACCGGCGGAGCCGGCTCTTCACGCTTGGTGGAGTTCGCACCCAGGACGTTCTCGCGACGGGCCGGCGGCTGTCCGCCGTCGAAACCCGCTGCGATCACGGTGACGCGTACCTCGTCGCCCAGTGCGTCGTCGATGACCGCACCGAAGATGATGTTCGCCTCGGGGTGCGCCGCCTCGCTCACCAGCTGGGCGGCCTCGTTGATCTCGAAGAGACCGAGGTCGCTGCCGCCGGAGATGGAGAGCAGAACACCGCGGGCGCCGTCGATGGACGCCTCCAGGAGCGGCGAGGAGATCGCCATCTCCGCTGCGGCCACCGCGCGGTCGTCGCCGCGGGCCGAGCCGATGCCCATGAGTGCCGATCCGGCCTCGGACATGACCGACTTGACGTCGGCGAAGTCGAGGTTGATCAGCCCCGGGGTCGTGATGAGGTCGGTGATGCCCTGGACACCCGAGAGCAGTACCTGGTCGGCCGACTTGAACGCGTCGAGCACGCTGACCTGGCGGTCCGAGATGGACAGCAGTCGGTCGTTGGGAATGACAATGAGGGTGTCGACCTCTTCGCGGAGCTCGGCGATGCCGTCCTCCGCCTGGTTCGCGCGTCGCCGGCCCTCGAAGGTGAACGGGCGGGTGACCACGCCGATCGTCAGGGCGCCGAGCGAGCGCGCGATGTTGGCGACGACAGGTGCGCCGCCGGTGCCGGTGCCGCCGCCCTCTCCGGCGGTGACGAAGACCATGTCGGCCCCCTTGAGGACCTCCTCGATCTCCTCACGGTGGTCCTCTGCCGCCTTGCGACCGACGGCCGGGTTGGCCCCGGCGCCGAGGCCGCGGGTGAGTTCTCGGCCGACGTCGAGCTTGACGTCGGCGTCGCTCATCAACAGGGCTTGCGCATCAGTGTTGATCGCGATGAACTCGACGCCCTTGAGACCGACCTCGATCATTCGGTTGATGGCATTGACACCACCGCCGCCGACACCGATGACCTTGATGACTGCGAGGTAGTTCTGCGGTGCTGCCACGTCGAAGGCCTCTCGCCTCGAGTTACGTGTCGTCGCTTCGCGGTAGTCCCGCCGCGACGACGGATGCCGATTGGGGCGGTCCGAAACGCCGACCCAAACCCTAACGTTAAAGTTTAGGGTTACCAGTGTGTCTGCTTCATGGACTCTTCCGAACAGGACACTAAGTCGACAAGTGGCGCACGTTCAACGAACACGCCGAACCTCCCGTTTTTCTTTTCACCCTATGTGATCACCCGTAGCGATGACCAACCAGGGTGCTGGCCAGGCCAAATGTGCGTCAACTGCCCGATACGGCAGGGGCGGTGGGTGCACTCACGTCGAAGTGTCCCGCTTTGGGAGCAGATTTCATGAGAGCGGTGAGGACTCCGGCCTTCACCGGACCTTCTTCACTACTGCCCCAGATCACCGTGCGGCCCCGGGTGAGTTCCAGGGTGATCGAGTCGTACGAGGTGACCCGCACGACCTTGGTTTCCTTGGCGACGCCGTCCGGAAGGTCGCCCGCCACCCGAACCGCCTCCTGCACCAGCCGGGCACTGCCGAAGCGGCGCAGACTCGCGGACTGATCAAGGGCCAATTCCAGCAGAGGTACGCCAGGCGATTTGTCCACCGTTGCGAAGTGCACACCCTTCGCGTCCACTTCAATGAACTTTGCGCCCTTTTCCACCAACAGGACCGGCTGTCGTTCGATCACCTTAAGTCTGATTCCGTGCGGCCATGACCGTACGACATCCACCGAGTCGATACGAGGCAGCTTCTGGCGCAACCGGTCGGCGATCTCAGCGGTGTCCACGGAGATCAGCGGAGCCCCGATCGGTACCGCTGCGGCGGCCTCCACCTCGGCCGGTGTCAGTACGTCGACACCGGTGACCTGGACCTGTTCGGCCCGGAGCCAGGAGGAGCCGTAGAGCGCCCAGACGGCGCCGGAGCCGAGCAGCAGCACGAGTGCGCCGATCACGATCAACTGCCTGCGGGTGGGCCTCCTGCGCCCTTCACGGCGCGGACGCGGCGGGCGGGCCGGGGAGTCCTCCTGCTGTGCTGCACCGCGCTGGGCGGTCGTCGGTCCGGCCACGCTCGCTCCTTATGCCGGGTCCGGGGGCACGTGCCCCCGGACCCGTCCGCCTCACGCGTTGCGACGTGCGGCAATCGCCTCGTACACCATGCCGACGAGCAGGTCGTCGGCGTCCCGGCGGCCGAACTCGGCGGCGGCGCGGGACATCTCGTACAGCCGGTGCGGATCCGCAAGCACCGGAAGGACGTTGCCCTGCACCCACTCGGGAGTGAGCGCCGCGTCGTCCACCAGCAGACCGCCGCCGGCGTTGACCACCGGCTGGGCGTTGAGCCGCTGTTCGCCGTTGCCGATGGGCAGCGGTACGTAGGCGGCGGGGAGCCCGACGGCGGAGAGTTCGGCGACGGTCATCGCGCCCGCGCGGCAGAGCATCATGTCGGCCGCCGCGTACGCGAGGTCCATCCGGTCCACGTACGGTACCGGGATGTAGGGCGGCATTCCGGGCATGTTGTCGACGAGCGGCAATTCGTTCTTCGGGCCGACCACGTGCAGGATCTGGATCCCGGAGCGCTGCAGCAGCGGGGCGACCCGCTGGACCACCTCGTTGAGGTGGCGTGCACCCTGCGAGCCGCCGGAGACCAGCAGCGTCGGCAGGTTGGGGTCGAGCCCGAAGGCCGCACGCGCCTCGGGGCGGACCCGGGCCCGGTCCAGGGTGGCGATGGTGCGGCGCAGCGGGATGCCGATGTAGCGGGCACCACGCAGCTTGCTGTCGGGGGTGGAGACGGCGACCCCGTGGGCGTACCGCGAGCCGATCTTGTTGGCCAGGCCCGGCCGGGCGTTGGCCTCATGGACGACGATCGGCACGCCGGCCCGCTTGGCGGCGAGATAGCCGGGCAGGGCGACATAGCCGCCGAAGCCGACCACGCAGTCGGCCTTGGTACGTTCCAGGACCTGCTCGGCGGCCTTGATGGTGCCGCGCAGCCGTCCCGGGACGGTGATCAGTTCCGGGGTGGGCTTGCGCGGCAGCGGCACGGCCGGGATCAGGGCGAGCTCGTACCCCCGCTCCGGTACGAGCCTGGTCTCCAGTCCGCGCTCCGTGCCGAGGGCAGTGATTCCCACGGTCGGGTCCTGCCTGCGCAGGGCGTCCGCGAGGGCAAGCGCGGGCTCGATGTGGCCGGCGGTCCCCCCGCCGGCGAGTACGACATGCACCGAAATTCACCGCTCTCCGGACGGACGCTTCTTGACGCGCCGTCTCATCGTCTTCCATCTCACCCCGGGCCTCCGCATGGCCAGGGCCGCCTTCGCGGCGGGATCCTCTCGCGCGAACGCGATCAGCAGCCCGACAGCGAACATGGTCGGCAGCAGGGCCGATCCTCCGTAGGAGAACAGCGGGAGCGGGACACCGGCGATCGGCAGCAGACCGAGCACCGCACCAATGTTGATCATGGCCTGCACCATGATCCAGGTGGTCACACCTCCCGCGGCGTACCTCACGAAGGGGTCCTCCGTGCGTCCGGCCACGCGGATACCCGCATAGCCTAGAGCCGCGAAGAGGGCGAGCACCGACAGTGTCCCCGCCAACCCCAGTTCCTCCCCGGTGATGGCGAAGATGAAGTCGGTGTGCGGTTCAGGTAGTTGACCCCATTTTTCCACACTCGCGCCGAGCCCGGAACCGAACCATCCGCCGGACGCCAGAGCATAGATGCCGTGTACGGCCTGCCAGCAGGAGTCCCCCGGCCCGGGTTCGCTGGCGCCGATGCAGGCGAGCCTGGACATCCGGTTCGGGCTGGTCTTGATCAGCACGAAGGCAATCGCTCCGGCGAAGGCGAGCACCCCCGCGAAGAGCCGGGTGGGCGCCCCTGCCAGCCAGAGCAGTCCGAACAGGATCGCCGTGAGAATGATCGCAGTGCCCATGTCGCCGCCGAGCATGATCAGCCCGAGGAGCAGGAAGGCGACCGGGACGAGCGGGACGAGCATGTGTTTCCACTGCGTCAGCAGCCGTTTGTCCTGTTTACGAGCGAGCAGGTCCGCGCCCCACAGGACCAGGGCGAGCTTCCCGAACTCGCTGGGCTGGAGCTGGAAGGGGCCGCCCAGATAGATCCAGTTCTGGTTGCCGTTGACCGACATCCCTATCCCCGGCACCTGGACCAGCACCATCAGGAAGACCGTTCCCATGAGCAGCGGGTAGGCGAACGCCCGGTGCAGTTTGGTGGGCATCCGGGCAGCGAGCGCCATCAGTCCGGCGCCGATGACGGCGGCGAGGAATTGTTTACGGAAGAAGTAGGTGCTGGGTTTGTCCAGCTCCAGGGCCTTGATCATCGAGGCGGAGTAGACCATCACCAGGCCGAGCACGGTGATCAGCAGGCCGGCGCCCAGGATCAGGTAGTAAGCGGTCAGAGGGCGGTCCCAGGCCCGGCGTGCCTGCTCGTACATCCTCCGCGCTCCACCGCCGCGGGGGGAACGGGAGCCGCCGGTGGAGCGCCCCTTGGAGCGTGGTGCCGAGGGGCGCCGGGAACCGCTGGCCGACCGGACCCGCAGGGCCGGGCCGAGGAGCGTCGGGCCGGGGAGCGCCGGGCCGAGGAGCGCCGAGGCGCCCGCACCCGCGAGGAAGGGCGGGGTGAGCGCCCGGCTGATCGCCACGGCGGCCCGTGAGCGGTCCCCTGGGGGCGCGGCGGAGCTCTCTTCGGCCGGCATTGTCGCTGTCCCCTCCACTGCTCGTGCCCGGGGCTGCTGCCGAGGGCCGGGGCCCTTGGCAGCAGCCGCCCGTACCCGGTCGTCCGGGACAGTACGGCGCGGGGGCCGGGCCCGTCAGGCGCTCTCGGCGGCGAGAGCGCGGACCGCGTCCGCGAACGCCTCGCCCCGCTTGTTGTAATTGACGAACATGTCCATCGAGGCGCAGGCCGGAGCCATCAGTACGGTGTCTCCCGGCCGGGCGAGCCGTGCCGCCTCGCGAACCGCCTCGGACATCGCCCCAGTGTCGGTCCGGTCGAGGTCGACCACCGGGACCTCGGGGGCGTGTCGCGCGAGGGCTTCGCGGATCAGCGCCCGGTCGCGGCCGATCAGTACGACGCCCCGAAGACGCCCGGCGGCCCCGGTCACCAGCTCGTCGAAGGTGGCGCCCTTGGCAAGGCCGCCGGCGATCCAGACGATCGGATCGTAGGCCGCGAGGGAGGCCTCGGCGGCATGGGTGTTGGTGGCCTTGGAGTCGTCGACGTAGGCGACTTCGGCGACGTCTTCGATGTGCTCGATGCGGTGCGGGTCGGGGCGGAAGGCCCGCAGCCCGTCCCGTACGGCCGCGGGCTCGACACCGAAGGCACGGGCCAGGGCCGCGGCCGCGAGGGCATTGGCGATGTTGTGCGGGGCCGGCGGGTTGACGTCGCTGACCTCGGCGAGCTCCTGGGCCTGCTTCTGCCGGTTCGCCACGAAGGCGCGGTCGACGAGGATGCCGTCGACGACGCCCAGTTGGGACGGGCCCGGTGTGGCCAGGGTGAAGCCGATGGCGCGGCAGCCCTCCTCGACGTCGGCCTCGCGGACCAGGTCCTCGGTCGCCTTCTCGGCCGCGTTGTAGACGCAGGCGACGCGGTTGCCCTCGTAGATCCGGCCCTTGTCCGCCACGTACGCCTCCATGGAGCCGTGCCAGTCGAGATGGTCCGGCGCCAGGTTGAGGACGGCCGCGGACTGGGCGCGCAGCGAGGGCGCCCAGTGCAGCTGGTAGCTGGACAGCTCGACGGCGAGTACGTCGTACTTCTCGTCGCCGAGGACGGCGTCGAGGAGGGAGACGCCGATGTTGCCGACGGCGGCGGTGCGCAGCCCGGCCGCCTCCAGGATCGAGGCGAGCATCCGTACGGTCGTGGTCTTGCCGTTGGTGCCGGTGACCGCGAGCCAGGGTGCTGGTTCTCTGCCGTCTCGACCGCGCAGCCGCCAGGCGAGTTCGACGTCGCCCCAGACCGGGACGCCCGCCTCGGCGGCTGCGATGAAGAGCGGCTTGTCGGGCTTCCAGCCCGGGGTGGTGACGATGAGCTCGGTGGACTCGGGCAGGGTAGCCCCGTCGCCGAGGCGCACGGCGATGCCCTGCGCCTCCAGCTCCGCGGCCTGCGTACGGGAACGCTCGTCGTCGCCGTCGTTGACCACCGTGACGACGGCCCCGAGGCCGTGCAGCACCTTGGCCGCAGGGATTCCGGAGACCCCGAGTCCCGCGACGGTGACGCGCTTGCCCTGCCAGTCCTGGTTGCTCACTTCTCGGCTGCCCATCCTGCGTAGAAGAGACCGAGTCCGACGATCACGCACATGCCCTGGATGATCCAGAAGCGGACCACGACAAGGACTTCGGACCACCCCTTGAGTTCGAAGTGGTGCTGGAGCGGCGCCATCCGGAAGACCCGCTTACCGGTCATCTTGAAGGATCCCACCTGGATGACCACGGACATGGTGATCATCACGAAGAGGCCGCCGAGGACGGCCAGCAGAAGCTCCGTACGGGAGCAGATCGCCAGGCCGGCGAGGGCGCCGCCGAGGGCGAGCGAGCCGGTGTCACCCATGAAGATCTTGGCGGGCGAGGTGTTCCACCACAGGAAGCCGAAGCAGGAACCCATCAGGGCTGAGGCGACGACCGCGAGGTCGAGTGGGTCGCGTACCTCGAAACAGGCATTGGGGTTGGTCAGGGTCATCGCGTTGGCGCAGGACTCCTGGAACTGCCACAGCCCGATGAAGGTGTACGCGCCGAAGACCATCACCGACGCACCGGTGGCCAGGCCGTCCAGGCCGTCCGTCAGGTTCACGCCGTTGGACATGGCGAGGATCATGAACAGGGCCCAGACGACGAACAGCACCGGGCCGATCGCCCAGCCGAAGTCCGTGACGAACGACAGCTTGGTGGAGGCCGGGGTGTTGCCGCTGGAGTCGGCGAACTGGAGCGAGAGCACCGCGAAGGCGATCCCGACGATCAGCTGGCCGGCCATCTTCGCCTTGGCCCGCAGACCGAGCGAACGCTGCTTGACGATCTTGATGTAGTCGTCGAGGAAGCCGACGAGACCCATGCCGGTCATCAGGAAGAGCACCAGCACACCGGAGTAGCTCATCGGCTCGCCGGTGATCACCTTTGCCAGGACGTACGCGATGATCGTCGCCAGGATGAAGGCAATACCGCCCATGGTGGGCGTGCCCTTCTTGGAGCCGTGGGTGCGCGGGCCGTCGTCCCGGATGAACTGCCCGTATCCCTTTCGGGCCAACAGCTTGATCAGCAGCGGAGTTCCGACCAGGGTCAGGAAGAGCCCGATGGCCCCCGCGAAGAGGATCTGCCTCATCGTCCGGCGACCTCGCCCTCGGACGCGTTCTCCAGCAGTGCCATGGCGACCTGCTCCAGGCCGACCGACCGGGACGCCTTCACCAGCACGACGTCTCCCGGGCGCAGTTCACTGCGCAACAGGTCGACGGCAGCCTGTGCGTCGGACACGTGCACCGACTCCTCACCCCACGAACCCTCGTTGTATGCGCCCAGTCGCAGCCAGGAGGCTTCTCTGCCCCCGACTGCGACGAGCTTGCTGACGTTGAGCCGGACGGCGAGCCGCCCGACCGCGTCGTGCTCGGCGAGCGAGGCGTCGCCCAGCTCGGCCATGGGGCCGAGCACCGCCCACGTACGCCGGCCCTTCCCCATGGCGGCCAGCGCGCGCAGCGCTGCTCTCATGGATTCGGGGTTCGCGTTGTAGGCGTCATTGACGAACGTCACGCCGTCCGGACGCTCGGTGACCTCCATGCGCCAGCGGGAGAGGGTGCCCGCCTCGGAGAGCCCTTCGGCGATCTCGTCTGCGGACAGGCCCAACTCATGGGCGACGGCGGCCGCGGCGAGCGCGTTCGACACGTGGTGCTCACCGTACAGGCGCATGGTCACGTCGCTGCACCCGGTGGGTGTGTGGAGCTTGAAAGTAGGGCGCCCGTCGGCGGTGAGACGGACATTCTCTCCCCGTACGTCCGCATCCGCGGCTTCACCGAAGAGCAGCACCCGCGCTTTCGTACGGGAGGTCATGGCGCGCACGAGCGGGTCGTCGGCGTTGAGTACGGCAAGACCGTCCTCGGGCAGGGCCTCGACCATCTCGCCCTTGGCCCTGGCGATCTGCTCACGGCCGCCGAACTCGCCGATGTGAGCCGTGCCGACGTTGAGGACGAGGCCGATCCGGGGCGGGACGAGGCCGGTGAGGTAACAGATGTCGCCGACGTAGCGGGCACCCATTTCGAGGACCAGGTGCCGGGTGTCCTCGGTGGCGCGCAGCGCGGTGAGCGGCAGGCCGATCTCGTTGTTGAGGTTGCCCGCCGGGTAGACGGTGGGTCCCTTGCGTTCGAGGAGCTGGGCGATGAGGTCCTTGGTGGAGGTCTTGCCCGCGGAGCCGGTGAGGGCGACGACGGTGGTGCCGAGGCGGCCGACGACGGCGCGGGCGAGCGCGCCGAGTGCGGCCACGACGTCGTCGACGACGATCGCCGGAACACCGACGGGGCGGGCGGCCAGCACTGCTGCCGCGCCCGCCTCGACGGCGCGCTGCGCATAGTCGTGGCCGTCGACCCGCTCGCCGGTGAAGGCGACGAACAGGCTGCCTTGCTTCACCTCTCGGGAGTCGATGACGACGGGCCCGCTGACGGTTGCTGCCGGATCGGGTATGTCGTACGACTGCCCGCCGACGATTTCGGCGATCTCGGCGAGGGAAAGGGCGATCACTTGGTCATCCCTGACTGTTGTTCTCGTGGGTGTGGGCGCGGTGGGCGGCGCTCTCGGTGCCGCTGTACCCCAGGGACCGCTCGATGGCCGCACGCAGGACCACGCGGTCGTCGAAGGGGCGTACCACGCCATGGATGTCCTGGCCCTGCTCGTGGCCCTTGCCGGCGATCAGCACCGTGTCACCGGGCTCGGCGCGGGCCACCGCTGCGGCGATGGCGGCGGCCCGGTCGGCGTCGACCAGGACGTCGCCCCGCTCGTGGACGGGCACCTCGGCGGCGCCCGCGAGCATTGCGGCGAGGATTCCGAGGGGGTCCTCGGAACGGGGGTTGTCGGAGGTCAGTACGGCGGTGTCGGCGAGGCGGGCCGCAGCGGCGCCCATCGGGCCGCGTTTGGTCGTGTCGCGGTCGCCGCCACAGCCGAGGACGATGTGCAGCCTGCCCTCGGTGACCTTCCGCAGGGAGCGCAGCACGGATTCGACGGCGTCGGTCTTGTGCGCGTAGTCGACGACCGCGAGGTACGGCTGTCCGGCGTCGACGCGTTCCAGCCTGCCGGGGACGCCCGGAACGGCGGCGACACCGTCGGCCGCGGTCTGCGGGTCGAGGCCCGCGACGGCGAGCGCGACGATCGCGGCGAGAGTGTTGGCGACGTTGAACGGGCCGGGCAGCGGGGCCCTGGCGGCGATCCGCTCGTCCTTGGGGCCGACGACGGTGAAGGTGGAACCCTGCGGTCCGACTTCGACGTCCTCGGCGCGCCAGTCGGCGTCCGGGTGGCCCTCGGCGGAGAAGGAGACGACCGGGACGGACGCCTCGGCGATCAGCCTGCGGCCGTACTCGTCATCGAAGTTGACGACGCCCAGCCGGCTGCGCCGCGGGGTGAAGAGCTGCGCCTTGGCCTGGAAGTAGTCCTCCATCCCGGAGTGGAACTCCATGTGCTCCGGGCTGAGGTTGTTGAAGACCGCGACGTCGAAGACGCAGCCGTCGACCCGGCCGAGCACCAGGGCGTGGCTGGATACCTCCATGGTCACCGCGTCGACGCCGCGTTCGCGCATGACGGCGAAAAGGGCCTGCAGATCGGTGGCTTCGGGGGTGGTGCGCTCGGACTTGATGCGCTCGTCGCCGATCCGCGTCTCCACGGTGCCGATCAGTCCGGTTCGGCGCCCGGCGCCGCGGAAGCCGCCCTCGATGAGGTACGCGGTGGTGGTCTTGCCGGAGGTTCCGGTGATGCCGATCTGGACGAGGTCGGCGCCGGGCCGTCCGTAGATCTCGGCGGCCATTTCGCCCATCCGGTCACGCGGGTTCTCGGTGACCAGCACCGGCAGTCCGGTGGCGGCGGCTCGCTCGGAGCCGGCCGGGTCGGTGAGGACCGCCGCCGCGCCGAGGCCGGCCGCCTGGGCGGCGAAGTCGGCGCCGTGGAAGCGGGCGCCCGGCAGGGCCGCGTACACATCACCGGGGCGCACCGCCCGCGAGTCGTGGGTGATGCCGGTGACCTCGCCGGTTCCCGGCGGTTCGACTCCCAGCCGGGCTGCCAGCTCACCGAGGGGCGTCGGCCGGAGCCGATCCGGGCGGGGCGCTCCCGGGTAGTTCACAGGGGCGTCCTTCTTGGTGGTTTGGAACTGATCAGCGTGGGGCACGGCGGTGAGCGTACCGGGCGCACCCGGCCTCTCGCGAAGTGAGGGGGCGGGGCTCCGGTGGTTCCCGTTCCGGTTCCCTGGATCGGGGGTGATGGTTGTCACTGACTGGTTTCCCCGTGTTCACTCGCCGGGATTGAAGGACACCGGCAGCCGGGCTGGCTCGCTGCCGGACGGTGGGGTCTGGAGGGTCTTCAGTGCGAACTCCATGACCTGTTTGTAGATCGGTCCGCAGATCTGGCCGCCGAAGTAGCTGCCCTTGGTCGGGTTCTGAATCGCGCAGTAGACGGTGATCTGCGGGTTGTCGGCGGGTGCGAAGCCCGCGAAGGACGCGGTGTAGCCGTGATAGCCGCCGCGTACCGGATCGACCCGGTTGGCCGTGCCGGTCTTGCCCGCCACCCGGTAGCCGGGGATCCTGGCCTTCGTTCCGGTGCCCTCCTCGTCACCGACCACCGACTCCAGCATGGTGGTGAGCGACTTGGCTGTCTTCTCGCTGACCACTCGGGTCCGTTCGGGAGCGGCGGCGGCCTCGAAGTGGCCGTCGGGGCCCTTGGCGCCGCGTACCAGCGTGGGCGCGACGCGGACCCCGCCGTTGGCGATCGTCGAGTAGATGGAGGTGGCCTGCATGGCGTTGAGCGAGAGGCCCTGGCCGAACGGGATCGTGTACTGCTGCGAGGTCGACCAGTCCTCGGGCTTGGCGAGGATGCCGGGGGTCTCGCCCGGGTAGTCGAGACCGGTCGGCGAGCCGATCCCGAATTTGCGCAGGTAGGAGTAGAGGACCTTGTTGGCCTCGGCCTGGGTTTTGCCGAGCTCTCCGGTGGCCAGGATGGTGCCGATGTTGCTCGACTTGGCGAGTACGCCGTTGAGCGTCAGGTACCAGGTGGGGTGGTCGATGTCGTCCTTGAAGAGCCGGTCGCCGCGGTGCAGCCGGTTGGGGACCGTGACGTGGGTGCCGGGGGTGACGACCCCCTCCTCCAATACGGCTGCCATGGACATGACCTTGCTGGTGGAGCCGGGCTCGTACACGTCCTGGAGCGCCGCGTTGCCCAGTGACGCCGCGTCGGCCTGCGAGAGGTCGTTGGGGTCGAAGCCGGGCGCGTTGGCCATGGCGAGGACCTCGCCGGTCCTGGTGTTCTGCACGATCACATAGCCGCGGTCCGCCTTGGACTTCTTCACCTGGTCGGTGATGGCCTGCTGGGCGGCCCACTGGATGTCGCGGTCGATGGTCAGCTCGATGTCGGACCCGGCGACGGCCGGGACCTCCTTGGTGCCCGCGGTGGGCACCCGCCGGCCGCCGGACTGGGCGTACTCGATCTTGCCGTCCTCGCCCGCGAGCTCCTCGTCCAGCTGAGATTCGAGGCCGCCCGCGCCCTTGCCGTCGGCGTTGACGTAACCGAGTATCCCGGCGGCGAGCTCGCCGTTGGGGTAGACCCTCTTGGTCGTCGCCTCCTGGAAGACCCCGGCCAGCACATTGGCTCCTGCGCCGCCGGCCGCCTTGTCCTTCGCGGCCTTCTCGGCGAAGACGGACTTGAGGTCCTTGATCTGATTCCAGACCTGCGGGGTCTGGCGGCGGGCCAGGACGGTGTAGCGGCCCTTCTTGGACAGCTTCCCGGTCAGCTCGGCGGCGTCGACGCCGAGGATCGGGGCGAGGAGCGCCGCCGCCTGCTGGGGTGCGTCGGGAGCCTTGCTGAATTCGGGCGTGAACATCGACGGGTCGGCGGTGATGTCGTACGCGTCGACGCTGGTGGCCAGCGCGATACCGCTGCGGTCGGTGATCTCGCCGCGCTCGGCGGAGATCGTGTGACTGAGGTAGCGGTTCTCCTCGGCCTTGGCCGCGTACGCGTTGGCATCGACGGCCTGCACCTGGAGGAGCCGGACGACGAACACCAGCATGACGAGCGTCAGGGCGAAGCTGACCAGGCGGAGCCGGGGGCGCGGGCTACCGAGGCGGAGGGGGCGGGCCGGTTGGTTGCGGGGCGTCCTGGCGCGTGGCGCCGGGGACGGCGGGCGGCGGGCGGCGGGCCTGGGGCGTCCCTGGCCGCCTGCGGCGCTTCGGGGGCGCGCGGGGCCGGGGACCCGGCGTCGCGGTGGTTCCTTGAAAGGCACTACGTCACCTGCCGGGGCTCGTCGAGGGCTGGCTTGCCGGGGTAAGCGACCCGGAGGGCAGGGCCGCGGAGGAGGGCAGGGCCGCGGAGGTGCTGGGCTTCACGGCGGCGCCCGAAGGGGTGGCCGAGGGAGAGGCCGGGCCGGCGGCGGGCGGTGCTGGGGACGTCTCGGGCGTACTGGGCCTCTGCCGCGGAGCTGCGGGGGTCGGCTCGGCGCTGGCCTCTGCGGGTACGCCGCGGACCGTACCGTCCGGGTCGAGGAAGGCGGGGCTGCCGCCGGGCACCATGCCCAGTTCGCGGGCGCGCCGCTCCAGAGCGTCCGGCTTGGAGTAATTGTCGACATCGTTCTGGAGGGCCTGCTGCTCGTCGGTGAGCTCCGTGGTCCGTTTCTTCAGTTCGCTCAGCCTGAACGATCCTTCGTTGAGGGCCGAGTTGAGTACCAGGAGCGTGATGAGGCCGCCGCCGAGGAGCAGCACGACCAGCAGGACGAAGGGTGTACGGGCCGCATTGCTGGGCCCGGACGGCATCAGCCGGGCGAGCCGCGCCGCCCGCCCTTTCAACTGTCCGGCCGGTTTGCTCACCGCGCCGCCCCGGGCGCCGCCGGTGTCCCGGTTCCCGGGCGCCGGAGGCTCATCGTTCCTCCTCGCGGATCCGCTGGGCGCCGCGCAGCCGGGCGGGGGCGGCGCGCCTGTTCTCGGCGACCTCCTCCTCCGTGGGCAGCTCCGCGCCGCGGGTCAGCAGCTTCAGCCGGGGCTGATAGCGCTCGGGCACGATCGGCAGTCCGGGCGGCGCCGTGGTGGCGGCGCCCGCCGCGAAGACCTGCTTGACCAGCCGGTCCTCCAGCGAGTGGTACGAGAGGACGGCGATGCGGCCGCCGACCGCGAGGCTCTGCACGGCGGCCGGAATGGCCCGCTCAAGGACGGCGAGCTCGCCGTTGACCTCGATGCGCAACGCCTGGAAGGTGCGCTTGGCAGGGTTGCCGCCGGTGCGCTTGGTGGCCTGCGGCAGCGAGTCACGGATCAACTCGACGAGCCGGGCGCTGTTGCTGAACGGCTCCTTCTCACGCTCGCGCACGATCGCGGAGACGATCCGCTTGGCCTGCTTCTCCTCGCCGTACGCCCGCAGGATCCGTACCAGTTCGCCTGGCGGATAGGTGTTGAGAACCTCGGCGGCACCGATGCCGGTCGTCTGGTCCATGCGCATGTCGAGCGGGGCGTCCTGGGCGTACGCGAATCCGCGGTCGGCCTCGTCCAGTTGCATGGAGGAGACGCCGAGATCGAACAGAACGCCCTGGACCTTCGGGATGCCGAGCCTGGCGAGCACCTCGGGCAGTTCGTCGTAGACGGCGTGTACCAGGGTCGCCCGGTCGCCGTACGGGGCGAGCCGCTCGCCGGAGAGCCGCAGCGCCTCCTTGTCCCGGTCGAGCGCGATCAGCCGCGCGGAAGGGAAGGCGGAGAGCAGCGCCTCACTGTGTCCACCGAGGCCGAGCGTGCAGTCGACGACCACGGGCTGCTGCGGGCCGGGCGCCTCCAGAGCCGGGGCCAACAGGTCCAGGCACCGCTGGAGCATCACCGGGACGTGTCGCTGACTCATGTGCCCTCTCAGGCTCAGGTCCCGTGTGGCTGCACGTACGGCCTGGTCCCCGCCCGCTCAGAAGGGGAGGTCGACCGACGCCGGGGAAGGGGCGTCGGCCGACCGGCGAGCGGGAGAGGGCCGGACCGTACGTACGCCGCACACGGGGGAAATCTACGGAATGTGCAGGGTGTCGGTAGCTTCCCGTCACTTTAGTCCACCCTGCCATTCGATCGATTCCCGATCAATCAACCAGGCAGCGCGTCGCCCCGCCCGCTGATCACCCGGTCGAATGAACAGCTGTGAGACTTGTGGGCTACCTCACAACAAGACTCGTTGGCGTTCTTTGTCCCATCTCACAACACGACGGGACCACTGGTGAGAGCTAACGTCATATCCATGTCGACTTCCGCGCACACCCCCCTCACGCCTTCCGCGCCCGCTGCCGACCAGGCCTGCACGGGGGGCACGGTCACCGACCGCCTCGTCGAGGCGAACATCCGGTACGCCGCCGAATTCAACGATCCGGGCATGGATGCCAAGCCGGTGCTGCGCGTCGCCGTGGTCGCCTGCATGGACGCCCGGCTCGACCTGCACGACGCACTCGGTCTGTCGCTCGGCGACTGCCACACCATCCGTAACGCGGGCGGCGTCGTCACCGATGACGTGATCCGTTCGCTGACCATCAGTCAGCGGGCTCTCGGCACCCGCAGCGTCATACTCATTCATCACACGAATTGCGGCCTGGAATCGATCACCGAGGAATTCCGCCAGGAGCTGGAGGTGGAGGTCGGTCAGCGTCCGGTCTGGGCGGTCGAGGCGTACAAGGACGCCGACCAGGACGTACGGCAGTCGATGCAGCGCGTGCGCACCTCGCCGTTCCTGCTGCACACCGACGACGTCCGCGGCTTCGTCTTCGATGTGACCAGCGGCTTGCTGCGCGAGATCCCTCCCGTGTCCTGATCGCCCGGACGGCGCCCTTCGGAGTCGATATCTCCACCGACCCCGACATATCGCCCCCACTTATCCACAGGCGAGTGACACGAAGCGGTGACGGCAACAAGAATGCGCATGTGACATCTCACCGGATGTTTCCGGGGAGGCGTCCGTGTTTCGGGGTGGGCCGGGCCGCTACATACGCGTCGGTCCGTGAATGAGGTATCCCCTGCTCCTGGTGAGCGTGGGGCGGGGCCGAGGAGGGCCGGGTGACGACCTATGACGATCGAGCGAGCCTCACAGATCTGACCACGACCGCGGAGCGGGTGCGCAGGTCGGTGGAGGGTGTGATCGAGGGCAAGCCCGAGGTCGTACGGCTTTCACTGACCGTGCTGCTGGCGGAGGGGCATCTCCTCATCGAGGATGTTCCCGGGGTCGGCAAGACAATGCTGGCCAAGGCGCTGGCGCGGTCCATCGACTGCTCGGTGCGGCGCATTCAGTTCACACCGGATCTGCTGCCTTCGGACATCACCGGTGTGTCCATCTTCGACCAGCAGCGGCGCGACTTCGAATTCAAACCGGGCGCGATCTTCGCCCAGATCGTGATCGGCGACGAGATCAACCGGGCCTCGCCGAAGACCCAGTCGGCGCTGCTGGAGTCGATGGAGGAGCGCCAGGTCACCATCGACGGGCACACCTACGAGCTGCCCGACCCGTTCATGGTGGTGGCCACCCAGAACCCGGTGGAGATGGAGGGCACCTATCCGCTGCCCGAAGCGCAGCGCGACCGGTTCATGGCGCGGGTGTCGATCGGCTATCCGAGTGCGGAGGCCGAGTTGCAGATGCTCGATGTGCACGGCGGGATCTCGCCGCTCGACGATCTGCAGCCGGTAGCGCACGCCCACGACATCGTGAAGCTGATCGACGCGGTACGGACGGTCCATGTGGCCGACGCCGTGCGGCGGTACGCGGTGGAACTCGTCGGGGCCACCCGCAGCCATCCCGATCTCCGGCTCGGCGCCTCGCCCCGGGCCACCCTGCATCTGCTGCGCGCGGCGAAGGCCTCCGCGGCACTGAGCGGCCGGGACTACTGCCTGCCGGACGATGTGCAGGCGCTGGCGGTCGCGGTGCTCGCGCACCGGCTGCTGCCGACGGCGCAGGCCCAGCTGAACCGTCGGACCGCCGAGCAGGTCGTGCTGGAGATCCTGCAGCAGACACCGGTGCCGATCGCCGGCGGTGGCGCCGTCCAGATGCAGCCCCAGCACCAGCCGGGCCGCCCGGTGTACGGCCGGCAGCAGCCCGGCGTACGGCGGGCGTGATGGCCGCCGGGGGGCCGGCCGCAATGGACGACGGCGATGACAAGGGCAGCCTGCGGGCCGCGCTGAGCGGGCTGACCACGCGTGGGCGGTCCTTCCTCGCAGCCGGTGTTGCCGCAGCGATCTGCGCGTATGTGCTGGGGCAGGCGGATCTGCTGCGGGTCGGGCTGTTGCTCGCCGCGCTGCCGCTGCTCTGTGTGGTGGTGCTCGTCCGCACCCGTTACCGCGTCGCGGGCGCCCGTCGGCTCTCACCGTCCCGGGTGCCCGCGGGCACGGAGGCGCGGGTCCATCTGCGGATGGAGAACGTGTCGCGGCTGCCGACCGGGCTGCTGTTGCTGCAGGACCGGGTGCCCTATGTGCTCGGGCCGCGGCCCCGGTTCGTGCTGGACCGGGTGGAGGCGGGCGGCCGGCGTGAGGTCTCCTACCGGGTGCGGTCGGATCTGCGCGGGCGCTATCCGCTGGGGCCGCTGCAGCTGCGGCTGAGCGATCCGTTCGGGATGTGCGAGCTGACCCGTTCGTTCAGCGCGTACGACACCTTGGTCGTCATTCCGCGGACCGAGCCGCTGCCGCCGGTACGGCTGGCGGGCGAGACCTCGGGGTACGGCGAGGGACGACAGCGTTCGCTCGCGCTGGCCGGTGACGACGACGTGATTCCGCGCGGCTACCGGCACGGCGACGATCTGCGCCGGGTCCACTGGCGCTCCACCGCGCGCTACGGCGAGCTGATGGTGCGCCGCGAGGAACAGCCGCAGCGGGCCAGGTGCACGGTGCTGCTGGACACCCGGCGGATCGCCTATCAGGGGACGGGGCCCGACTCCGCCTTCGAGTGGGCGGTGTCCGGGGCGGCGTCCACGCTGGTGCACATGCTGGAGCGCGGCTTCGCGGTCCGGCTGCTGACCGACGACGGGAACGCGGTCCCGGGCGAGGGCGAGGGAGGCTTCGCCGGGTCGACGCAGGAGTCCGCCGACTCCGCGGGGCTGATGATGGACACCCTGGCTGTGGTCGACCACTCCGACGGGGGCGGTCTGTCGCGCGCGTACGACGTGCTGCGCGGTGGCAACGAAGGGCTGCTGATCGCGTTCTTCGGTGATCTGGACGAGGAACAGGCGGCGGTGGCGGCGCGGATGCGGCAGCGCAGTGGCGGCGCCGTCGCGTTCGTACTGGACAGCACGGCCTGGGTACAGGGCGACGTCCCGCCCGCCGGGGCGGACACGGCGTTCGAACGGCGGCTGCGGCTGCTGCGCGAATCCGGCTGGACAGCGGTGGCGGTCACGCCCGGCACCGGACTCGCCCGGCATTGGCAGCAGGCGGCGGGGCACCAGGGCGTGTCGGCACAGTCCGCCGTCGGCGGCGCCACAGGTGGGACGACAGGCTTCTCCGGGGGATGGTCATGAGCGCTCGTGGTCGGCTGACGCTGTGCGCTTTCGCGGCGACGCTGATGGCGGCGGGGTCGATGCTGCCGCTGGTCGAGCCGGCCGGGTGGATCCTGCAGGCCGCGTTTCTGCTGGCGGTCCAGAGCGGAATGGGCGCGCTCGCCCGCCGGGTGCCGATGCCCCGGATGCTGATCGTCGCGGCGCAGACGCTGGTCACGCTGGTGCTGCTGACGGTGGTGTTCGCCAGGGGGCAGGCGCCGGCCGGTGTCCTGCCGGGTCCGGAGGCCGTCCAGCGGCTGGCGGATCTGCTGACGTCGGGCGCCGAGGATGTCGGAAGGTACGCCGCTCCGGCGCCCGTGACGGACGGCATCCGGCTGATGCTGATCGGCGGTGTGCTGCTGGTCGGCCTGATCGTGGACGCCCTCGCTGTGACGTTTCGCAGCGCGGCCCCGGCCGGTCTGCCGCTCCTCGCGCTGTACTCGGTCGCCGCGGGACTGTCCGAGGGCGGCGCGGACTGGCTCTGGTTCCTGCTCGCGGCCGGTGGTTATCTACTGCTTCTGCTGGCCGAGGGCCGGGACCGGCTCTCCCAGTGGGGGCGTGTCTTCAGCGGCGCGACCAGATCCCAGGGCGGTCCGGCGGTCGGAGCGGCGATCTTTGACGGCCGCCCGACGGCCCCGGTCCGCACCGGACGGCGCATCGGTGCGCTGGCGCTGGGGATCTCGCTGGTCGTACCGGCGGCGCTGCCCGCGCTCGACAGCGGTCTGCTGACCGGTACGGGGGGCGGGAACGGCAAGGGGCGTGGCGGCGGCACCATCTCCGCAGTGAACCCCCTGGTCTCGCTGCAGAACAATCTGAACCAGCCGGAGAACCGGGAGGTGATGTCCTACCGCACCAATTCCGATGACCCGGAAGGCTTCTATCTGCGGATTCTGGCCCTGGACCAGTTCGACGGGAACGAGTGGCGGCCCTCCACACGCCGTCTGAAGGACGTGCCGAAGCGACTCCCGACCCCGGATGGTCTCGGCCCGGACGTCATGGTCACGGAGATCAGCTCGAACATCTCCGCGTCCCGCTCCTACCAGCAGACGTATCTGCCGCTCCCCTACCCCGCGACCGAGGTCAGGATCGGCGGACGCTGGCGGTACGAGCCGACGGGACGGACCCTCGTCGGTGACGGCGGGGAGACGACCGGCGGTGCGCAGTACCAGGCTTCCAGTCTGCTGGTCCAGCCGACCGCCGATCAGCTCGCCGCGGCGGGCGCCCCACCGGCCGCACTGCAGCGCGAGTACACCCGTGTTCCCGACTCCCTGCCGAAGGTGGTCAATCAGACCGCGGAACGGGTGACGAAGGGCGCCGCCAACGATTACGAGCGGGCGGTGGAGCTGCAGAACTTCTTCGCCTCGGAGGGCGGCTTCAGCTACGACACCTCGGTGAAATCGGGCACCGGGAGCGCGGCGATCGGCCGGTTCCTGAAAGACAAACGGGGCTTCTGCGTCCATTTCTCGTTCACGATGGCCGCGATGGCGCGGACGCTGGGCATTCCGACCCGGGTCGCGGTGGGCTTCACTCCCGGCACCGAGCGGCCGGACGGTGCCGTGTCGGTGGGGCTGCGGGATGCGCATGCCTGGCCCGAGCTGTATTTCGAGGGCGTCGGGTGGACCCGCTTCGAACCGACCCCGACGCGGGGCACCGCCCCGTCCTACACCCAGTCGGACGCCCCCGTCGGCGGCACGACCGACCCGGCCCAGCCGGAGAAGGACGCCTCGGCCGCTCCGACGGTCGCGCCGTCCGTCTCGGACAGCTGCCCTGCCCAGATGCGCAAGCAGGGCGAGTGCGGCAGTTCGGCGGTGCCGGGTGTGGTGGCCCCGACGGATTCCGGGACGCCGACAGGCACCGTTCTCGGTCTGGTCCTGGTCGCCCTGGTGATCCTCGCGCTGCCGTTGCTGCCCATGCTGTGGCGGGTTCGGGCGCGCAGACGCCGGCTGAGTTTCTCCACCGGGCGTACGCCGGTCGATGCGACGGCCAGAACGCTGGCGGCCTGGCGGGAGATCATCGATACGGCGTGGGACCACGGCATCGAGCCGGATGACTCCCGGACCCCGCGCAAGACGGCGGCCCGGGTGGTGCGGCTGGGGCAGCTCGGCCCCGACGAGGCCGCCGCGCTGCACCGGGTGGCGGGGGCGGTGGAACGGGTGCTCTACGCTCCGGAGCCCCGGGCGGGTACCGGGCTCGCCGAGGACGTGGAGACGGTGCGGGCCGGACTGCGGACGTCGGCCGGGCGGTTCGCCCGGATCCGGGCAGTCGCTGCGCCGCGCTCGGCCATTCGGGTGATCTGGGCGGCCTCGGATCGCTGGGCGGCGTTCACCGGCAGGTGGGCGGCGCGGTGGGGACGGCACCGGGTCCGGTGGACGGGTTGGCTGCGGCGTCCGTCCCGCCAACAGGGGTGACGGGGGCGTGGCCTGCGGCCCGCCTCGTCCTCAATCGCCGGACGGGCTCGACCTTCGCTGGTGCCTGAGTCCGGCAGCCCTTGCCCTGCAGTGGCCAGCCGGGCTCGACGCTCCCTCGGGCCTGTCCGGTCGAAGCTCCGCCCACAATCGCCGGGCAGGCTTGAAGGCAAGCCTGCCCGGCGGTTGAGGGCATTCAACGTCCGTCCGGCGATTTTGGCAGCGCTCTTCAACCCGTCCGGCGTTTGAGGGCGACATCAAACCGACAACAGACCCCCGTAGCCTGCCCCGGACGCACGTGAGGGGCGGCCGCAGAAAGGCGGCCGCCCCTCACTCAAGAATGTTCGAGGCCCTATTGGCCCTGCTCGTCGCGGCGACGCTGCCACCGCTGCTCGATCCGATTCATCACGGTCCGGCGTTGCTTGGGCTGATGGCGCTCGCCTCCGGCTGCCTGTCGCTCGCCCGGCTTGGGCGCTCTGCGCCAACCAGTGACCGCAAGGACCGCACAGCCGAGCATGACGAGGAACCCCACCACGCTGATCCAGATCTGCTGGGCGACCATTCCGGCCATGAGGAGCGCGATACCCACCAGGAAGCCTGCGACCGCCTGGTAAACCCGTCGCCGGGTGTACGTACGCAGCCCGCTTCCCTCGAGCGCTGTCGCGAACTTGGGATCTTCGGCGTACAGCGCTCGCTCCATTTGCTCGAGCATTCGCTGCTCGTGCTCCGAGAGCGGCACGGAGTCCTCCTCGTCGTCGGCCGCGGGGGGCGGCCGGTATGCGGCCCTTCCAGGATAGGCAGGGAATCGCCCCCGTGAAACCCGCCCTCTTTGCCAATCAGCCAGTCCGGGCCGCCACGACGGCTCAGCTGCTGAGGCGTTGATTCCCCAACCTCCGATCCGTCATGCCGGATGGTGTCCCCCGATCATACGGGGCGGAGCCCCCGATCGGGGGTCCCGGGGCGTACTCCATCTGCGACTGCGTCCCTGATCAGCCGCGCTACAGCCCAGCTACCACCGGTCCACGGGCCGCGCTCAGGCGCGCTTCGTGCCGAGTACGTGCAGCTGCGTCGCGACCGAGTGGAAAGCGGGCAGTTCGGCGGCGGCCGCCTCCAGCTTGAGCAGGGCCTCCGTGGCACCGGGCTCGGTGTCCACCAGGACGCCCGGCACGAGGTCGGCGAAGACCCGTACGCCGTGGACCGCGCCGACCTCGACATCCGCCGCGGAGACCAGTTCGGTGAGCTGGTCCGCGGTGTAACGCCTGGGTACCGGGTCTCCGGCGCCCCAGCGGCCCGCCGGATCGCTGAGCGCCTGCCTGGCCTCGGTGAAGTGACCGGCGAGTGCCCGGGCCAGGACCGCGCCGCCGAGCCCGGCGGCGAGCAGGCTGAGCGCACCGGACGGGCGGAGCGCCTCGACAGCGTTGCGTACGCCCTCGGCGGGGTCGTCCACGTACTCCAGGACTCCGTGGCACAGCACCGCGTCGTAACCACCGCGCTCGACCACCTCGAACAGGCCGTGGATATCGCCCTGGACCCCACGGACCCGGTCGGCGACCCCGGCCTCGGCGGCACGGCGCTCCAGGGCGAAGAGCGCGTTGGGGCTGGGGTCGACGACGGTGACCCGGTGGCCGAGACGGGCGACCGGCACCGCGAAATTGCCGGTGCCGCCGCCGGTGTCCAGGATGTCCAGGGCGTCCCTGCCGGTCGCCTTGACCTGGCGGTCGAGGGCGTCCTTCAGGACCTCCCAGACCACGGCGGTACGGAGGGAGGCTCGTGGGCGCAGCTGGTCCGACACGGCAGATGACTCCTCGGCACGGTGCCGCCACTGACGGCGGAGCGTGAACAGTGCAGGTGGTACAGGTGCTGTCCACCCTATTGCCTCGCGCCGCCGTCGCCGTCATCCCGCGTCGGGCCGCTCCCTCCGGGCCTGCGGGAGCGCCGGCTGAAGCACGAGCAGTCGCTCGACCAGGCGCAGGAACATCGCCGCGTCACGCAACAGGTCGTCGGCCTCCCGCCGACTGGCCGCGCCCGGTATACCGGCTTCCGCACGAGCCCTGCGACGGGCGCCGGAAGCGAACAGCGCGCTCCATTCGGTCAGCTCGGGTGCTATTTCCGGGAGGACCTCCCAGGCGCTGCGGATCCGCTCCCGGCGCCGCCTGGAGGTCTCGGGGCGGCCCCGCACAGCGAGCACGGCGGCGGCGGTGCGCAGCGCGGCGAGGTGTGCCGTGGCATACCGCTCGTTCGGCACATCGAGAACGGCGGCCTCGTCGAGGCCGGTGCGGGCCTGGGCGAGCAGGTCGAGGGCGGCGGGCGACGCCGTGGTGCGGCGCAGAACGGGGTGGACGTCGTTTGCCGGACCGGTCAGTGAGGGGGCAGGGCCATCTGCGCGGCGCCGGGGTGCGGCTGCTGCGGACGAGTAGGCCATGACGAAACCTCCTGTCTCGTGTAACGGCTCCGTGGCCGTATGTATCCATCGTGAGGGGCAGCACTGACAATCGGCCTCACCCACCCCCTGACCTGCCCTTTTGCTTCGATCGCGAGTTCGGGCTACTTTTTTGGACTGACCAGTCAGTTCAAAAGAGGGAGAGCCTGTGGACAGCCCGCACGGGGCAGCCGTCACCACCGAGGATTTCGGGCTCAAGGGACCGCGCGGCTGGGCCTTCCGGGGCGTGGGCATCAAGGCCGGGCCCGGCTCACTGGTGGCGATCGAGGGCCCGTCCGGCTCCGGCCGCACCTGCCTGCTGCTCGCTCTCACCGGCCGTATGCGCCCCTCCGAGGGCCACGCGGAGATCGGCGGGCTGCGTCTGCCGCGCAAGATGGCCGCCGTACGCCGCATCGCCGCACTGGGGCCGGTGCCCGGGGTCAGCGAGCTGGACCCGGCCTTCACCGTCACCGAGCACCTGCGCGAACGGGCCCTGCTGCAGCGCCGATTCGACAGTTCACTGCGCGCGCTGGTGCGTCCGCGCGCCAAGCGCGCCGCCGCCGCGCAGGGACGGATCGACGCGGCGCTGGAGGCCGCCGGACTCGACCCCGCCGCGCTGCCCAAGGCCGAGCGGACCTCGGTGAGGGATCTGGAACGGCTGGAGGCGCTGCGGCTGTCCGTCGCCCTCGCGCTGATCGGCCGACCCCGGCTGCTCGCGGTGGACGACACCGATCTCAAGCTCTCCGACGCCGAACGGGCCGAGGCCTGGGGGCTGCTGCGGTCCATCGCCGACAGCGGCACGACCGTGCTCGCCGTGTGCAGCCAGGCACCCGAGAACACCATCACCGTGCGTACCGGCACCACGGCCGCACCGGCGAACGCGCCGGACGCCACAGCCGACGACATCACGACCGAGGAAGGACCGGCCGATGCGTTCGCCGAAACTGGCCGCGCTTGAGCTGAAGCGTTTCGGCAGGGGAAAGCTGCCGATCGCCGCACTCATCGCGCTCCTGCTGCTGCCGCTGCTCTACGGCGCCCTGTACCTGTGGTCCTTCTGGGACCCGTACGGCCGCCTCGACCAGATCCCGGTCGCGCTGGTCAACGACGACAAGGGCGCCACCGTCGCCGGAAAGCACATCGCGGTCGGCGACGAGATCACCGGCGAGCTTCTCGACTCCAAGACCTTCGAGTGGCACGAGGTAAGTTCCGCCGAGGCCCAGCAGGGCGTCGAGGACGGTACGTACTACCTCTCGCTCACCATGCCGTCGGACTTCAGCAAGCAGATCGCCTCCAGTTCGGGTGACTCCCCCGAGACCGGCGCGCTCCAGGTGCAGACCAACGACGCCAACAACTACATCGTCGGGCAGATTTCCCGGACGGTGTTTTCCGAGGTGCGCACCGCCGCGTCGACCAGCACCTCGCGCGGCTACCTCGACCAGATCTACATCGGCTTCTCCGACATCCACGACGCGACGGCGGAGGCCGCCAAGGGTGCCGACGACCTCAAGGGCGGCATCGACCAGGCGACGAAGGGATCGCAGGATCTGGCGGACGGGCTCAAGGACGCCAAAGCCGGCAGCAGCAGTCTGGCCGGTGGGCTCCTCAAGCTGAACGAGGGCGCGGGCGACCTCGAGACCGGCTCCCGGCAGGTCGCCGACGGCACCCAGCTGCTCGCCGACAAGGTCAACGGAGTGGCGGCCGACGTCCGCCCGTTCTTGCAGGACAACGGCAAGTCGATCGGCGACACCGCCCGGCTGGTCGCCGATTCTTCGCAGACCGTACGGGACAACCTCGACCTGCTGGTGAAGTCGGCACCCACCGCGGCCACCGCCGCCCACACGGCCTCCGACGACCTGGCCGAGGTCTACCGCACCAGTTGCTCGGAGCAGCCGCCCGCCGACCCCACCGTCTGCCCGCCGCTGGAGCGCGCGAAGACATCGGCGGCCGATGTCGCGAAGGTCGCCGACGATGTGAATGTGCTGGTCACGAACCAGACCGGCGATCTGAAGAAGCTGCGAGCCCAGCTGACCACGCTGCAGCAGCAGGCCAATGACCTGGCCAAGAGCGCGCCGCACCTGGACGAGGACCTGAAGTCCGCGGCGAAGGAGGTCAACGCGCTCAACACCGGAGCCCACAAGGTCGCCGAGGGAGCGGACGAACTGCACACCGGCCTGGCCACGGCCAAGACCGGCTCCACCGACCTGGACACCGGAGTGAGCGATCTCGAGAAGGGCGCGACCGATCTGGACGGCGGGCTGATCCGGCTCAGCGACGGTTCGGCCACCCTCGCCGAGGGACTCAACGAAGGCGTCGGCGAGATCCCCGACTACGACGAGAAGGACCGCGACGCGCGTACGGAAGTCATGGCCGACCCGGTGCAGCTGGCCTCCGAGTCGCTGCACGCGGCCCCCAACTACGGCACCGGCTTCGCCCCTTACTTCATCCCGCTCTCCCTCTGGGTGGGTGCGATGGTGGCCTACATGCTGATCCAGCCGCTCAACCGGCGCGCACTCGCCGCCGGGGCCTCCGCCTGGCGGATCGCGTTCGCGGGCTGGCTGCCGGTGGCCGCGATCGGGCTGCTGCAGGTGGCCGCCCTGATGTCCGTGCTGCACTGGGGGCTCGGTCTGCAGATGACCCGTGCCGCCGGGACAATCGGCTTCCTGGCACTGGCGACCTGCTGCTTCGCAGCGATCATCCAGTGGCTCAACGCCCGGTTCGGGGCTGCCGGACGGATTCTCGTACTGGCGGTCCTGATGCTCCAGCTGACCTCGGCCGGGGGTACGTATCCCGTCGAGACCAGCCCCGGATTCTTCAACGCGATCCACCCCTACCTGCCGATGACTTACATCGTCGAGGGGCTGCGCCGGCTGATCACGGGCGGCGGACTCGGCCCGGTCTGGCTGGGCTGCGCGGTGCTGCTGGCCTTCACGGCGGGGGCGCTCGCCCTGACCGCCGTCTCGGCGCGCCGTAAGCAGGTGTGGACCCTGGACCGGCTCCACCCGGAGCTGAGCCTGTGAGCGCACCCAAACCTGTGAGAATCAGGGGTATGGACAGCAGTAGCACCACGCGCCGCCAGGCCACCCGGCAGAAGCTCTACGAGGCGGCCGTGACTCTCATCGCCGAGAAGGGCTTCTCGGCGACCACAGTGGACGAGATCGCCGAGCGCGCCGGGGTCGCCAAGGGCACGGTCTACTACAACTTCAAGAGCAAGACCGAACTCTTCGAGGAGCTGCTGCGCCACGGCGTCGGGCTGCTCACGGCGTCGCTGCGCTCGGCGGCGGAGGAAACCGAGGGGCGTGGCGGCACCCGGGTCGAGGCCCTGGACGCGATGATCAGGGCCGGCCTGGTCTTCATCGACCGCTATCCGTCCTTCACCCAGCTGTACGTCGCGGAGCTGTGGCGCACCAACCGGGCCTGGCAATCGACCCTCCTGGTGGTGCGTCAGGAGGCCGTCGCGGCGGTCGAGGAGGTGCTGCGCGAGGGCGTGAAGAACGGTGAGCTCAGCGAGGACATCGACATCGCGCTGACGGCCGCCGCCCTGGTCGGCATGGTGCTGGTGGCGGCCCTGGACTGGCAGGCGTTTCAGCCGGAGCGGTCGATCGAGGATGTGCACTCGGCGCTGTCGCTGCTGCTGCACGGGCGGGTCAGCGGGCGTTGACCCGTCGGCGGCGGGGCGCACGGACGCACGAAGACGCCGGTCGGGCGAGGCTCGATCCTCCGAGCCTGCGCCGGACCGGCGTCTTCCGTGCAGTCGGAGAGCCTTCCCCCGCGACCCCCGTCTTCCCCCGTGGTCCTCGGGCTCCCCGTCGTGCTCCCCCGTCCCGGAAGGAGTGCCGCGCCCGTTCCGCCGCCCCGTGTCGGCGGTGCGGTGCCGCGCCCCTCTCCGTGTGCTCCACTCTCCCGTCCACGCAGGTGGGAGCCCATCCGCGCACCTACTCATCTCGCGCCCTGAGTACGGATACTCACGGCTGCGCACCGAACCCCACTCCGGGCCGTACGCCGCCTGGTTACGATCGCGTCCGTGTCCGTACTCCCTCTGGTGTTCACAAGCGGCTGGGCGAGCGGGATCAACTCCTATGCGGTGGTCCTGCTCCTCGGTGTCTTCGGCGCGACCGGTATCACCGACGAGGTGCCCGCGTCGCTGCAGCGCACCGATGTCCTCGTCGTTGCCGGTGTGCTCTTCCTGTGCGAGGTGGTGGCGGACAAGATCCCCTACGTGGACTCGGTCTGGGACTCGGTGCACACCGTCATCAGGCCGGTGGCCGGTGCCGTGGTGGCGGCGCTGCTGGCCGGCGAGAGCGGTTCGCTGCCGGAGCTCACGGCCGGTGCCGTCGGTGGTTCCACCGCGCTGATGAGCCATCTGGTGAAGGCCGGCACCAGGATGGCGGTCAACACCTCCCCTGAGCCGTTCAGCAATATCGCGGTGAGCACAGCCGAGGACCTGGGCGTCGCGGGGATCGTCACGTTCGCGATATTCCATCCGCTGGCGGCCGCGATCATCGCCGCGGCACTACTGCTCCTCGGCATGGTGATACTGGTCTTCCTGGCCTCCAGGATCCGTCGGTTCCTGCGCCGCAGGGCCCAGCGCCGCGAGGAGAAGCGCCTGGCCGGGACCGGTTCGCACTGGCCACTGGACTGAGTGTCACAGGTGGCCGTTAAGGTCACTGACATGGCACGTATTGCGGTGATCGGCGCCGGGATGGGCGCGATGGCGGCGGCCGCCCGGCTAGCCGTGGCAGGCCACCGGGTGACGGTGTACGAGCGGTCGGAGACCTTCGGCGGCTCGGTCGGCCGGTATGCCCATGAGGGCTTCGCCTTCGACACCGGTCCCACGCTGCTCCATCTGCCCGCGGTCTACCGCGATCTGTTCGTGAAGACGGGCAAGGAGCCGCTGGAGCGATGCGTCACCATGACCCAGGTCGATCCGGCGAGCCGCCACATCTTCGCGGACGGCACGGCGGTCTCGCTGCCGAATGCCTCACGGGCCGGGGTGGTCGCCGCCCTGGACACCGTGCTCGGCGGCGGCGCGGGCGCGGCCTGGGGCGAGTTCCTCGACCGGGCGCGCGACGCCTGGGACCGGTCCCGGCGTCCGCTGCTGGAGGAGCCGTTGCGCTCCGACTGGCAGGTGCTCGGCCGTGATCCGTATCCGGCGCTCCGGCAGCGCCGTCTGCTGCGCCCCGCCCGTCAGGCAGGCACGGTGACGGAGGTCGGCGCGTGGGAACTGCCGGACCCCCGGCTGGCCGCCCTCCTCGACGGATACGCCCTGTCGTACGGGCTCGATCCCCTGCGCACACCGGCAGCGGCCGCCCTGCTGCCGTACATGGAGGAGACCTTCGGCAGCTGGTACGTCTCCGGTGGGATCCGGGCCCTGGCGCAGGCGGTGTACGAGCGGTGTCTGGCCCGGAAGGTGGAGTTCGTCTTCGGCGGCGAGGTGGCCCGGGTCGTCGAGAAGGACGGCCGGGCGGCGGGCGTCGAGCTCATGGACGGGACGGTCACCGAGGCCGGCCATGTGGTGCTGGGAGCCCGTCCGCATCCGGGCCTGGTGCCCGGTCAGGAGCTGCGGCAGGACGGCGATGTGGCGGTGCAGCCGGGGCGGGGGGTCGTGCCGGGCCGGTTCGTGGTTCTGCTGTCGCTGCGCGGTGCCCGGCCCGCGGATGCCGTGCACCGGACCGTGGTGCACCCGGCGGACGGCGGGGCGGAGCGCGAGGCGGTGTTCGGCGGACGGCTCGCCGACCGTCCGACGGTGACGGTGCTGCGCCCGGATGACCCCTCGACCCGCCCCGACGACGCGCACGAGGCCGTGACGCTGACAGCGACGGTCGCCCCGCACGGTGCGGTGGACTGGACGGACACGGCGTTGCGCGAGCGGTGTGCCGACGCATTGATCGAGGCGGCCGGCACGGCCGTGCCCGGCATACGGGAGCGGCTGCTCCACGCCGAGGTGCGGACCCCGGCCGAGACGGCGGCCGACACCGGCGCCGAGGGCGGGGCGGTGCCCGCGCCCGCGCTGGCCGGGGCAGGGGGCGCGTATCTGCATCCGGGCAATCGCACCCGGCTGCCCGGGCTCTACGCCGCGGGCGGCTGGTCGCATCCGGGCGGTGGGCTCGCCCACGCGGGGATGTCGGGGGCGCTGGTTGCCGGGCTGATCGTGGAAGGGGACGGGTTCCGGGGCTCCCAATGAGGCAATAGGCCGTCGGCCGTCGGCGCCACCGGAGTGCCGGGCGCGCCCGCTCGCCGCTCTGCCCCGGGTCTCCCCCGCGGCCCCCTGCCCCCGCCGGGCCGCCGTCAGTGGCGGTACTGCTGTTCGTCGTAGCCGTCGCCGTTGGCGAAGCCGTTCTGGTACGGGGCGGGCTGCTCCGGAGGCGGGGACGGGTACTGCTCGCCCTCGCGCTGCTGAGGCACCCAGACACCGCCGGGCGGGGTCTCGGCGGCGTACTGCTGGGCGTACTGGTCGGCGGCGTACTGGTGTCGGCCCTCGTAGCTGTCGTAGCCGTTGCCGTGGCTGTCGTACGAGGTGTACTGCGTGGAGCCGCCGGTGGTGCCGGTCCCGATGTACGGGTCGGAGTATGCGGCGTACTGCTGCTGGCCGGTGCCGTAGTCGTACTGCCCGGCAAAGGAGTCCTGCCCGCCGAAGGAGTTGTCGGCGTACGGGTCCTGGCCCGGCGCGGCGTACGTGGAATGGCCGGCGTAGGGGTCATACGCGGCGTGCTGGGGCTGCTGCTCAGGCTGCCGGTCCTGGTTCTGCCCCTGCTGCGACTGCTGGTGACCGCCGTAGACGCCGTACTGCCCCGTGTCGTCCGGCAGCGGCTCCGGCTCGTAGACCGCGGGTCCCGGTGCCGGGGCGTCCGTCCGCTGCGGGGTCTGCTCCTCGTACGCCATCTCCAGGTCCGACACCTCGAGCGTGGGCTCGCGGCTCTCCCGGACGCCCCCGCCCCGGCGGCGACGGCTCGCGCCGGGGCTGCCCCCTATCGCCCAGCCGGTCGAGAAGCCGCGACGGAAGGACAGCGTGACGTATGTCTGACCGGTCGCGAACGCGATCGTACCGACGGCGATGACGAACACGGACGGCATCAGTACGCCGACGACCACACAGCCGAAGCCTGCGAAGGCGAGCAGACGCCAGCGAAGGCGCGCCTTGTACTGCAGGAGCACCTCGCCGAGCAGCCACAGCGCGACAATTCCGAACGCGATGTAGAGGACCGTCCAGCCCATGCTCGCCCCCTCCTACGGCCACCGCCCCGCGTGGCGGATACGGCCGGTCACGACTGCTTGTGCAGTCCGAGATTTTCGTAGATTTCGAGCGTCGCCGTCGAGTTGTTGAGCGTAATGAAGTGCAGTCCGGGCACACCCTCGGATCGCAGCCTCGCGCAGAACTGTGTTGCGAAGTCGATCCCAATCGAGCGTACAGCGGCGGGATCATCCTTGGCGTCGAGGATGCGTTCTTTCAGAGAGGAAGGGAAAGACGCGTTGCTGAGCTGGGCAAACCGGTCCAACTGCTTGACGTTGGTCAGCGGCATGACCTCGGGAATGATCGGGGTTTCGCAACCCGCAGCGACCACGCGGTCACGCATCCGCAAATAGTCCTCCGGATTGAAGAACATCTGGGTGATCGCATAGTCGGCACCGGCGCGGCACTTGTCCACGAAATGGCGGATGTCGGTGTCCCAGTCGGTCGAGCGCGGGTGCATCTCGGGAAATGCCGCGACGCCGACACAGAAATCGCCGGATTCCTTGATGAGCCGGACGAGATCGGCCGCGTACCGCACGCCCTGCGGGTGCTCGACCCACTCGCCCATCGGGTCGCCGGGCGGGTCTCCGCGCACGGCGAGGATGTTCCGGATTCCGGCGTCGGCGTACTGCCCGATCATGTTGCGCAGCTCGGCGACGGAGTGGTTGACCGCCGTGAGATGTGCGACCGGGGTGAGAGTGGAGTCGGCGGCGATCTGCTGGGTGGCCTTGACCGTCCCGGCGCGGGTGGAGCCACCGGCCCCGTAGGTCACGGAGACGAAGCTCGGCCCCACCGCCTCGACGCGGCGCAGCGCATTCCAGAGGTTCCGCTCACCCTTCTCGGTCTTGGGCGCCCAGAACTCGAACGAATACGAAGTCTTGCCGGTCGCGAGGAACTCACGCACCGTGTGCGCGTGATCTGTCCTGGTAGAAGGTGTGCCAAGGGCCATACGGGCAGGTTAACCAGAGCGCGACGACCGAAGGACCAGACCAGCGGTAATTGCCCGAATTGACCGGTTGTTTGTCCACCCTTCGGACATCTGGCCGGATCATGCTCCGGCGCGCGCCCGAATCCTCTTGGCCAGCTCGGCGGCGGCTGCGGCCGGATCGATGGCCTCGGTGATCGCCCGTACGACGACCACCCGGCGCGCTCCGGCGTCCAGCACCTCGTCGAGATTGCCGGCGTCGATCCCGCCGATGGCGAACCACGGGCGCTGCGTACCGAGCGAGGCGGCGTACCGCACGAGGTCCAGGCCCGGGGCGTGCCGGCCGGGCTTGGTCGGGGTGGGCCAGCAGGGGCCGGTGCAGAAGTAGCCCACACCGGGCTCGGCGACGGCCGCGTCGACCTCGGCCTCGGCGTGGGTGGAGCGGCCGATCACCACGCCCTCGCCGATGATGGCGCGGGCGGCGGGGACCGGCAGGTCCCCCTGACCGAGGTGCAGCACATCGGAGTCGATGGCGTGGGCGACATCCGCCCGGTCGTTCACGGCGAGGAGCTTGCCGTGGCGCCTGCAGGCCTCGGCGAAGAAGGCCAGGTGTTCGAGCTCCTCGGCCGCTTCCATGCCCTTGTCGCGCAGTTGGACGATGTCCACCCCACCGGCGAGGACGGCGTCGAGGAACTCGGGAAGGTCACCCTGGCGCCTGCGGGCGTCCGTGCACAGATAGAGCCGGGCGTCGGACAGCTGCGCGTGAGGCGTGGGCATGATGCGGTTCCCCCTGGAGAGCATTGCGGATCGTTTTCCGGAACGGCGCGGGGGCGCGGGCCGCGCAGCGAGTGCTGCGCGGCCTGCCCCTCACACAAGGTCGCCGGTCAGACGGCGAGCGCCTGGGCGCGGCGCTTCACCTCCGTGCCGCGATTCTCGCTCAGCGCCTGGGCAGGGGTGCCCGGCAGGGTCGGGTCGGGGGTGAAGAGCCATTCCAGCATCTCTTCGTCGGTGTAGCCGTCGTCCCTCAGGAGCGTCAGGGTGCCGGAGAGGCCCTTGACCACCTTGTCGCCGTCGATGAAGGCGGCAGGCACCTGGAGCGTCCGGTTCTCACCACGTCGTACGGCGATGAGCTGGCCCTCCTTGACCAGCTGCCGCACGCGCGTCACCTCGACATCGAGCATTTCGGCGATGTCGGGAAGGTGGAGCCAGGCGGGGACGAGAGCATCGATCTTTGCGTCAATCTCGGTCACAAGGACAAGCGTGCCATCCCGGACCGACAGTCGGTAGCCGGGCCGACCGTACGGGGGTGCGGGGTACGCCGTCAGAGGGTCGCCGACTTCAGCGGTACGGAGGGGTCGGCGGTCCGTACCGGATCGAGCCGCGCCCCTGCCTCGATGAGTTTGCGTCCCTGTGCCAGATCGCGCGGCCGGCCGACGGCGAGGACAGCGACCAGGACACCGTCCCGCAGCCAGCACACCGACCAGGAGGGGCCGGTGGGATCACCGCGCCACAGCAGGGTGTCGGCGGCCGAGTGGTGGCCCGCGTACTGCACGAACCGGTCGAACTGCTCGGACCAGAAGTACGGCACGGGGTCGTACGTCTGCGGCGCCGGGCCTGCCCCTGCCCCTGCCCCTGCCCCTGCCCCTGCCCCGATGATGTTGGCAGCGGCGGTCCGCGGACCCTGGAGGGCGTTGTCCCAGTGGTGGACGAGAAGGCGTTCGCCGTACCTGGCGGACGGGAACGAGGCGCAGTCACCGACCGCGTACACATCGGGCTGCGAGGTGCGCAGTGCCCCGTCGGCGGTCACCGATCCGTCGGGGCCGAGCGCGATGCCGGAGCCGGCCAGCCAGCCGGTGGCGGGCCGTGCGCCGATTCCGACGACGACCGCTCCGGCAGGGATCACACGGCCGTCCGCGAGGATCACCCTGCCGGGTTCGATGCGGTCGACCTGGGCTCCGGTGAGGAGTTCGGCGCCGCTCTCGGCGTACCAGGCGGCCATCGGGGCGGCGACCTCGGCGGGCACCGCACCCGGGAGGGGCCGGTCGGCGGCCTCGACGACGGTGACCGCACAGCCCGCGGCGCGGGCCGCGGTGGCGAACTCGGCGCCGATCCAGCCCGCGCCGACGACCACGACGCCGTGCCGCTCGTCGAGGACGGGCCGCAGCCGCGCCGCGTCGTCGAGAGTACGCAGCAGGTGGACACCGGGAACGCCCTCGGCGCCGGGCAGGACGACCGGTTCGGCGCCGGTCGCGATCACCAGGACGTCATAGGGAACGGGTCCTGACGGGGTGTCCAGCTCATGCGCCCCGGGCCGCACACCGGTGACTTCGCGGCCCAGTTGCAGATCGATGTCCAGCGCCTCGAAGTCGACGTCGAAGGCGGAGTCCTCGGCCTCGCCGAGCAACACCGCCTTGGACAGCGGGGGCCGGTCGTAGGGCTGGTGCGGTTCGGCGCCGATCAGGACCACGGGGCCGGTGAAGCCCTGTTCCCTCAGGGCCACCGCCGTCTGGACGCCGGCCATGCCCGCGCCGACGATGACGACGCGGCGCCCTGCCCGCCGGTCCGGCCGCTCTGACTGCTGCTGCTCGCTCACCCGTACACCTTAAACATCTGACGCACCATCAGGAAAGGGGAGTTCTTCCACCGCGCTCGCACCTCTGCCCTCCTGCGATTCCCATTCCCACCGCTCGCCCAGCCGGACCCGGCCGTCCGCGAGGTCGACGCCGGTGGAGACACAGTGACCGGAGGATGTCGTTCCGTCCTACTTCAGCTGGACGGAGGGGGCACCTCCCATGTCTTTGAGGCCATGGACGAGAGGGCCTCGGGCCACGTCGCCGCCCGCGTACTCGGCCCGGATACGGCCCGGATACGGCCCGGTCTCCTCGTGGTACGTGAAGCGGGTACGGGCACCGACCTGGCCCGGGGCCTGATCGGTACCCGGCGAGAGGACGAGTCCGTCGAGCGAGCGGGCCACGGGGACGCTCCCTTACTGGGGCCGGGGCACGGGGTTTAGGGTGGCCAACGTAAGACACTCGCGGGAGCCCGGACGCATCGGGCTGAGAGGGAGGCTGGGCGGCCTCCGACCGTACGAACCTGATCCGGGTCATGCCGGCGAAGGGAGGGGCTGGACGCCCATGCGTTCTTCTCGGAACGGAAACGGATCCGATGTCCTCGTCATCGGGGGCGGGATCATCGGACTGGTCACCGCCTGGCGGGCCGCGCAACGCGGACTGCGCACCGCGGTCGCGGACCCCGAACCGGGCAGCGGGGCCGCCCGGGTGGCGGCCGGCATGCTGGCCGCGGTCACCGAACTCCACTACGGCGAACAGATGCTGCTGGGCCTCAATGTCGCCTCGGCCGCCCGCTATCCGGCCTTCGCGGCCGAGCTGGAGGCGGCGAGCGGACAGGAGACCGGCTTCCGCGCCTGCGGCACCCTGGCCGTCGCACTGGACTCCGACGACCGGGCCCATTTGCGGGAACTGCACGCCCTTCAGCAGCGCTCGGGCCTGGAGTCGGAGTGGCTCACCGGCCGCGAGTGCCGCCGCCTGGAGCCGATGCTCGCGCCGGGCGTCCGCGGCGGTCTGCGGGTCGACGGCGACCACCAGATCGACCCCCGTCGGCTGGCCGCCGCACTGCTGACCGCCTGCGAACGGGCCGGGGTGGTCTTCCACCGCGGCTGGGTGGAGCGCCTGACGGTGGTACGCGACCGGGCCGCCGGAGCCGTGCTCGCCGGGGGTACGGAGCTCGCCGCCGACCAGGTCGTGCTCGCCGCGGGCAGCCTCAGCGGTCGGCTCCCGGGCCTGCCCGACGAGGCCGTGCCGCCGGTCCGGCCGGTGAAGGGGCAGGTGCTGCGGCTGACCGTGCCCGCCGCGTACGCACCGTTCCTCACCCGGACGGTCCGGGCCGTGGTCCGGGGGAGCCATGTCTATCTCGTACCCCGTGAGAACGGCGAACTGGTCGTCGGCGCCACCAGCGAGGAGATGGGCTGGGACACCACCGTCACCGCGGGCGGCGTCTACGAGCTGCTGCGCGACGCCCACGAGCTGATGCCCGGCATCACGGAACTCCCGCTCACCGAGACCCGGGCCGGCCTGCGCCCCGCCTCTCCCGACAACGCCCCGCTGCTCGGCCCCACCGCCCTGCCCGGCCTCCACCTCGCCACCGGCCACCACCGCAACGGGGTGCTGCTCACCCCCGTCACCGGTGACGTCATGGCGGAGCTCCTCACCGGCGGGGAGCTGCCCGAGGTGGCCCGCCCCTTCAGCCCGCACCGTTTCTCGTCCCCCGCCGTCTCCGTACGTCAGGAGCAGCCCGCATGACCGAGCCCGCACCGCTCTGCGTGTCCGTGAACGGCGAGGTCCGCCTCCTCGCCGCGGGCACCACCCTGGACGTCCTGGTAGCCACCCTGACCGCCGGACACTCCGGCGTCGCGGCCGCCGTCAACGAGACCGTCGTGCCGCGCGGTCAGTGGTCCACCGCCGCACTCGGTGACGGTGACCGCGTCGAGGTCCTGACCGCGGTCCAGGGAGGCTGACCATGTCCGACGACCCGTTCGCCCTCGGCGACACCACCTTCGGCTCCCGGCTAATCATGGGGACGGGTGGAGCACCCAGCCTCGATGTGCTGGAACGCTCCCTGACCGCCTCCGGCACCGAGCTGACCACCGTCGCGATGCGCCGCCTCGATCCGACCGTGCAGGGCTCGGTGCTCTCCGTCCTCCAGCGGCTCTCCGTCCGCGTCCTGCCGAACACGGCGGGCTGCTTCACCGCGGGCGAGGCCGTACTGACCGCCCGGCTGGCCCGCGAGGCGCTCGGCACCGACTGGATCAAGCTGGAGGTGGTGGCCGACGAGCGGACCCTGCTGCCCGACCCGATCGAGCTGCTGGACGCCGCCGAGACCCTGGTGGACGACGGTTTCACCGTGCTGCCGTACACCAATGACGACCCGGTGCTGGCCCGCAGGCTCCAGGACGTGGGGTGCGCGGCGATCATGCCGCTCGGCTCCCCCATCGGCTCCGGCCTCGGCATCCGCAATCCGCACAACTTCCAGCTGATCATCGAGCAGGCCCGGGTGCCGGTGATTCTCGACGCGGGCGCCGGGACGGCCTCGGACGCGGCGCTCGCGATGGAACTGGGATGCGCGGCGGTGATGCTGGCGTCCGCGGTGACCCGGGCCCAGGAGCCCGAGCTGATGGCCGCGGCGATGCGGCATGCGGTGGAGGGCGGGCGGCTGGCGTACCGCGCCGGCCGCATCCCGCGCCGGCACTTCGCCGAGGCCTCGTCGCCGGTGGAGGGGCGGGCGATGCTGGACCCGGAGCGCCCGGCGTTCTGACCCGCCGGACCGCCGCCGACGGCTGCGGCGCGCATGTCCCTGTCACGGCTCGGCTGCAGTACGGCCCCGGGACTGCCCCGGCCCGCGAGCCATGTCCGCGGCGGCTCGTAGACTCGCATGCGTGGATACGACCCTCCAGGACCCGCTTGTCGGGCAGCTGCTCGACGGCCGCTACCGCGTCGATGCCCGCATCGCCGTGGGCGGCATGGCCACGGTCTACCGGGCCATGGACACCCGGCTCGACCGGGTGCTCGCCCTCAAGGTGATGCACCCGGCACTCGCCACCGACGCCTCGTTCGTCGAGCGCTTCATCCGCGAGGCCAAGTCCGTGGCCCGGCTCGCGCACCCCAATGTCGTAGCGGTCTTCGACCAGGGTGCCCAGGGGCAGTACGTCTACCTCGCGATGGAGTACGTCGCGGGCTGCACCCTGCGCGACGTACTGCGCGAGCGCGGCGCCCTGCAGCCGCGCGCCGCCCTGGACATCCTGGAGCCGGTCCTCGCCGCCCTCGGTGCCGCGCACCGGGCGGGCTTCGTGCACCGCGACATGAAGCCGGAGAACGTCCTGATAGGGGACGACGGCCGGGTCAAGGTCGCCGACTTCGGTCTCGTACGGGCGGTGGGCGCCGTCACCAACACCACCGGGTCCGTCTTGGGCACCGTCTCCTATCTCGCCCCCGAGCAGATCGAGCGCGGCACGGCGGACACCCGCGCCGATGTGTACGCCTGCGGCGTCGTCCTGTACGAAATGCTGACCGGGTCCAAGCCGCACACCGGCGACACCCCCGCCCAGGTCATCTACCAGCACCTCAACGAGGCCGTCCCGGCCCCGTCGGCCGTCGTCCCGGGACTCCCCGTCGGACTCGACGACCTGGTGGCGAGCGCCACCGCCCGTAACCCCGAGGTCCGCCCGGTCGACGCCGTGGCGCTGCTCGCCGAGACCCGGGAGGCCCGCTCCGGCCTCACCGACGCCCAGCTGGACGCCGTACCGCCGCAGGCCCTCTCCGAGGTCCACGACGCCGCCGAGGACCGCACGAGCGTGATCCCGCGGCTGCTCCCGGCCGACCAGGGCGTCGCCCATCACACCAGCCGACTGGAAATGCCCCCGCCGATGCCGCCGCGGCCCGCGCCGCACGGCCTGCGCCTCCGCGCTCCACGGCGACCCGTCATCGCCGCGGTCGTCGCCGTGCTGCTGGCACTGGGTATCGGCACCGGTGTCTGGTACATCAACTCCGGCCAGTTCACCCGGGTCCCCTCGGTGCTCGGCCAGACCGAGAAGACCGCCGAGGAACGGCTCTCGGACGCCGGCTTGGAGCTCAAGAGCGTCGAGCGGGCCTACAGCGACACCGTCGAGCGCGGCGAGGTCATCAGCAGCGACCCCGAGTCCGGTGCCCGCATCCGGGGGAACGACGCGGTGACACTCGTCGTCTCGCGCGGCCCCGAGATCGTGAAGGTGCCCGATCTGCAGGGTCTCTCGGTCGCCGATGCCAGCCGTGCGCTGAAGAAGGTCGGCCTGGTGCCCGGCATGGTCACCAAGGAGTTCAGCGAGGAGACGGTACGGGGCGACGTGATCCGTACGGACCCCGCGGCCGGCGCCGAGCGCCACGCGGACTCCGCGATCGCTTTCGTCGTCAGCAAGGGGGCTCCGGTCGACGTCCCCGATGTCACCGGGCTGTCCGTCGAGGACGCCACCGCCGCGCTGGACGAGGAGGGGCTGAAGGCCGAGGTCCTGCCCGACCGGGTCAATTCCCCCGAGGTCGCGGGCGACATCGCCCGTCAGTCGCCGGGCGAGGGCACCGAGGCCGCCGAGGGCGACACCATCACGCTCACGGTCTCCAAGGGACCGCGGATGATCGACGTCCCGGACGTCATCGGGAAGGACGTCGACGACGCCAGGAGCGAGCTGGAGGACGCGGGCTTCGAGGTCAAGGTCGACCGCCCGTTCCTCTCCTTCGGCGACACCATCGACAGCCAGTCCGTCGACGGCGGCGAGCAGGCCCCCGAGGGCAGCACCATCACCATCAGGACCAAGGGACTCTAGATCCATATGCGCAATCCAGTCGGCGGCCATGTTCCCGTGGCCGGCGGCCTCGCCAAGGTCGGCCTCCCCTACGCCCGTGAGATGAGGGCGGAGGCCATCCAGGTCTTCGTCGCCAACCCGCGCGGCTGGGCGACGCCCGCGGGCAGTCCGGCCCAGGACGAACAGTTCCGCGCCGAGTGCGCCGCCGATTCCATACCGGCGTACGTCCATGCCCCGTATCTGATCAACTTCGGTTCGCACACCGAGGCCACCGTCGAGAAGTCCGTGGAATCGCTGCGCCACTCACTGCGTCGGGCCCGCGAGATCGGCGCCCTGGGCGTCGTGGTGCACACCGGATCGGCGACGGGCGGCCGACCGCGCGAACAGGCCCTCGCGCAGGTACGGACGCACATGCGACCGCTCCTGGACGAACTGACGCACGACGACGACCCGTATCTGCTGCTGGAGTCGACCGCCGGACAGGGATTCTCGCTCTGCTCGCGGACCTGGGACTTCGGCCCGTACTTCGACGCACTCGATGCCCACCCCAAGCTCGGCATCTGCCTCGACACCTGCCACATCTACGCGGCGGGGCACGATCTGACGGGCCCGGCGGGCATGCGCCAGACCCTGGACCTGCTGGTGGAGACGGTGGGCGAGGGCCGGCTGAAACTGATCCACGCCAATGACTCCAAAGACGTGGTGGGAGCACGCAAGGACCGTCACGAGAACATCGGCGCCGGGCACATCGGCGAGGAACCGTTCCGGGAGCTGTTCGCGCATCCGGCGACCGTCGGCGTGCCCCTGATCATCGAGACGCCGGGCGGCAGGGAAGGCCATGCGGCGGACGTGGCACGGCTGAAGGGGCTGCGCGACCGGGGCTGAGCACCTCGCATGCGCAGAGATTTCCTGGAGTACCCCACGGGGGCATGCTTCTGCGCGGCGGCGCACCGATGCCACCACTGACAACAGCCGGGTCGCCCCGAGAGCCGTCAGGTCAGAGCTCGGGGCCGTCGCCGGGCTCTTCCTGGTAGGAGTACCGCTGCTCGCGCCAGGGGTCACCGATGTTGTGATAGCCGCGCTCCTCCCAGAAGCCGCGGCGGTCGGCCGTCATGTACTCGACGCCCCGGACCCACTTGGGCCCCTTCCAGGCATAGAGGTGCGGCACGACGAGCCGAAGCGGGAAGCCGTGCTCGGCGGTGAGCAGCTCACCGCCCTTGTGGGTGGCGAAAAGTGTTCGGTCCGAGGCGAAGTCGGAGAGCCTCAGATTGGAGCTGAATCCGTACTCGGCCCAGACCATCACATGGGTGACGTTCGGTGCGGGTGGCGCGAGTTCCAGGACCGTACGGGCGAGCACGCCCCCCCATTCGGCGCCGAGCATGCTGAATTTTGTGACGCAGTGCAGGTCGGCGACGACCGAGGTGAACGGCAGCACCGAGAACTCCTGATGGCTCCAGCAGTGCTTCTCGCCGTCCGCCGTGGCGCCGAAGACCCGGAAATCCCAGCGGTCGGGCTTGAACTTCGGCACGGGCCCGTAGTGGGTAACCGGCCAACCGCGCTGGAGTCGCTGGCCCGGCGGAAGCTCGGACTGCTCTGACGCGCGGTTTTCCCGGCTTTCCGGCTGACCCATGACTCCATGGTGACAGACAGGCAGCGATGGTCCCGACCAAGTCAGGGACAATTCGGGCAAGCCATACTAAGCATGCACTTACTGGACGATTACCGGGTGCGGTGCGAGGATGCGGCCAACTTGACCAGTTCACCGGTTGGAAGGAGCCTCTGCGATGCAGGGCGACCCCGAGGTCCTTGAGTTCCTGAACGAGCAGCTGACCGCCGAGTTGACCGCCATCAATCAATATTTCCTGCATGCAAAGATGCAGGACAACTTCGGCTGGACAAAGCTCGCGAAGTACACCCGCTCCGAGTCCTTCGACGAGATGAAGCACGCCGAGGTTCTCACCGACCGCATCCTCTTCCTCGATGGACTGCCCAACTACCAGCGGCTGTTCCACGTACGGGTGGGCCAGACCGTCACCGAGATGTTCCAGGCCGACCGTCAGGTCGAGGTGGAGGCGATCGACCGCCTCAAGCGCGGGATCGAGCTGATGCGCGGCAAGGGTGACATCACGTCCGCAAACATCTTTGAGTCGATCCTGGCCGACGAGGAGCACCACATCGACTACCTCGACACTCAGTTGGAACTGGTCGAGAAGCTCGGGGAGCCGCTCTACATCGCCCAGCTGATCGAGCAGCCGGACAGCTAGAGCCGCTGTGAGGGTCAGGCCGCGTCGGGGAGCCGGACGCTCCGGGCCACGCCCGGGGCGATGCCGGGAGCGATACCCGGGTCGGCCTCGGGGGCGGCGTCCGCGGTGGCGTCACCGGCGGTGCCGGGCGTCCGCTTCCGGTCGAGCAGTTCGCGGCGCGGGCAGGCGCCTCGGCCGAGCACGGCCTGGATGGCGCGGACGCAGCCGCCGCAGTCCGTGCCCGCCTTGCAGGCGGAGGCTATCTGCCGGGGGGTGCAGGCGCCGGCTTCCGCATGTTCCTTGACCTGCTTCTCCGTAATGCCGAAGCACGAGCAGACATACATGCGGTTCACCTCCCGGCGGGATCGGTCGTTTGCTGCCACCCCGTTAATCGGTGAGGCCAACCTAACCTTACCTGGCTCTTAAACCCCTTGGTAGCCTCCGAACGCCCTGTGGGGCACGGATCACATGGATCCGTGCCCCACAGTCGTACGTGCGCTGCCTGCCGTGCTGCCTAGTGGTCCCGGTACATCTCGGCGACCAGGAACGCCAGGTCGAGGGACTGGCTGCGGTTGAGCCGCGGGTCGCAGGCCGTCTCGTAGCGCTGGTGCAGGTCGTCCACGAAGATCTCGTGGCCGCCGCCGACGCACTCGGTGACATCGTCACCGGTGAGCTCGACGTGGATGCCGCCCGGGTGCGTGCCGAGGCCCTTGTGCACCTCGAAGAAGCCCTTCACCTCGTCCAGGACGTCGTCGAAGCGACGGGTCTTGTGGCCGGAGGCGGCCTCGAAGGTGTTGCCGTGCATCGGGTCGGTCACCCACGCCACGATGGCGCCGGAGGCGGTGACCTTCTCGACCAGGTCGGGGAGCTTGTCGCGGACCTTGTCGGCGCCCATGCGGACGATGAAGGTCAGCCGGCCGGGCTCGCGCTCGGGGTCGAGGCGTTCGATGTAGCCGAGCGCCTCGTCGACGGTGGTTGTCGGACCGAGCTTGATCCCGATGGGGTTACGGATCTTCGAGGCGAACTCGATGTGCGCGCCGTCCATCTGGCGGGTGCGCTCACCGATCCAGACCATGTG
Source organism: Streptomyces sp. NPDC002958 (assembly GCF_055563255.1). NCBI lineage: Bacteria > Bacillati > Actinomycetota > Actinomycetes > Kitasatosporales > Streptomycetaceae > Streptomyces > Streptomyces sp. NPDC002958. The sequence continues at coordinate 308,031 of NZ_JBVHDS010000003.1, read as the reverse complement.
GCCGGAGGTGTCGTACAGCCGGCCGGTGCGCGAGTCGGTGCGGGTCAGCGCCGACTCGTAGTCCAGCAGCAGCCCTTCGTGCGACGAGTAGAACTCGACCGCCTTGAACTCCGCCGGGTCCGTACCGCACGCCTTCATGAAGTTCAGCGCGTTGTCGATCTCGCGGGCCAGCGCCTCGTAGCGCTGCCCGGACGGGGACGACTTCACGAAGTCCTGGTTCCAGGCGTGCACCTGGCGCAGGTCGGCGTAACCGCCCGTGGTGAAGGCGCGGACGAGGTTCAGCGTGGAAGCGGATGCGTGGTACATCTGCTTCAGCCGGTCCGGGTCCGGGACCCGGGCTTCCTCGGTGAAGGCGAAGCCGTTGACGGAGTCACCGCGGTAGGTCGGCAGGGTGACGCCGTCGCGGGTCTCGGTCGACTTGGAGCGCGGCTTGGAGTACTGGCCGGCGATCCGGCCCACCTTGACGACGGGCACGGAGGCGGCGTAGGTGAGGACGGCGCTCATCTGGAGCAGCGTCTTCAGCTTGGCCCGGATGTGGTCGGCGGACACGGCGTCGAAGGCCTCGGCGCAGTCGCCGCCCTGCAGCAGGAACGCCTCGCCCTTGGCGACGGCTCCCATGCGGGCGCGCAGCTGGTCGCACTCGCCCGCGAAGACGAGCGGCGGATACGACGCGAGGTCCGCGAGTACATCGCGCAGGGCCTCGGCATCGGGGTACTCGGGCTGCTGCGCCGCGGGAAGATCTCGCCAGGTGTGGCCACCGGCGACGGAGGTATTGGCGTTCACGGTCACACGGACAACATTACGGGGTTTGGCGGTGCGTCCAGTCGTACGCTCAATAGTTGAGACGCGCGCTCGGATGACTCGGGCATCCGTTAGGGTTCGGAACATGTTCGCGCAGACAACCCAGAACTGGTGGTGGACCGCTCATCCGGCGGCCCACTGATCGATCGCGCGCAACAGACCACGCGAAGGCCGCCCGAGGGGCGGCCTTCTCTGCGTTTCGGGAGCCGTTCCTCCATCTGGAAGGAACACCCCCAATGTCTCAGCCTCACCCCACCGAGCTCGTCATCGACAGGCTCCTGGGTGACGACTGCCCGCCGTTCGCGCTGCTGCGCAGGCGCACACCCGGTCACGACCAGGACACCGTCGAGGTGCTGATCGGCCGGGTGCGGGAAGCGGACCGGCTCGCCGACCTCCCGGTCGGTGCACTGCCCTCGCTCGCCCTGGTGCCGTTCCGGCAGATCGCCGAGCGCGGCTTCGATGTGCGCGACGACGGGACGCCGCTGACCGTGCTGGTCGCGGACGAGACGTACGAACTGCCGCTCGCCGAAGTGCTGGACCACCTGCCGGTCCATGACGTACGGGTCGAGGGCGGCGCCTTCGACGTCCCCGACAAGGAGTACGCCGGGATCGTGCGGCGAATCGTCGAGGACGAGATCGGGCAGGGCGAGGGCGCGAACTTCGTCGTCCGGCGGACCTTCCGGGGCGAGATCCCCGGCTTCGGCCGGGCCGACGCGCTGGCCCTCTTCCGGCGGCTGCTGGCCGGTGAGCGGGGCGCGTACTGGACGTACGCCGTGCACACCGGGGAGAGGACGCTCGTCGGTGCCAGCCCCGAGGTGCATGTGCGGATGTCCGGCGGGACGGTCGTGATGAACCCGATCAGCGGGACGTACCGCTACCCCGCCGAGGGCCCGACCGCCGAGAATCTGCTGGCCTTCCTCGCCGACCGCAAGGAGCGGGACGAGCTCTCCATGGTGGTCGACGAGGAACTCAAGATGATGTGCACCGTCGGCGACATGGGCGGGGTGGTGGTCGGGCCGCGGCTCAAGGAAATGGCCCATCTCGCGCACACGGAGTACGAGCTGCGCGGGCGCTCCTCGCTGGATGTGCGGGAGGTGCTGAAGGAGACCATGTTCGCGGCGACGGTCACCGGCTCGCCCGTGCAGAACGCCTGCCGGGTCATCGAGCGGTACGAGCCCGGTGGGCGCGGGTACTACGGGGGCGCGCTGGCGCTGCTGCGGCAGGAGCCGGGCGGGGCGCAGACCCTGGACTCGCCGATCCTGATCCGTACCGCCGACATCTCGGCCGGCGGACAGTTGCGGGTGCCGGTCGGGGCGACGCTCGTACGCCATTCCGATCCGGACAGCGAGGTCGCCGAGACCCATGCGAAGGCGGCCGGGGTGCTGACCGCGCTGGGGGTGCGGCCGGGCCGGCCGCGGGCCGAGGCGGCGCGACCGCAGCTGGCGGGCGACCCTCGGGTGCAGACGGCGCTGGACGCCCGGCGGGACGGTCTCGCGCCGTTCTGGCTGCGGATGCAGGAGCGTACGCACGAGCTGTCCGGCCATGCGCTGGTGATCGACGGGGAGGACACCTTCACCGCGATGCTGGCACATCTGCTGCGTTCCTCGGGTCTGGAGGTCTCGGTGCGCCGCTACGACGAGCCGGGGTTGCGGGAGCGCGTACGGGCGCACGAGGGCCCGGTCGTGCTGGGCCCCGGGCCCGGGAATCCGGGTGACACCACCGATCCGAAGATGCGGCTGCTGCGGGGATTCGCCGCGGAGCTGGTCCGTGATCACCGGCACGGGCTGCTGGGGGTCTGTCTCGGCCATGAGCTGATCGCGGCGGAGCTGGGCCTGGAGATCGTCCGCAAGACCGTGCCGTACCAGGGCGCGCAGACCCGGATCGATCTGTTCGGGCGGCCGGAGACGGTCGGCTTCTACAACAGCTTCACCGCGCGCTGCGACGACGGCGTGGTCACCGAGCTGGCGGCACACGGTGTCGAGGTGAGCCTGGACGAGGCGACCGGGGAGCTGCACGCACTGCGCGGGCCGGGCTTCGCCTCGGTGCAGTTCCACCCGGAGTCGGTGCTGACGCTGCGCGGCGCGACGATCGTGGCCGAGCTGCTGGCGGGGCTGCCGGTCGCCGGCTGAAGGGGGCGGACGGGACCCCGGAGGGGCTCCGGGGTCCCAGTTCACCGGGAGCGCCGGGACGAGGACGTTGTCACTGCGGCGGCGGCCCAGATAGTCGGCGACGTTCTGGACGGTGGCGTCGATGATCTGGGCCACGGCGTCCTGCGTAGCCCGCCGCGATGGGCGCGGTGTCCTTGGTCAAAAAGACGTCCGGGCCACGGACCTCGTGCTGTCGAAGGTCTTCTCGATCAGCGGCTTCTCGTCGGACCGCACACCGAATGCCAGGATTTCCATGAATCCTCCCGTCCTCGCGCACATCAGGGGACATGGGCCGGTCATCGCGCATATACGGCCCATGTCCCCGGCGCCGCTCAGCCGAAGAAGACACCGACCTCCGCGTAGAGGGCCGGGTCGACGGTCTTGAGCCGGGCGGTCGCCTCCGCGATCGGCACCCGCACGATGTCGGTGCCCTTCAGGGCGACCATCGTGCCGAAGTCGCCGTCCCGCACGGCGTCGATGGCGTGCAGGCCGAAGCGGGTGGCCAGCCAGCGGTCGAAGGCGCTGGGGGTGCCGCCGCGCTGGACATGGCCGAGGACGGACGTTCTGGCCTCCTTGCCGGTGCGGCTCTCGATCTGTCCGGCCAGCCATTCGCCGACGCCGGAGAGCCGGACATGACCGAAGGAGTCGTGCGATCCGTCCTTGAGAATCATCTCGCCCCGGGCGGGCGCGGCTCCTTCGGCGACCACCACGATCGGTGCGTAGCTCGCCCTGAACCGGGAAATCACCCAGGCGCAGACCTGGTCGACGTCGAAGCGCTGTTCCGGGATGAGGATGACGTTCGCGCCGCCGGCCAGCCCGGAGTGGAGCGCGATCCAGCCCGCATGGCGGCCCATCACCTCGACGACGAGGACCCGCATATGGGACTCGGCCGTGGTGTGGAGCCGGTCGATGGCCTCGGTCGCGATGCCGACGGCCGTGTCGAATCCGAAGGTGTAGTCGGTGGCGGAGAGGTCGTTGTCGATGGTCTTGGGAACGCCGACGCACTTGATGCCGTGCTCGTCGGACAGGGCCGCCGCCACGCCGAGGGTGTCCTCGCCGCCGATGGTGATGAGCGAATCGACCTCGTACTGGGCGAGGTTGTCCCTGATCCGGCGAATACCGTGCTCCGTGCCGAGCGGATTGGTGCGCGAGGAGCCGAGGATGGTGCCGCCGCGCGGCAGGATGCCGCGCACCACCGGGACGGAGAGGGGCACCGTCTCGCCCTCCAGCGGGCCGCGCCAGCCGTCCCGGAATCCGATGAAGTCGTAGCCGTACTCCTGTACGCCCTTGCGGACGATGGCGCGGATGACCGCGTTGAGCCCGGGGCAGTCGCCGCCCCCGGTCAGTACTCCGACCCGCATGGAAGCTTCCCTTCGCCGAGGTGAGCTCCCCCAAGACCACGCTAATGGTGATCCAGTCACTCAGGTACAGGTCGGAGGGTCAATTCCGTGCAATGGACAGCTGTTGGCCGCCGGGTCCGTTGTGCTCAGGCGTCGTCGAGTCCGCGCTCGATCGCATACCGCACGAGCTCCACCCGGTTGTGCAGTTGGAGCTTGCCCAGGGTGTTCTGGACGTGGTTCTGGACGGTGCGGTGCGAGATGACCAGACGCTCGGCGATCTGCTTGTACGAGAGCCCCTTGGCGACCAGCCGCAGCACTTCGGTCTCACGCTCGGTGAGCTGTGGGGCCTTGGGTTCGTCGGAGGCGACGGGTGTGGGGTCGGAGGCGAGCCTGCGGTATTCACCGAGGACCAGTCCGGCCAGGCCCGGGGTGAAGACGGGGTCACCGACGGCAGTGGACCGCACGGCCTCGGTCAGCTCCTGTGTACTGGCCGACTTGAGCAGATAGCCGGTGGCGCCGGACTTGACCGCTTCCAGTACGTCGGCGTGCTCACCGCTCGCGGAGAGCACCAGCACCCGCAGTCCGGGGTGGGAGCCGACGAGCTCCTTGCAGACCTGAACGCCGGGCATGCCGGGCAGATTGAGGTCGAGCACGAGGACGTCAGGGGTGGCGGCCTTCGCCCTGCGGACGGCCTGCGGTCCGTCACCGGCGGTCGCCACCACCTCGAAACCGGACTCGGAAAGGTCGCGGGCGACGGCGTCGCGCCACATCGGGTGGTCGTCGACCACCATCACCCTGATGGCCCGCTCCTCGGCACCCTGGGTGTTCTCCGTGCTCATCTGGCTGATCCTGCCTTCCCCCGTGAAACCTTCGGAACCTTCAACTCCACCTCGGTGCCCTGGCCGGGCACCGAAATCAACTCTGCTGTGCCGCCCAGGTCACGCAGCCTTCCCCGGATCGACAGGGCGACCCCCATCCGCCCCTCCCCCTCGGCCTGGGCGAGCCGCCCGTCCGGGATGCCGGGGCCGTCGTCCCTGACCGTCACGATCACCTCGTCCGGCCAGTCCTCCACAAGGATCCAGGCCTGGGCATTCTCCCCCGCATGGACCCTGACATTGTCCAGGGCGGCGCCGACAGCGGCCGCCAGTTCCTTCGCGGCCGCGGGGGCGAGCAGCACCGGAGCGCCGGGCTCCGCGAAGCTGATCCGGGAGCCGGCGTGCGGCGCGAGCAGGGAGCGCAGATCGTGCTCGGCCTGTTCGGACGGCCCGTCCTCCTCCTCGTCGACCTCGACGCTGCGGACCACCGCGCCCTCGGAGGCGTCCTCGGATACCCGGGTGGTGGGCACCAGACCGCTGGAGACCAGGGTGCGCAGGGCGACTTCCTGTTCCCCGGCCATCCGGCCCAGCTCGGCGGCCTCGCCGCCCAGTGCCGTGCCGCGGCGCTGCACCATCGCGAGGACCTGGAGCACGCTGTCGTGGATGTCCCGGGCCAGCCGCTCCCGTTCACGGGTGGCTGCCTCGATCTCCAGGGCGCGGGCGAGGGTGCGCTCACTGGCCCGGGCCACCTCGACGACGTAACCGATGGCGATCGAGGCGACCCAGACCAGCAGGACGTTGTGGAAGGTGTCCCGGCTGGGCTCGCCGCGCTCGATGATGTTGGCGACGGCGACGAAGGTGGAGGCGAAGGCGGCCCAGCGCCAGCCGCCCTTGATCGCGAAGGCCAGCACGGAGCCCGCGGTCCAGATGGACGACAGCGTCGGACCGTCGATGTGCTGGGCGTCGAAGTCGGCGAGCGGGGTGAGAAGAATGCCGGCGAGGGCAAGGGTCAGGTCGGCGCCGAGGAAACGCTTGGTGCAGGCGACGGCGCCCGCGACCTTCGGGAGGGTGCCGAGCGTCCAGGCCGCCATCACCACCAGGAAGGCGACGGCCACCCAGGGCCGCTCGTACTTGTCCCGGCCGAAGACGGCGAGCAGGATTGCGTAGAGCATCGTCAGAATGCGGTACGCCATCAGCGCACGCCACAGCGGCTGCTCGACCGACATGCGCACGACACGCTCGCGCCTGGCCATTTCCCCACCCCCCGGACGGAAACGACGCGGTTACGCGCCGGACCGTTCCGTCAGCCTTGCGTTCCGGACTCTCTGCCCGCGTGCTTCTGCTCCTCGGCGCGGCGCTTCGCCTCGTCCGCGATCTGCCGCTTGGCGGCGGTCGCGTAGATGTCGACGTACTCCTGGCCGGAGAGCTTCATGATCTCGTACATCACTTCGTCGGTGACCGAGCGCAGGATGAAGCGGTCCCCCTCCATGCCGTGGTAGCGGCTGAAGTCGAGCGGCTTGCCGATCCTGATCCCCGGGCGCATCAGCTTGGGGATCACCTGGCCGGGCGGCTGGATCTTCTCCGTGTCGATCATCGCGACGGGGATGACGGGCGCTCCGGTGGCCAGCGCCACCCGGGCGAGCCCGCCGGGCTTGCCACGGTACAGACGGCCGTCGGGCGAGCGGGTGCCCTCCGGGTAGATACCGAAGAGCCTGCCGCTCTCGATGACCTCGATGCCCGCCTTGATGGCCGCCTCACCGGCACCGCGGGCACCCGAGCGGTCCACCGGGAGCTGGCCGACGCCCTTGAAGAAGGCGGCGGTCAGTTTGCCCTTCAGCCCGGGAGCGGTGAAGTACTCGGACTTGGCGATGAAGGTGACCTTGCGGTCCAGGACGGCCGGCAGGAAGAAGGAGTCGGAGAAGGACAGATGGTTGCTCGCGAGGATCGCCGGTCCCTGCGCGGGGATGTTCTCCAGGCCCTCCACCCATGGCCTGAAGGCGAGCTTCAGCCCCCCGCCGATGGAGAACTTCATTGCGCCGTAGATCAACTCGGGTGCCTCCTGTGTGCTGTCCGACAGACCTTAACCTGTGGGGCCGTCCGCGTTCCCGCCCGGCACGGAGCCGATGCGGCGGCCGAGCGGTGACGCCCCTGGTCGGTGTCAGTCCGGTCGCGTACGGTGAAGTAATCCTTCTGCACTCCCCCTTTCGCTCCCCTTCGAGCCTCACGAACAGGAGACCCCGGTGCCGGTCCTGCCTGGAGCCGAGCCGTTCCGCCACGAGGGCGGGGAGGTCGGCGTCCTTCTCTGTCACGGATTTACCGGTTCCCCGCAGTCGCTGCGCCCCTGGGCCGACTATCTGGCGGAGCGCGGGCTCACCGTTTCGCTGCCACTGCTCCCCGGACACGGCACCCGCTGGGAGGACATGCAGGTCACCGGCTGGCAGGACTGGTACGCGGAAGTGGACCGGGAGCTGCGCGCCCTGCTGGAGCGGTGCAGCCAGGTCTTCGTCTTCGGTCTGTCCATGGGCGGCGCGCTGACGCTGCGGCTGGCGGCGAAGCACGGGGACACGATCAGTGGTCTGGTGCTCGTCAATCCGGCGAACAAGGTGCACGGCCTGTCGGCGTACGCGCTGCCGGTCGCCCGCCATCTGGTGCGGACGACGAAGGGGCTCGCGAGCGATATCGCCCTGGGGGGCTCCGCCGAGGTGGGGTATGACCGGGTTCCGTTGCACGCGGCGCATTCGCTGCGCAAGTTCTTCCGCCTGGTCGACGCCGAACTGCCCCAGGTCACCCAGCCGATCGTGCTGCTGCACAGCCCGCAGGACCATGTGGTGCCGCCCGCCGACTCGGCCCGGATCCTCAGCCGGGTGTCGTCGACGGATATCGAGGAGATCCTGCTGGAACAGAGCTACCACGTGGCGACGTTGGACCACGATGCGGAGCGGATCTTCGACGAGAGCTACCGGTTCATCGGCCGCCTCGCTCCGAGCGTCGGAAAGAAGGGGAGCACGTCAGGTGGCTGAGCACGACGCGGAGCGCGCGGGCAGCGAGGAGGGGCGCGAGCCTCTTCCCGCGGAAGGAACAGCCCTTCCCGCGGAAGGAACGGCTCTTCCCGCGGAGGGAGCTGCCCTGCCCTCGGACGGAGCGGCCGTTGCCGACGACGGTACGGGGCCGCAGGATGCTGCTGCCGACGGCGACCGGTCCGACCGGTCGATCGACGAGGACGCCGCGTGGCAGGCGATCATCGCGGGATACGGCGAGGAGCCGCCGGACCCGCCGGGTGCCAAGCCGTTCAGGTCGATCGAGGATCTCGCCCTGCTGGAGGACGATCAGTCGGGCGTCCTGGATCCGGACAAGGGGATCGGGAAGAAGCCCCCGAGACCGCCGGAGAAGCCGCTCGGCAGCTCGGTCGTCTTCGCCCCCGGCGTCACCGGTCCGCGTGACCACGAGCTCGTGGAGCCGAAGGACGGCGACATCGACGACAGCGACGAGGGGCATTTCGTCCCCCCGGAGCCGCCGCCGCTGCCCGAGGCCGATGTCACGGCGAAGTTCGCCTGGCTCGCGGTCGTCGGCGGTCCGGTGCTGATGCTGGTCGCGGTGCTGCTGCGGTGGGACATGACCTGGTGGCTCACGACGGTCTGCGTCGGCGGCTTCCTGGGCGGCTTCGTCACGCTGGTGGCGCGGATGGAGGACGACGACGAGGACGACGACGACCCCGGGCGCGGAGCCGTGGTCTGAGAGCCTGTCGGGTGATCTCCGACCGGGCCGGTCGATGTGGCCTTGAGCTGCTGCCGCCCGGCTCAGGGCCTGGTCGCAGGCACCCGCAGCCCCGCCAACACCGGCAGGTGGTCCGTGGCCGCCCTCAGATCCGCGTCGGTGATGCCGGGCAGCCCCGAGGGGACACCGCAGCCGAGCACCTCGATCCCGCCGGTCGCGAACACCGCGTCGATCCGCCGCCTGGGCCGGTCCGGCGAGAAGGTGTTCTCCTGACCCCACGGCCGGACCGCCCAGCAGTCCTGGAGCCGCCCGGCCAGCCGGCGGAACGCGGTCCCCGTCGGTACGTCGTTGAGGTCGCCGGCCGCGATGGCGTGCTCGACGCCCATCGCGTCCAGCCGTTCCAGCAGCAGCTCCGTCTGGGCCAGGCGTTCGTCGCGCTGCAGGCTCAGATGAAAGCTCAGCAGACCGATCCGGGTGCCCGCGATCCGTACCACCGACGTGGCGAAGCCCCTGCGGTGCAGTCCGGGGGTGCGTGGCAGCAGGACGTCCTCCGTTCGTTCCACGGTGGCACGCAGCGAGCAGAGCAGCAACGGGCCGGCCGCCGTGGCGCCACCGCTGAGGACGACCAGGTCGGTGCGGGCCGCGAGCCAGGCGGCGTGCTTGCGCCAGCGGAAGAAGCGCGGGGCTTCCTGGATGAGGACAAGATCGGGGGCGCAGGCGCTGATGACACGGGCCAGCGCCTCGCAGTCGTCGCGCATCGACCGGACGTTGTAGCTGAGCACTCTGATGACGGCCGAACCATCCGGCTCGGTACGGGAGTCGGGCAGCGGCGTCAGGACCATGCGTCTCACGATACGACGGACGCCCGCCGCTCCCCACGGGGCGCGACGGGCGTCCGGCTCTGTCCGGTTCCGGATGGTTCAGCCCTGGCGGGCCAAGTCCGCCGCGCCCACCAGGCCTGCCTTGCCGCCCAGTTGGGCCGCGAGCACCTGGGCGTGCGGGCGCCACTCGCCCCCGATCAGCCAGCGCCGGAACGACTTGCGGATCGGGTCGAGGACCAGCTCGCCCTCGTCCGAAACGCCGCCGCCGACGATGAACGCGGACGGGTCGAAGAGCGAGGCGAGGTCGGCGAGTCCGGCGCCGGCCCAGCGGGCCAGCTCGCGGAACGAGTCGATCGCCACCAGGTCGCCCTGCCGGGCGGCCTGGCTGATGTGCTTGCCCTCGATGCCGTCCACCGTGCCGTCGCCGAGCGACAGCAGGATCGTGGCATTCTCCGGGGTGGCATTGGCGCGCTGCTTCGCGTACCGGACGAGGGCGCGCCCGGATGCGTACTGCTCCCAGCAGCCCTGGCTGCCGCAGCCGCAGAGCAGGCCGTCCGGGACGACCCGAATGTGGCCGAACTCGGCGGCCACACCGAAGCGTCCGCGGCGCAGCTTGTTGCCGATGATGATGCCGCCGCCGAGACCGGTGCCGAGCGTGATGCAGATGACGTCGTCGTGGCCCTGTCCGGCGCCGAAGCGGTACTCGCCCCAGGCGGCGGCGTTGGCGTCGTTCTCGACGACGACCGGAAGGCCGACGCGCTGTTCGACCTTGTCCTTCAGCGGCTCGTGCCGCCAGTCGATGTTCGGCGCGAACAGCACGGTGGCACGCTTGTCGTCGACGTATCCGGCAGCGCCGATGCCGACGGCGTCGATCTGGTGACCCTCGCTCGCGCCGGACACCGCCGCCGCGATCGCGTCCACAATGCCTTCAGCCGTCGGCGGGGTCGGCACCTTGAACATCGAGAGGATGCGGCCCTCTTCGTCGACCACTCCAGCTGCGATCTTGGTGCCGCCGATGTCGACGCCGATGGTGAGTCCCATGAATCCCTCAGTTTCGGTCGAGCCCCGCTGTGGCCAACCGTACCCGAGCCGTGAACCCGGCCCATCGGTGCCGGTCAGTCCAGGTCGATGTGCTCGCCCGCGGCGGGGCCCTCGTCGCGGGGGTCGGTGGGATCGTCGGCCTTCTTTTCGGTGCCTGCGGGGTCCCCGGCGCCCTGGGTCCAGCGGCGCTCCTGACCTTCCACGGCGGAGCGGTAGGCGGCGAGGAGTTCGCTGCCGGCCGCGGCGATGTGATCGAAGACGTCCGGATTGCGTTCGATGACGGGCTCGACAGCGGACTTCGCCTGCTTGATGATCTGCTGCACGGTGCCCTGGGCCGCCGCCCCGAACAGCGGCGGCTGGAGGGACGAGACCTTGTCGGCGACGGCTTCGACCAGCTTGCGCAGCTCCTCGGCGGCGGAGCCGGGCTGCGGGCCGTGCTGGGCGCGGCGGCGGGCCTTCTCCGCCTCGAGGTCCTCGGCGCAGGCCTTCGCCCACGCGTCGTCGTCGACGGGACGATCGGTGGCTTCGCTCATGGCGGACTCCTGCGACGTGGTTTGCCGGCGGTTACGCATACGGGACACGTACTGACGACGTTACCCGACCCGTGGCGCGCCGTTCAGCTCGTCCGGGGCCACAGATCGGGGTCCGGCGTGAACCGGACCCGCAGCACCCCGTCGGTGAGGGCCGCGCCGGAGACGGTGCAGCGGCGAAGCCCGGACTCCAGGGGGATGATCCGGTGGAACGGGCCCACGGTGACGAGCAGTTCGTCGCCGCGGCGCACCAGCTGGAGCTCCGTCTTGACAGCGCCGGGCAGGGGCAGGCACCAGACCAGGACAGAGCCGCCGTCGCCGGACGGCGGGGCGGTCACGACACGGCCACCGGGCAGCGGCGACCGCAGCCCGTCGAAGCCGTCCGGAGCGTTCGGACCCTCGATCCACCAGGGGTCGTCGGCCCGGCCGGGGCCCCGGCCGTCCAGTTCCGCGGCGAGTCCGTCGCCCTTGAAGAGGCCGCCGCCGGTGCCCACCTCCTCGAAGACGGTGCAGCCGGCTCCGGTGTCGAGGAGAGTGAGGTCGTCCGGGCCCCTCGGGTCGCGGCCGAGGTGGGGCACTTCGCACAAGGCCGCCGCCGGCACCCATTCCTCGTACCAGTGGTCGATGGTCTTCTCCTGCTGCGCGGCGAGGGCCGCGAACCAGGGGTCGCCGGAGTGCCTGGGCAGTACCCGGTTCACGGCGAGGGTGTCGACACGCAGCCCGTGCAGGGCGAGTCCGGTGCGGGCGGTGCGCAGGGCGTCCTCGGCGGCGGGGCCCGGTTCGGCGACGAGCCTGAGCGTGGTGTCGCGGCCCTCGATCAGTGCCTGGACGGCAGCCAGCTCGGCGTCCCTGCGGGCTGCGGCCTCGTACAGCCACTGGGCGGGCATGGGTACGCCGGCGAGCTGGGCGAGCATCGGGCGCAGGGCGCGGGCGGCCTGGCGTTCCTGGGGCAGCAGCCGACGCAGATAACGGCGCAGCTGTTCGGGCAGGGCGAGTACGGCGAGCGCTTCGCGCAGCGGCGGCAGGTCGACGACGAGGAGTTCGTAGCCGCCCTTCGACCAGTCGCCCTCGGCCGCGCGGCGCAGGGCGTGCAGGAGGGCGAGCTGGGAGCTGCCTGGGAGTTCGGTGAGTTCCTCGCCGTCCAGCCGGTTCCCGCCGAGCAGGTCGAGTACGCCGGACGCCTGGTCCTGGAGAGCGAGGAGTTCGCTGCGGAAGCGCTCGCCGGAGTCGATACGGGCGGACCACAGGCCGTCGGTGACCTCGGCGGGTTCCGTGCCGTCGGGGAAGCCGGGTATGGCGTCGGCGGAGAGCAGCAGGGTGCGGCGGCCCCGGCGGGCCGCGGCCAGTGCGGTCGCTGCCGCGACGGTGGTACGGCCGGCACCGCCGGGGCCGGTGACGAGGACCGTACGCACCGGGTCAGGCCTTCGGAACGGACTCGACGCGCTTCTTCAGACCGGCCAGAGCGCGGTCGATGATGACCTTCTCCGCCTTGCGCTTGATCATGCCGAGCATCGGGATCTTGACATCGACGGTCAGCCGGTAGGTGACCTCGGTGCGGTCGCCGTCGCCGAGCGGGGCCAGGGCGTAGGAGCCGTCGATCGCGCGCAGCATCTGGGACTTGACGAGGGTCCAGCTGACTTCGTAGTCGCCGATCCAGGTGTAGGCGAGGGTGTGGTCGTCCTTGATCGCTCCGGCGTCGAGGACGAGACGGACCTTCTCGGCGCGGCCCCGGTCGTCGGTGGCGAGGACCTCGGCCTCCTTGACCTCGCCGGTCCACTCCGGGTAGCGGTCGAAGTCGGCGATCACGCCCATGACATCGGCCGGCGCCGCCTCGATCGTGATGCTCGAGCTGGTGTGTTCAGCCATCGCCGTGGCTCCTCCAGTGCGGTGTACCGGTGCGTCGGCAGAAGCCTGCCGTCAGAAGGCTATCGCGTGTCCGCAGCGCCTCGTTCCAGGGTTCGGTGCCGGTGGGTCACCACTCCAGGGCCCAGGGCCTGCCGGTGGACGCGAAGTGACCGACGTTCACACATTCGGTGGCACCGATCCGCATCCGGCGGACCAGGGGCTGGTGGACATGGCCGAACAGCGCGTACCGGGGGCGGGTCCTGCGGATGGCGTCGAGCAGGGCCCGGCTGCCGCGTTCGAAGCGGCGCGCCACCGTGTCGTACGTCAGCTCCGGCACATCGGGCGGGATGTGGGTGCAGAGCACGTCGACCGGGCCGATCGCCTCGATCTTGGCCGCGTACTCTTCGTCGCTGATCTCGTACGGAGTGTTCATCGGGGTCTTCAGGCCGCCGCCGACGAAGCCGAGCACGCGGCCGCCGATCGCGACGCGGTCCCCGTCGAGGACGGTGGTGCCCGGGCGTGCGTACTCGGGCCACAGGCCGGGGATGTCGACGTTGCCGTAGGTGGCGTACGTCGGGGTGGGAAAGGCGGCGAAGAGCTCGGCGTACTGCTTGCGCACCGCTGAGACGATCGCGGCGTTGCGGTCCATGCCCGCCCACAGGCCGCGGCCGAACTCGCGTGCCTCCTCGAAGCGGCGCGCGGTGCGCAGCGCGACGATTCGGTCGGCGTTCTCCACGCCGAAGAGATCGGGGAAGATGCCGCGCGAGTGGTCGGCGTAGTCGAGGAAGAGCACCAGGTCACCGAGGCAGATCAGCGCGTCCGCGCCGTCCCCGGCGCGGGCCAGGGCCTCGGTGTTGCCGTGCACGTCACTGACCACATGAATGCGCGTGCGCCGCGCGGTCGAGGTTTCTCGGCTGTTCGGTCGGGCCGGCATGACGATCACCCTAGAACTCTGCTGCCCGCCTGGGTAGAGGTCGCCGGACCTGCGATGACCTTTGGGTGGTGACGGCAGTGGACTACTGTGCGCGCATGGATCACCGTTGTGTGTGACGCATAAGACATCTGGCCGGAACCCCCTATCGGGAACCGAGTACCGGTGGGTAACGTCCGGGCAGTCCAGTTGTGCTCACCCCACTGAGCACCTGCCAGTCTTGGACCGCAGCCGGTGCATCACACAGAGCCGTGGCACCGGAGCCCGATGAGGAGCAGCAGTCTTGCGCGAGTTCAGCCTTCCGGCCCTGTACGAGGTCCCCTCGGACGGCAACCTGACGGATCTCATCCGCCGCAATGCCGCTCAGCATCCCGATGTCGCGGTGATGAGCCGGAAGGTCGCGGGCGTGTGGACCGATGTCGACGCCACGCAGTTTTTGGCCGAGGTCAGGGCCGTCGCCAAGGGCCTGATCGCCGCGGGGGTCGAAGTGGGCGACCGGGTGGCCCTGCTCTCCCCCACCCGTTACGAGTGGGTGCTGCTCGACTTCGCGGTCTGGAGCGCGGGCGCGGTCACCGTCCCGGTGTACGAGACGAGCTCGCCCGAGCAGATCCAGTGGATCCTCGGCGACTCCGGCGCCACCTTGTGCGTCGTGGAGTCCGAGGCCCACCAGGCCTCCGTGGTCTCGGTCCAGGCGGACCTGCCGGCGCTGAAGGGCATCTGGCAGATCGAGGACGACGCGGTCCGCCGGCTGTCGGCGATCGGCGAGGACGTCTCGGACGAGACCCTGGACCTGCGGATGGCGAGCGCCGGGGCGGACGACCCGGCCACCATCGTCTACACCTCGGGCACCACCGGTCGTCCCAAGGGCTGTGTGCTCACGCACCGCAGCTTCTTCGCGGAGTGCGGCAATGTGGTGGAGCGGCTGAAGCCCCTCTTCCGTGCCGGCGAGTGTTCGGTGCTGCTCTTCCTGCCCGCCGCGCATGTCTTCGGGCGGCTGGTCGAGGTGGCCTCGGTGATGGCCCCGATCAAGCTCGGCTGCGTACCGGACATCAAGAACCTCACCGATGAACTGGCCTCCTTCCGGCCGACGTTGATCCTCGGTGTGCCGCGGGTCTTCGAGAAGGTCTACAACTCGGCGCGCGCCAAGGCGCAGGCCGACGGCAAGGGAAAGATCTTCGACAGGGCCGCGAACACGGCGATCGCCTACAGCCTCGCGCTGAGTACCCCTCAGGGCCCGTCCATGGGACTGAAGTTCAAGCACAAGATCTTCGACCGGCTGGTGTACGGCAAGCTGCGGGCCGTGCTCGGCGGCCGCGGCGAGTACGCGATCTCCGGCGGTGCACCGCTGGGCGAGCGGCTCGGCCACTTCTACCGCGGCATCGGCTTCACCGTCCTTGAGGGCTACGGCCTCACCGAGACGTGCGCGGCGACCGCCTTCAATCCGTGGGACAGGCAGAAGATCGGTACGGTCGGTCAGCCGCTGCCCGGCTCGGTCGTCCGGATCGCCGACGACGGCGAGGTGCTGCTGCACGGCGAGCACCTGTTCGTCGGTTACTGGAACAACGAGACGGCGACGGCCGAGGCGCTGGCCGACGGCTGGTTCCACACGGGCGACATCGGCACGCTCGACGAGGACGGCTATCTCTCGATCACCGGCCGCAAGAAGGAGATCCTCGTCACGGCGGGCGGCAAGAACGTCGCTCCCGCGGTGATCGAGGACCGTATCCGCGGGCACGCCCTGGTCGCCGAGTGCATGGTGGTCGGCGACGGACGGCCGTTCGTGGGCGCGCTGGTCACCCTGGACGAGGAGTTCCTGGGCCGCTGGGCCTTGGAGCACGGCAAACCGGCCGGCTCGACGGCCGTGTCGCTGCGCGAGGACCCGGAGCTGCTGGCCGAGGTGCAGCGGGCGGTGGACGACGGGAACGCCGCGGTGTCCAAGGCGGAGTCGGTGCGCAAGTTCCGCATCCTGTCCTCCCAGTTCACCGAGGAGGCGGGCCACATCACACCGTCGCTGAAGTTGAAGCGGAATGTGGTGGCGAAGGACTTCGCGGACGAGATCGAGTCGATCTACCGGGGCTGACCGGGAGTACGTGAGAGGGCGCCGCACGGCGTGTGCCCCCTCTCACGTACCGCGTCACGTGGTCTCAGAGCAGCGCCCGGAGCCTCTCGGCCAGCAGGTCCCAGCGCCACTTCTGCTCGACCCAGGCCCGCCCCCGCTCACCCATCCGCTGCCGCAGCTCCGGGTCGCGGAGCAGGGTGACGATCCGGTCGGCCGACTCCTCCACGGAGCCGCCGCGCACCACCCACCCGGTCTCGCCGTCGAGCACGGCGTCCGGCGCACCGCCCGAATCGCCCGCCACCACCGGCAGTCCGGTCGCGGACGCCTCCAGGAAGACGATGCCGAGGCCCTCCACGTCGAGGCCGCCGCGACGGGTCCGGCACGGCATGGCGAAGACGTCACCCGCGCCGTAGTGGGCGGGCAGCTCCTCCCACGGCACCGCCCCGGTGAAGCGCACCGAGTCGCTGACCCCCGTCTCCTCGGCCAGCCGCTCGAGCTCCTTGGCGTACGGTCCGCCTCCGACGATCAGCAGCACCGTGTCCGGTACCTGCGCCAGGATCGCGGGCATCGCGAGGATCAGCGTGTCCTGGCCCTTGCGGGGCACGAGCCGTGACACGCAGACGACGACGGGCCGGTCCGAGAGTCCGAGCCGGGCTCTGATCCGGTCCCCGCCGGAGTCCGGGTGGAAGGTCTTCTCGTCGACGCCGGGCGGCAGTTGGACCATGCGGCCGGCTGCCTCAGGGGTGAGTGCGGTGGCGATCCGGGAGCGGGTGTACTCCCCCAGGTAGGTGATCGTGTCCGTGCCTGCGCCGATCCGTCCCAGCAGTTGCCGGGCCGCGGGCAGCTGGGCCCAGGCCGCCTCGTGCCCGTGCGTGGTGGCGACCAGGCGGCGGGCACCGGCCCTGCGCAGCGCCGGTGCCATCAGCCCGAGCGGGGCCGCCGCGCCGAACCAGACGGACGTGCAGCCGTGCGCGCGCAGCAGCTGCACCGCGCGCCGGGTGACCCGTGGGGTCGGCAGCAGCATCGTCGTACGGTCGCGGACGACGGTGAACGGCTGCTCGGCGTCGAAGGCGGCGGTGGCCGCCATGCCTTCGGGGCTGCGTTTCCAGGTAGAGGCGTATACGACAATCTTCCCGGGGTCCAGGCGCAGCGCCATGTTGTGCAGAAACGCCTGGATACCGCCGGGGCGGGGCGGGAAATCGTTGGTCACGATCAGGGTCTTGTCCATCCAGGCCGACAGTACCGGCCGCCGGAATGGCTCTCGCACAGCCGGGCGGGCATCATGGCTCCCCATACCCTGCGACTACCCACCGGGTACCCACGGACAACGGATGAGGCGGCCATGACAGGTTCGACCGGCGCACGGCTCGCTCTCGCGGTGTGGGCCCTCACCAGGGTCGCGCTGCTGCTCTGCGTGACGAAGGTGATCACGCTGCCCGGACCGGACGTGACCAGTGATGTCTCGGTGATCTACCACGGCTGGTCCGAGGTCCTGAAGACCGGTACGTACCCGCAGTCCGACGTCACCTGGCAGTACCCGCCCCTCGCCGCGCTCGCCATCCTCTCCCCCGCCCTGCTGCCGTTCCTGGACTACGCCTCGGCCTTCTTCGTTCTCGCGTTCCTGTGCGACGGGCTGGTTCTGGGCCTGCTGCTGTACGCGGGCCGCCGGACCGGCCGGCGGACGGCGGGTGCCTGGGTGTGGGTGGCGGGGGTGCCGCTGCTCGGTACGACCGCGTACGCCCGTTACGACGTGATGGTGACGACGGTGGCGGTGGCGGCGCTGCTGGCGGGGGTGCGGCATCCGCGGGTGCTGGGGGCGCTGGCCGCCGTCGGTGCGCTGCTGAAAGTGTGGCCGGCGCTGATCCTGGCCGGTACCGCGCGTGGGTCGAAGACGCGCCGGGCATGGACGACCGCGGCGGTGACGGCGGCCGGGCTGCTGCTGGTGTGCACCGCGGCGATGCCCGGTGCGCTGGCCTTTCTCGGCTTCCAGCGCGACCGGGGCACCGAGGTCGAGTCGCTGGGGGCGCTGGTCTTCCATGTGTGGCGGCAGTTCGGCTGGCAGGGCCGGGTGGAGCTGCACTACGGCTCGCTGGAGTTCCTGGGCCCGTATGTGCCGCTGGTGAGCACGATCGCCCTCGGTCTGTCCGTCGTCGCCTTCGGCTGGCTGCTGGTGTGGCGGCTGCGGGCCCGCGACTTCGGGGTGAGCACCCCGGCCGACGCGGCGTTCACCGCGGTGCTGCTGTTCACGACCACGAGCCGGGTGATCAGCCCCCAGTACATGCTGTGGCTGGTCGGCCTGGCGGCGGTCTGCCTGGTCTTCCGCGACAGCCGGATGGCGCTGCCGGCCGGTCTGGTGCTGCTCGCCACGGGCGTCACCCAGCTGGAGTTCCCGTTCGGGTTCGTCCATGTGGTGACCAGTGACGCGACGGGCGTGACGCTGATGTTCCTGCGCAACGGCCTGCTGGTCGCGGCGACGCTGATCGCCTGCCGGCAGTTGTGGCGGCAGACCGTGTCCGGGGCGCCGGGCGCCGGAGGCCGGCGGCCGGCCTCCCGGTCCGGCTCGGGCCGGGAGGCGGAGCCGGTCGGCTCCTGAGCCGTGCGCCGCGCTCAGCTCAGCCGAGCCGGGAGCGCAGATACTCCTGCCAGAGTGCCGTGAAGTCCTGCGGGGTCGTGGAGAGCACCTCCTGCATGGCCTGCTCCACCGCCCCGTCCCGCCCCGAGTGCCCTCCGACGGCCCGGTAGAAGGTGGACAGCTTCTTCTCGCCCCAGCGGTCGGCGATCAGCTCGCAGGCCAGCCAGCCGCCCTCGTACGCCTTCGCCAGACGCGCGGAGTCGCCCGCGAAGCCGAAGTCCTCGTCCGTGGGGAGTTCGGCGGGCAGATCGCCGCGCAGGACGGCGTCGGCCAGTTCGGGTGCGGCCTGTGCGGCGGTACGGTCCTCGGCGCGGTAGGCCGCCCAGTCGGCGAAGCCTTCGGAGAGCCAGGTCGGGGTGGCGGCGGAGGTGCGGCCGCGGGTGGCGACATGGGCGGTCTCGTGGGTGAGGACGAGCCGCTGCCCGAAGGCGTTGAGCACGCCGTACGCCTGCGGGTTGACGATCACCCGGTCCGCGGGCGCCCGGTCCGGACCGCCGGTCTGCCCGGTGGTGACGGCCGCGATGCCCCGGTAGTTCGCCACCGGTGACCCCAACAGCCCCGCCATGTCCTCAACTGTGCGCGGTACGAGCACCATCACGCGGCCGGCCCAGCGCTCCGGCCAGGCGTCAAAGACGGCGGGCACCGCGCGGTCCGCAGTCCCGGCGATCCGGCGCAGCTCCTGCTCCGTGCGGCCGACCCCGAGGACGAGGCTGTGCTTTCCGTGTACCACCTGGACCTCGCCCTGCTGCCAGAGCTGCTGGGCACCGTCCTCGCCCGCCCGGTCGCCGACGATGTACCAGCGGCCGTCCGCGCTGTCCCGTCTCAGGTCGAGCACCCGGTTCACGGAGACCGGGGCGGTGTCGTAGCCCTTGATCCGGTAGCGCAGCTCGACGTCCGCGGTGGCCCGGTCGGCGCCCTGTCCGGTCACGTCCGTCAGCCGGTACGTCCATGTGCTCAGCGGTACGTCCGCGAGGTTGTCCAGTTCCCTGCGCTGGGCCGTGCGCAACTCGGTGGCCCGCGGGTCCATGGTGGCCAGATAGGCGTCCGTGTCGTGGTCCAGCACGGCGGCCGCGCGACGGTCCAGGGTGGCGCGGATGCCGCGGGCGGTGGATTCCGGGGCGGCGCCGTCGTCGGGGGCCGCGCAGGCGGAGGCGAACAGCAGCCCCGCGAGCAGCACTCCCGCCGTGCGCCGTCCCGCGTCATGTCCCCGCCGTGCGGTCCGCCGTCTCTCAGCCACCCGGTCGAGGGTACGGGTCAGACCGACCGACAAATGGGAGGCGGCGTCGCGGTGCTGGGCACGCACCCAGCACCGCTCCTTCTCCCACCCCCCATTTGCCGGTCGGTCTCAGACGCGGGTGACCGAGGAGACGGGCATCATGCCGACGGGGTCGTAGCGCACCGGGGCGCCCGGGTACGGGGCGTGGATCACCTGGCCGTTGCCGACGTACATGCCGATGTGGCCGGCGTCCGCGCGGTAGGCGACCAGGTCGCCGGGGCGGGCCTCGGAGAGCGGCACCATGTGTCCCGCGTACCGCTGGGCCTGCGAGGTGCGCGGCAGGCTGACCCCGGCCTGGGCGTACGCCCACTGCATCAGCCCGGAACAGTCGAATCCTGCAGGTCCGTTGGCCCCCCAGACGTACGGGCGGCCCAGTGCCTGCCGGACCGCCATGACGGCGACGGCGGCCCGTGCGGAGCCGGCCGGCAGATCGGCCATGGCCGGGAACACGTCGTCGCGGCCGGAGCGCGAGCCCCGCTCGAACTCCGCCCGGTCGGCGCCGGACAGCATGTCCAGCAGCTGCTTGGCCCGGTCGAGCTTGCGCTCGACGGTCCGTTTGTGGCGGGTGGCGGCCACCCTGTTGCGCTCCAGATCGGCCAGCGCCCGGGCGGCCTCCGCGCGGGTCTGTGCGAGAGAGCGCTGAACCTGCTGAAGCTGCCGCAGCTCGGTGGCCTGATGCTCCGTCAGGCGGTCCAGCGTGGCCGCCCGGTCGAGGTAGGTGTCCGGATCGGAGGAGAGCAGCAGAGCGAGCGAGGGATCGAGGCCGCCCGAGCGGTACTGCGCGCTCGCCACCGAACCGAGCGCCGTACGCATCCGGTTGAGGCGTTCCTGGTCGCGGGCCGCCCGGTCCTGGGTCCGCTTCAGCTCACCGCGCAACCGGTCGGCGTTCTCACCGGCCTTGTTGTACTGCTCGGTGGCCCGCTCCGCCTCGCTGTACAGCCGGTCGACCCGGGCCTTGGCGGTCCGGGGCGTGTCCTGCGGCTCGGCGTTCGCGGTGGCCGCCCCGAGCGTGGCGGCCGCGGTCGCCGCCGCGGCCGACAGAACAGTGACCCGGGCGCCCCGGTTGAGGCCGGGCTGTGTGGAACGGCGATGGGACACCACTGGACGCCGCACTCCCTTCCGCTGTACGCAGATGTGCGCAGCCCCTGCCGCCCGGGGCGGGCGGACCGACGACCGGGAGCTGCACGGCAGGCAGACAGTAGTCGGGTGATTACGGAGCGTCCAAAGGCCGCGCCGGGCGGCAGAGCGGCAGAAACGGCGACGCCCCGCCGGTGACCTGTGGTCTCCGGCGGGGCGGACTGTCTGCGCGGGCGCGGGAATTCGCCCGTTCGGGCGTCGTCAGCCGACGCGCACGCCGAACTGGAAGCTGCCGATGGTGTCCATCGACTCGAAGCGGACGACCGTGCCCGGGTAAGGGGCGTGCAGGACGGTGTTGTTGCCCGCGTAGAGCGCCACGTGCGAGGTGTTGTTGAAGAAGACCAGGTCGCCCGGCTTCAGCGCGCTGCGCCCGATGTGGACACCGTCGTTGACCTGGGTGTACGTGACCCGGGAGATCTGGACGTTGGCCTGGGCGTAGGCCCATTGGGTCAGCCCGGAGCAGTCGAAGGCGCTGGGGCCGGTGCCGCCCGATTGGTACGGCTTGCCCACCTGGGTCTTGGCGGCGTTCAGGGCGGCGGCACCCCAGGCGGAGGCGGGGACCTCGTTGCCCAGCTCGACCCGGTCGCCCGCGGAGCGGCTGGCACGCTGCTGCTCCTCGCGTATCTTCGCGCGCTCGGCGGCGGTCATCGAGTTGAGCAGGCGCTGCGCCTCGCCCAGCTTGCTCTGGAGCTCCTTCTTCTTCTCGCCGAGCGTCTTGCGCACGTCCGCGAGGTCACCGAGCTTGTCCTGGGCCTCCTTGCGTTCCTGCGCGAGGACCCGCTGCTTCTCCTGGATCTTCCCCAGGGTCTCGGTCTGCTTGGCCGTCAACTGGTCGAGGGCCGAAGCCTCATCGAGGAAGCTGTCCGGGTCGGACGAGAGGAAAAGCTGCACCGACGGGTCGATGCCACCGGAGCGGTACTGCGCCGCGGCGAGCGAACCGAGGCCGTTGCGGAGCGTGTTGAGCTCCTGCTGACCGCGGGCCACCTTGTCCTGCAGCGCGCTGACTTCCTTCTCCAGCTTCTGCTGCTTCTCCTTGGCGCCGTAGTACTCCTCGTTGGCCTCGCCCGCGTCATGGCTGAGCTTCTCGACCTTCGCCTTGACCTCGCTCTTGGAGGGCTTCGGGTCGGCGTGGGCCGCCTGGGAGGTCAGGGCCACGGCCGCGGCGGCGGTCGCGGTGAGCACGGTCACACGGGCGCGGCTCGGCTGCTTGGGACGACGGTGGGACGCCACGAAGGCGAGCTCCTTCTTCCTCGAGCCGCCTACCGGGCTGTGGGGGGATTCGAATCCCCGGCTCCGTGCATGTCACGGACTCGGCGGTTCCTCCGCTGTCACCCCGGATGGGTGATCAACCGTGCGAAGGTTCGAGGCCTGACCCTAGTGACCAACTTGTGATCAGTTCAAATCCTCACAGGAAAAATCTCGTCACAGGAGGCACTTCTTTACCCGCATCACACAGGCTGTAGCGGGTAATTGACGGTCCGTTCCCTGATATCCGCCGAGTCCCGGCAAGCGTCACTAGACGCGTGAAAGGCGCTTCAGGAGCAAGACGGACGCAACGGGCCTGGCGCCCGCCTTCGCTACTCCGTCGGCGACTTCACGGTCGGTGGAGACCACCACGACGGGCCTGCCCGGAGGTTCGGCGCGCGCCAGCTGACGGATGAGCTCGTCGGCGGTCACACCGGGCTTGCTGAACAGCACCCGGACCCCGCGCGGCGGCGCGAGCAGCACCGGGGCCGCCAGCTCGGCCCCGTCGAAGACACAGGTCATCTCGGCGCCGGTCTGTGCCGCAAGCACCGCGAGGCCGCCCAGCAGCCTCAGCCGCTGCTTCTCCAGCGGCAGTTGCGGATAGCCGGTCTTGGTGACGTTGTAGCCGTCGACGATCAGATGCGCCTGCGGCAGCGCGAGCAGCTGGTCGAGCAGGGCCGGATCGGTCTCCGAAAGGGCCCTGGCGGCAATGTCCTTGGGCGACATCCTGCCCGGCTCGACCGCGTCGACACTGTCGGCAGGACGGATCGAGGAGGGCGGCAGGGCCAGTTCGCGGCGGAGACCGCTCGCCGCGTCGAGCACCGTGTCCAGCAGCAGCCGCAGGCGCATGTCCTCGACCGAGCGACCCTCCCTGGCGGCCCGGCGGCCCGCTTCCACAGACGCCTCGGCCTCCGAGAGCCGCGCCTTGAGCCGACGGCTCTCACTCTCGGCCGCGGAGACCTGGGCGGCCGCCTCGGACCGTACGACCTCGGTCTCGGCCCGACTGCGGCGCAACGCGGCCTCGCCGCGCTTCACCTCGTTGACGGCGCTGCGCAGCTTGCGCTGAAGGGATTCGGCCTCCTTGCGGGCCGCGTCCAGCTCGCCGCGGAGCCGTTCGGTCTCGCTCTTCGTATGGGAACGGGCCCGGGCGAGTTCCTCGCGCAGCCGTTCCAGCTCGCGGCGGCTCTCCTCGTCGACGCGCTCGGCGTCGGCGCGCTGGGCCTCCTCGCCGGCGGCGGCGACCAGCTTCACCCAGCCCGCCGGGCGCAGCACATAGGCGGAGGCGGCCACATCGACGGGGTCGGCGGCGGCAGGCGGCGAACCGGCCTCCAGCGCGGCGGCCAGCTCCGGCTGCGCCTCCTTGAGCCGTTCACCGATGCGCTGCCGGAACAACTCGTCGCCCTCCAGGGCGGCCGCCATGGCGTTCCCGGCGAACTTGGCGCGCCGGTTCGGGGTGAAGCGGGCGTACTGCCTCAGCTGGGCCGGGAGTTCGGTGACCGTCAGGCCACCGAACGCGTCCGCGACCAGCGCGACGACCCGTCGCCGTACGCCTTCGGGCAGCGGGCGGTCGAGCGCCTCGACAGCGTCGTCGGCCGACTCGGCCGATTCGGCGCCGCTAGCGGGCTGCTCCACCATCCGTCACCCCAAATCGTCTGTCCGCACGGCCCCGTCAGGAGTCGGCACCCGGCCTGTCCACCAATTCGATCTGATCCACCGCGTTGCACCAACGGCAGCGCACCGACTCGATGGTCTCACTGACCACCTCGCGCTCCTCGACGGTGGACTCCCCGGCCAGGTCGAGATGGACATATTCGACGACCTTGGAGGAGCGCGTCACGTCGAATCGCGTCAGATTCCCGCAGAGCGTGCAGCGCCAGCGGGTCCCGTCGGTCGGCTGGGGAACCGTCGTCATCGTTGCGTCCTCTTTCGTCGAGCCTCGTGCTGCCTGCTTCAAGGATCTCGCGGTGCGCCGTCGAACTGCGGATGCCCTGTCGTAACCCTACGGCCTCACCCTGTCCCCCCGACACGGCGAGGCGGTCTGTCCCGTTCCCTCCGCTTGCGTCATGCTCTGTTCATGATCGATCGGCGGGCTGCGGCCGGCAGACTGACCAGCGGACCCCTACGGACGGTCACCTCGGGCAGACCAGTGGTGACCCATGCCCTGATCGCCGTGTGCTGTCTGATCTTCCTGATCAGCCCGCTCTCCGGCTTCAATCCGTCGTACAGCGGCACCGCCGACGCCCTGCTCGCCGCCCAGGCCGGGTACTTCGAACGCTGGGGGGTGATCCCGAGCGAGCTGTGGGACGGCTCCGCACCGGCCCTGCTCACCCCGCTCACCGCCCTCTTCGTCCACGGCAACTGGCTGCATCTGCTCGGCAACATGCTCTTCCTGTACGTGTTCGGCGCGATGGCCGAGGAGCGCATGGGCCATGCCGAGTTCACCTTCTTCTACCTCGGCTGCGGCTATCTCGCCCTGGTCGCCTACGCGGCGGCGCACACCGCGTCCGACCAGACGCTCGTCGGGGCGTCGGGGGCGATCTCGGCGGTGCTGGGGGCGTTCCTGTACCTGTTCCCCAGAGCCCGGGTCACCAGCCTGTTCCCGTTCCTCTTCTTCCTGCCGCTGCGCCTTCCCGCCTGGATCGTGCTGATCTTCTGGTTCGTCCTGCAGTGGCTGGCCGTCCAGGGTGCGGGCAGCGGAGGGCCGGGCGTCGCCTATCTGGCCCATGTGGTGGGCTTTGTCCTCGGCTTCCTCTACGCATGGGGGCGTTACCGGCGTACGGATAGAGTGAAGACACCAGCCACGGCCACCGAGGGAGAAAGCCAGCCGTGATCACCGCGATCGTGCTCATCAAAACCAGCGTGGACCGGATTCCCGAGATCGCCGAGGCCATCGCGGCGCTGGACAGCGTCAGCGAGGTCTTCTCGGTCACCGGTACGTACGACCTGATCGCCATGGTCCGGGTGGCCAAGCACGACGATCTGGCGGATGTCATCCCCGGCCGGATCAGCAGGATCCCCGGCGTGGAGGCCACCGACACGCATGTGGCCTTCCGTACGTACTCGCAGCATGATCTGGAGGCCGCCTTCGCCATCGGTCTCGACGCGTAGGTACGCCCCTTGTTACGGCGTAGCACTTCTATTACGGCGTAGCACTTCGGCGGGGGACGGGCTCGGCTGCCGGTCCCCCGCCGAAGCGTTATGTGGCCGTCACAGCTGCGCCGCACCCCGGTCCGGGACGCAGCGGCCGTCCTCGGTACGGTACTTCCACCGGGCGCCCCTGCCCACCAGTTCCTTGACCGCGCGGACGAAGCGCTCGATGTGCTCATCCGGCGTACCGGCGCCGAAGCTCACCCGGATCGCGTTGAGCGAGCGTTCGCCCGGCTCGACCTCCGGCGCGCCGCACTCGCCGATTGCCTGTGGGTCGCCGCCCAGCAGGGTGCGGACCAGCGGGTGGGCGCAGAACAGTCCGTCGCGGACCCCGATGCCGTACTCGGCGGAGAGCGCGGCGGCGAAGTGCGAGCTGTTCCAGCCTTCCACCACGAAGGAGATGACGCCGACCCGCGGGGCGTCGTCGCCGAACAACGAGAGCACCTTGACCTCGGGGACGTCGGCGAGACCGGCCCGGACCGCGGTGACGAGGTGCTGCTCCCGGGCCACCAGGTTGTCGAAACCCGCCTCGGTGAGCGCCTTGCAGGCGGAGGCGATGGAGTACACACCGATGACGTTGGGGGAACCGGCCTCGTGGCGGGCGGCGGTGGAATGCCACTCGACGTCCACGCCGCCGTCGGCGCGACGGGCGACCTTGCGCGAGGCGCCGCCGCCGGCCAGGTACGGCTCGGCGCCCTGGAGCCAGTCGGCCCGGCCCGCGAGGACGCCCGAGCCGAACGGCGCGTACAGCTTGTGCCCGGAGAAGGCGACCCAGTCGACGTCCAGCTCGGCGATGTCGATGGGGTGGTGCGGGGCGAGCTGCGCGGCGTCCAGCACGATCCGGGCACCGTGCGCGTGTGCGGTGGCGGCCAGCTCCTTCACCGGCCACAGTTCGCCGGTGACGTTGGAGGCGCCGGTGACGCAGACCAGCGCGGGGCCGTGGGGGTCACGGTCCGCAAGTGCCCGCTCCAGCGTCTCGACGGCCTGGGCCGGGGTGCGCGGGGCGTTCAGATAGGTCACCTGGGCGTCGCGCCACGGCAGCAGCGAGGCGTGGTGCTCGGTCTCGTAGACGAAGACCTGGCAGTCGGCGGGAACGACGGCGGCCAGCAGGTTGAGGGAGTCGGTGGTCGAGCGGGTGAAGATCACCTGGTCGCCCTCCCGTCGCCCACCACCGCCCTTGCCCGACCGGGCTTCGCCCGGACCCCCTTCAAGGCGGCAGCCGAGGAACTTCGCGACGGTCGCGCGGCTGCTCTCGAAGAGGTCCGTGGAGAGCTGCGACAGGTACCCGGCACCGCGGTGGACGCTGCCGTAGTACGGGGCGTAGGCGGCGACGTCGTCCCAGACGCGCTGGAGGGCCGGGGCGCTGGCGGCGTAGTCGAGAGCGGCGTACGTGACCTCACCACCCGTGACCAGGGGAACCGTTACATCCGTTCCCAGAACGGGCAGAGGGGCACAAAGCGACTGGTCGGCGGCAGCGGTGAGGACAGACATGGCGAACTCCCGTAACAGGCAGGCGAATTGCATGCGCCGACGGATGGCGCGGCAGCGCAGCGGAGAGAAAAAGGGTGTGCGGAGGAGGGCTGAGAAGCCCTATCGCATTCGCGTGCTCACAAGAGACTCCCTGGGGACCAGGACCCCGGGGGTTGGCATTCACAGATGCCGAGGGGCCCGCGCTTGCCGCAGACCTCGCTGCCTGCGGCCTGGTCTTCACCCGGGGCACCCCGCCACGGACGGAGGGTTGCCGGACAGCGGGCCGGGGCCGTAGTCGCTGTCACTCATGACCTGCCCAGCATCTTGCCATACGTACGAAAACGCGCAAGGCGCAGTCCAAGATCCGGACCGCGCCCTGCGTCACATTCCGTCCGGTCAGGCGTTGCTGACCGCCACCCAGCGCTCCAGCGCCTGACGGGCCGCCCCCGAGTCGATGGACTCGGCGGCCTTCGCGATCCCGGCGGCGAGCTGCTCGTTCAGCGTGCCGTCCGTCGGGTCCAGCGCGACCAGGGCCGCCGCCGAGTTGAGCAGCACGGCCTCCCGCACGGGCCCCCGCTCGCCGGCCAGCACCCGGCGGGCCACATCCGCGTTGTACGAGGCGTCGGCGCCGCGCAACGCCTGTGGCGGCGCCAGCTCCAGACCGACGTCGCGCGGGTCGAACGCCTCCTCGCGCACCGATCCGTCCCGGACCACCCAGACCCGCGAGGTCGCGGTCGTCGTCAGCTCGTCCAGGCCGTCGTCGCCGCGGAAGACCAGCGCCGAATTGCCGCGCTCGGCAAGGACACCGGCGACGATGGGCGCCATCTTCAGGTCGGCGACGCCTATGGCCTGGGAGCGCACCTTGGCCGGGTTGGTGAGCGGCCCGAGGATGTTGAACGTGGTCTGGGCGCCGAGCTCCTTGCGGGCCCTGGCCGCGTACCGCAGCGCGGGGTGGAACTTCACCGCGAAGCAGAAGGTGATGCCCGCCTCCTCGGCGACCTCGACGACCCGCTGCGCGCTGAGCTCCAGATTGACGCCGAGCTTCTCCAGCACATCGGAGGAACCGCTCGCCGACGAGGAGGCCCGATTGCCGTGCTTGACGACCCTGGCGCCGGTGCCCGCGATGACGATCGCCGACATCGTGGAGATGTTGACCGTCTTGGCGAGGTCGCCGCCGGTGCCGACGATGTCGACCGTACGACCGGGTACGTGGATGGTGTTGGCGTGCTCGTACATCGCGCGCACCAGGCCGGACACCTCGTCGACCGTCTCGCCCTTGGCGCGCAGGGCCACCGCGAAACCGGCGATCTGCACATCGGTCGCCTCACCGCTCATGATGCGGTCCATCGCCCACGCGGTGTCGTCCGCGGTCAGGTCCTCGCCGCGCAGCAGGGGGTTCAGCACGCCGGGCCAGGAACGGTCCGCCACGCTGTCGCCGCCGACCGGGGTCACAACGTTCATGGTCCGCTCCTGGGGTCCACAGCCGATAAGGGATTCACCCCCACCCTATCGAGCGCAGGGGACAGCGAAGAGCCCCGTCCATCGGATCGGACGGGGCTCCTGCTGTGGCGATCAGTTCAAGCGATCAGTGGTGACCGTGGCCGCTGGTGATCTCCTTGTACTCCTCGGCGGTGGGCTTGGCGATCTGGTTGTTCTCGCCGTAGTAGCCCTTGCTGAGCCTGGCCCGCAGCTTCTGCAGTGCGGGCACCTTGCGCTCGACACCGTTCTCGTCGACCGTCGGGCCGATCTCGACCGGCTTGTACTGCTCGTGCGCGGTGAGCGTGTGCAGCTGCTCGGGGCCGAGCGGCTCGTGGACCTCGACGAACTCACCGTGCGGCAGGCGCTTGATCAGGCCGGACTCGCGCCCGTGCAGCACCTTCTCCTTGTCGCGGCGCTGGAGGCCGAGACAGATCCGCCGGGTGACGATGAACGCGATGACCGGGCCCACGAAGATGAAGATCCGGACGAACCAGGAGATGGCGTTCAGCGACAGGTGGAAGTGCGTGGCCCACAGGTCGTTGGCACCACCGATGAAGACGACGACGTACTCGGTGATCCAGGCGACGCCGAAGGCCGTCCGGGTCGGAGCGTTGCGCGGGCGGTCCAGGATGTGGTGCTCGCGCTTGTCCCCGGTGATCCAGGACTCGATGAACGGGTAGACCGCGATGATCGCGAGTACCAGTCCGAAGGCCATCAGCGGAATGAACACCCCGAGGACCAGCGTGTGGCCCCAGAGGTTGATCTCCCAGCCAGGCATCACTCGGATCAGACCCTCGGCGAAGCCCATGTACCAGTCGGGCTGGGCGCCGGTGGACACCTGATCCGGGCGGTACGGGCCGATGTTCCAGATCGGGTTGATCGTGGCGATGGCCGCGATGATGGTGATGATGCCGAAGACCAGGAAGAAGAAGCCACCGGCCTTCGCCATGTAGACCGGCATCAGCGGCATGCCGACGACGTTCTTGTTGGTGCGGCCCGGACCGGCGAACTGCGTGTGCTTGTGGTAGAAGACCAGGATCAAGTGCGCCACCACGAGACCGAGCATGATGCCCGGCAGCAGCAGGATGTGGATCGAGTAGAACCGGGCGACGAAGTCGTGGCCGGGGAACTCTCCGCCGAACAGGAACATCGAGAGGTACGTGCCGACGATCGGCATCGACAGGATCGCGCCCTGGGTGAAGCGGACACCCGTACCGGAGAGCAGGTCGTCCGGGAGCGAGTAGCCGGTGAAGCCGGTGAACATACCCAGCACGAACAGCAGGAAGCCGAACAGCCAGTTGATCTCACGCGGCTTGCGGAACGCACCCGTGAAGAAGACGCGCATCATGTGCACGAACATGGCGGCCAGGAAGATCAGCGCGGCCCAGTGGTGGATCTGGCGGACCAGCAGACCACCGCGGACGTCGAAGCTGATGTCCAGTGTCGAGGCGTAGGCCTCGGACATCCGGACGCCCTGCATCGGCTCGTACGAGCCGTGGTACACGACTTCGCTCATGCTCGGCTGGAAGAACAGCGTCAGATACACACCCGTGAGGATGATGATGATGAAGCTGTAGAGGGCGATCTCACCGAGCATGAAGGACCAGTGGTCCGGGAAGATCTTGCGCATGTTGGCCTTGGCCAGGGAGTAGATCCCGAGCCGACCGTCCGCCCAGTCGGCCACCCGCTCACCGGCGGGCGCCTTGCGATTGCCCGGTGCGGCAGCACCAGATGTGTTCGTGGTCGCAGTACTCATCCGCGCTCCCAGAAAGCAGGACCGACGGGCTCTGCGAAGTCACCGAGCGCTTCGAGGTTGCCCTCGGCGTTCACACCGATCCGCAGCTGCGGAAGGGCGTGACCGGCCGGACCGAAGATGACGCGGGCGCCGTCGGAGAGGTCGAAGGTGGACTGGTGGCACGGGCAGAGCACGTGATGGGTCTGCTGCTCGTACAGGCTGATCGGGCAGCCGACGTGGGTGCAGATCTTGGAGAAGGCGACGATTCCCTCGTGCGCCCACTCGCGCTCGCGCTTGTCCTTGATGTCGTCCGGCTCGATGCGGATGATCATCAGCGCGGCCTTGGCGATCTGGTTCTGGAAGTCGTGCGCGTCCTCCTCCAGGCCCTCGGGCATGGCGAAGGTCAGCGAACCGACGGAGATGTCCTCGGGACGCAGCGGCTCCATGGTGTTCATGTTGATGAGCTGCTTGCCCTTGGCCCACAGGGTGCTGCGGAGCTTCTTCTCCGGCAGCGGACCGAGGTCACGCAGCAGCATCACACCGGAGAGCGGCACCAGGGCCAGCGCGCCGAACATGGTGTTGCGAATCAGCTTGCGCCGGCCGAGCGCGGACTCCTGGGCACCTGCCGCGAAATCCTCGAGAACCTTCGCCTTGACCTCGGGCTCGGCCTCGATGGCGTGCCGCTCGTCGGCGACCTCCACATCGGACATCAGCGTGCGCGCCCAGTGGACGGCACCGGCGCCGATCGCGAAGAGGGCCACGCCCAGGGTCAGACCCAGGGAGAAGTTGAGCGCGCTCACATGGCCGAAGGGCCAGATGTACACGATCTTGTCGACCGGGAAGATGACGTACGAGGCGATGAAGCCGATCGTCGCCAGCATGGACACCGTGAACATGAGCGCGACGGTGCGCTCGGAGCGCTTCGCGGCCCGTTCGTCGATGTCCTGGATGCGCGGCTTGTGGGCCGGCAGCCCTGGGTCGGCGAACGGGTCGTCCGCGACCTTTACCGCGCCGTGCGCGGTGTCCTGCTCAGCGGGCAGGTTCTCGTCTGGAATCTCTTGGCTACTCATGACTTCTTGGCCTTAGCGGTGTGGGCCGCGACCCAAATGGCGAGTGCGATCAGTGCGCCGAGCCCGAAGACCCAGGCGAACAAGCCCTCACTGACCGGCCCCAGGCCACCCAGCTTGAGACCACCCGGGTTCTCCGTCTGGGCACCGTTCACGGTCTGGATGTACGCGATGATGTCCCGCTTCTCCTGCTCGGGCATCGTCGTGTCCGGGAAGGACGGCATGCTCTGCGGGCCGGTCTGCATGGCCTCGTAGATGTGCTTCGGGTCCACGTCCTTGAGGCCGGGCGCGTACTTGCCGTTCGACAGCGCACCACCCTCACCGGTGAAGTTGTGGCACTGCGCGCAGTTGGTACGGAACAGATCGCCACCCTTGGCGATGTCCGCACCCTCAGGGCTGACCTGGTTCTCGGTCGGAACGATCGGGCCCGCGCCGAGCGACGCGATGTACGCCGCCAGCTGGTCGATCTCGGCCTGGCTGTAGATGACCTTCTTCTTCGGTACCTGGGCACCCGGCTGTTGCGCCGGCATACGGCCCGTACCGACCTGGAAGTCCACGGCGGCGGAGCCCACGCCGACCAGGCTCGGCCCGTCGGTGGTGCCCTGACCGCCGGTTCCGTGGCAGCTGGCGCAACCGACGGAGTACAGCTTCTTGCCCTCATCGATGGCGAGGGACTGGGCGGTTTCGTCGGCCTGCGCCTTACTCGCGGGCGCAAACGCGGCGTACAGCCCCCCAGTGGCCGCCAGCGCGAGGAGTAGGACGACGACCGCCGCCAACGGATGGCGTCGTCGTGCGGAGAGCTTTTTCACGGATTACCCCGGTGTCAGGATCTTCTGCGTCGATGCTGGATGTGGTTCGGGTTCGAGCCCGGTTACTTGATCATGTAGATCGTGGCGAAGAGGCCGATCCACACGACATCGACGAAGTGCCAGTAATAGGACACGACGATGGCGGCGGTCGCCTGTTCGTGGGTGAACCTCTTGGCTGCGTATGTCCTGCCCAGAACGAGCAGGAAGGCGATGAGACCGCCTGTCACGTGCAGCCCGTGGAAGCCGGTCGTCAGGTAGAACACCGAGCCGTACGGGTCGGAGGAAAGCGAGAGGCCCTCCTCCTTCACCAGCTCGGTGTACTCGAAGATCTGGCCTCCGATGAAGATCGCACCCATCACGAAAGTGATCACGAACCAGGTACGGAGCTTCTTCACGTCGCCCCGCTCCGCGGCGAAGACGCCGAGCTGGCAGGTGAGTGAGGAGAGCACCAGGATCGTGGTGTTCGTCGCCGAGAACGGGAAGTTCAGGGCCGAAGCCATTTCCTCCCAGTGTTCCGGCCCCATCACCGATCGCAGGGTGAAGTACATCGCGAAGAGGGCCGCGAAGAACATCAGCTCGGAACTCAACCAGATGATGGTTCCGACGCTGGTGAGGTTCGGTCGATTGACCGACGGGTGCGCGTGCCCGGTTTCTACTGTCGTTGCTGTCGCCACGACCGACATTATGTCGGTCCCTTATCCCGCCCTCACTCCGGGGGGTGCCGTTCGGTGTGTCAACAGGGTGTGCCTTCCCCGAACGGCCCATGAATCCGCTGTCCCAAGCGGTGCTGACAGGCCATCGGGCGGAGTACGATCCGCGCATCGGTTCATGCCCGGAAAGCCCCGAAGACACAGACGTCACGGAGGAACAATGCAGCCGACCGCCACGGTCCTGGTCTACAGCGACGACGCCAACACCCGTGAGCAGGTGAGGCTGGCAGCCGGGCGCAGGCCCGCGGCCGATGTTCCACCGGTGGAGTTCCTGGAGTGCGCCACCCTGCCCGCCGTCCTGGAGGCGCTGGACAAGGGCGGCATCGACGTCTGTGTGCTGGACGGCGAAACGGCACCCGCGGGCGGCATGGGCGTCTGCCGGCAGATCAAGGACGAGATCTTCCACTGCCCGCCCGTACTGCTGCTGATCGGGCGCCCGCAGGACGCCTGGCTGGCCACCTGGAGCCGTGCGGACGCCGCGGTGACCCTGCCGGTCGAGCCGGTCGAGTTCGCGGACGCCCTGGCCGCCCTGCTGCGCAGCAGGCTCTGCTTGGACGCCTGAGAGCCTCTCGGAGGCCTGCCGCAGCTCCGTCTGCGGTCCAGCTGAGGGGCAGCGCACTGTCCGGGCCGGTCAGACCTCGGGGCGCAGTCGTGCCGCCTGGATCGTGTCCGTGCGCTCCGGCGTGTCGTTCTTCTGCAGGGCGCTGCCCTCCTGCCATTTGTCCCAGGACAGGTTCCAGTCGCCGTAGCCGTTGTCGAACGGCGTCATCATCTCGCCCTCGCTGCCGACGACCTCGACGATGTCTCCCGTGCGCACGGTGTTGTAGAACCACTCGGCCATGCTGGTGGCCATGCCCGTACAGCCGTGGCTGACGTTCGCGAGCCCCTGCGAGCCGGTGGACCAGGGAGCCGCGTGCACGTACTCACCGCTCCAGGTGACGCGGGCCGCGTAGTAGACCAGCATGTCGTACGAGTCGGACGAGTCCTCCGAGATGCCGATCGTCTCACCGCGCATGCGCACGGAGCGCTCCTTGCTCAGCACGACCTTGATGCCGTTTCGGGTGGCGAAGCCGGGCTTGCCGGTGGTCACCGGAATGGTGTTGATCACTTTCCCGTTGCGCTTGACCGTCAGAGTGTGCGCGGCGGCGTCGGTGATGGCCTCGATACGGTCGCCCGTGGTGAGTTTCAGCGCCTTCGTGGGGGCTCCGGACATGGTGTCGGTCACCTTGATGCCGGCCAGGCCGCTGGTGACGTCGATGGTGGCGTTGGCGGGCCAGTAGTCCTTGGGGCGGTAGTGCAGGATCTTGTCGTCGACCCAGTACCAGGAGCCGGTCACGGCGGGCGCGGAACGGACCCGCAGGGCGCGCTCCACGATGGCCCTGGACGCCTTGTCCTTGACCGGAGCACTGAGTTCCGCCGTGACGGGCTGTCCGACACCGTAGGTGCCCGCCTGGGGGCCGAAGGTGACATTCAGGAGCTTCTTGGTTCTGGCGGACGCGGTCTCGAAGGAGAGCGTGCGACTGCCCGGGGCGCCGTCGTCGTCCTCCATGCTGACCCGGACCGTGTAGCGGGTGCCGGCGGCCAGCGGGGAGGTGGAGTGCCAGCGCTTCCCGTCGGCGTCCAGCTCGCCCGCCAGATGGCGTTCGGTCGTGTCCACGGCCGTCACGTCCGTGATCCGGCCGTCGTCACCCTTGACGGTGACTTCGAGGGGCTTGTCGGGGTCGGCCTTCTCGTCGCCCTCGGGGGCGTTGACGGAGATCTCGTCCACCGCGTCGTACGGTTTCGCCGCGAGCGGGTGGCCGTCGGACCCGCCACAGGCGGTCACACCTGCGACCAGGGTCACGACCAGCAGAGTGCAGCTCACTTCGGGGCGGATGCGCGGCGTCTGGTTCATGAACACACGCTATGGAGATTCATCCCTTTAAGCGCGCATTGTGACTGCAAACGGGGGACCCGTACTTCTTTTGGTGGAAGAAGTACGGGCCCCCCGTCAGGTGGAGCGGTGACTCGGTGTCACTGGGTGCGGTTCTCACCGCGGTAGTACTCGAAGACCCAGCCGAACAGGCCGATCAGGATCACCGGGATCGAGAAGTAGAGCAGCCACCAGCCGAAGATGACGCCCATGAAGGCAAGGGCACCACCGATGGCCAGCGAGAGCGGCTGCCAGCTGTGCGGGGAGAAGAACCCCACCTCGCCGGCCTCGTCCGCCACATCGGCTTCCTTGTTGTCCTGAGCCATGGCGTCGACCCGCTGCGCCGTGAAGGCCAGGTAGAAGCCGATCATGACGGTCAGACCGAAGGCCAGGACGAGCGCGGTGGTACCGACCGGCTCCTTCGACCACACGCCGTACGTGACGGCCATGGCGAGCATGAAGACGCTCAGCCAGAGGAACATCTTGCCCTGGATCTTCACTTGCCGGCCTCCTTACCACCAGCGAGGGCCTTGTCGTCCTCGGAGTGGTGCTCCAGCTGCTCGAGCGCCGCGATCTCCGGGTGATGCAGGTCGAACGCCGGGGATTCGGAACGGATCCGCGGCAGGGTGAGGAAGTTGTGCCGCGGCGGCGGGCAGGAGGTCGCCCACTCCAGCGAACGGCCGTAGCCCCACGGGTCGTCGACCTCGATCTTCTTGCCGTACTTGGCGGTCTTCCACACGTTGTAGAAGAACGGCAGCATCGACAGGCCGAGCAGGAACGAGGAGATCGTCGAGATCGTGTTCAGCGCGGTGAACCCGTCTGCGGCGAGGTAGTCCGCGTAACGACGCGGCATGCCCTCGGCACCCAGCCAGTGCTGCACCAGGAACGTGCCGTGGAAGCCCACGAACAGCGTCCAGAAGGTGATCTTGCCGAGCCGCTCGTCCAGCATCTTGCCGGTGAACTTCGGCCACCAGAAGTGGAATCCGGAGAACATCGCGAAGACCACGGTGCCGAAGATGACGTAGTGGAAGTGCGCGACGACGAAGTACGAGTCCGAGACGTGGAAGTCCAGCGGGGGCGATGCCAGGATCACGCCGGTCAGACCACCGAAGGTGAAGGTGATCAGGAAGCCGATGGCCCAGAGCATCGGTGTCTCGAAGGACAACGATCCCTTCCACATCGTGCCGATCCAGTTGAAGAACTTCACACCGGTTGGCACCGCGATGAGGAAGGTCATGAACGAGAAGAATGGCAACAGCACACCGCCGGTGACGTACATGTGGTGCGCCCACACGGTCACGGAGAGGCCTGCGATGGCGATCGTGGCGCTGATCAGACCGATGTAGCCGAACATCGGCTTGCGACTGAACACCGGAATCACTTCGGAAATGATTCCGAAGAATGGCAGAGCGATGATGTACACCTCTGGATGGCCGAAGAACCAGAAGAGGTGCTGCCAGAGCAATGCGCCGCCATTGGCCGCGTCGAAGATGTGTGCACCGAATTTACGGTCCGCCTCCAGCGCGAAGAGCGCGGCGGCGAGGACCGGGAAGGCCAGCAGGACCAGCACACCGGTCAGCAGCACGTTCCACACGAAGATCGGCATGCGGAACATCGTCATGCCAGGGGCGCGCATGCAGATGATCGTGGTGATGAAGTTGACCGAACCGAGGATCGTGCCGAATCCGGAGAAGGCCAGACCCATGATCCACATGTCGGCGCCGATACCCGGTGAACGGACCGCGTCCGAGAGCGGGGAGTAGGCGAACCAGCCGAAGTCGGCCGCACCCTGCGGGGTGAGGAAGCCGGCCACCGCGATGAGCGAGCCGAAGAGGTACAGCCAGTACGCGAACATGTTCAGCCGCGGGAACGCCACGTCGGGCGCGCCGATCTGCAGCGGCATGATCCAGTTCGCGAATCCGGCGAACAGCGGCGTCGCGAACATCAGCAGCATGATCGTGCCGTGCATCGTGAACGCCTGGTTGAACTGCTCGTTCGACATGATCTGCGTGCCGGGACGGGCCAGTTCGGCGCGCATGAAGAGCGCCATCAGACCGCCGATGCAGAAGAACGCGAACGACGTGACCAGGTAGAGCGTGCCAATCGTCTTGTGGTCAGTGGTGGTCAGCCACTTGACGACGACGTTTCCCGGCTGCTTGCGCCGGACCGGCAGCTCGTCCTCGTACGAGTCGTCTGCTGCCGCGGCACCCTGAGGTTCGTTGAGGATGCTCACAGTTTGTTCGTCTCCGCATTCCTGGCCGGGTCAGTCTGCTCGATACCGGCCGGCACGTAGCCCGTCTGGCCCTTCTCCGCCAGCTCCTCGAGGTGCGCCTGGTAGCGCTCCGGGGAGACGACCTTGACGTTGAAGAGCATCCGGGAGTGGTCGACGCCGCAGAGCTCGGCGCACTTGCCCATGAAGGTGCCCTCCTGGTTGGGAGTCACCTCAAAGGCGTTGGTGTGGCCCGGAATGACGTCCTGCTTCATGAGGAACGGCACCACCCAGAAGGAGTGGATGACGTCACGCGAAGTCAGAACGAACCGGACCTTCTCACCCTTCGGCAGCCACAGGGTCGGACCCGGGTTGCCGTTCTGCGGGTTCCGGGTGCCCGGAACGCCGACGTCGTAGACGCCCTCCGCACCCTTGGGGAAGTCCTTCCGGTACTTGTCCGGGATGGCGTCGAGTTCCTTGGGGATCTCGTTGCCCGTGGCGGTCGAGCCGTCCACGTTCTCGATGTAGTTGAAGCCCCAGCTCCACTGGTAGCCGACCACGTTGATGGTGTGGGCGGGCTCCGGGGAGAGCGAAAGGAGCTTCGATTCATCGCGCGCGGTGAAGTAGAAGAACACCGAGACGATGATCAGAGGGACCACGGTGTACAGCGCCTCGATGGGCATGTTGTACCTGGTCTGCGGAGGAACCTCGACCTTGGTGCGGCTGCGCCGGTGGAAGATGACGCTCCACAGGATCAGGCCCCAGACCAGCACGCCCGTGGCGAGCGCTGCCGCCCACGAGCCCTGCCAGAGGGAAAGGATCCGTGGTGCCTCTTCCGTTACCGGCGTGGGCATACCAAGGCGGGGGAAGTCCTCGTATGTGCAACCGGTGGCGGTCAGCAGGATCAGGCCCGCAGTCAGCACCTGCGGCAGCTTCCGCCGCATCGGGCGCCGCGACGAGCGGTCGGAGCCGTTGGGACTCACGTAGCGCCTTCCCGAGAGTCTCGCCCGCGCGGTCGGCGCGGCCGTCTTTCTGGTCGGTCGCCGCCCTGACGCGGGCAGGGGTTTGGATGTTTATGCGGACCAAACCCTACTGGACGCTATTTGGGGTCGCGCGGGGAGGGTGCCCAACGCGCCGTCCGACTCCCCGAAGGGGTGGAATTCGCGCCTCCGACCACCATCTGACGCCCCCTCTCCTGGCTGTGCGGGCGGCCCGTCCCCGGACGCGGCCCTGCGCGGCCAGTCCCGTGACCGGCAGTGTTTGCCCGGAAGGAGCGTCGTCCAGGCGGGCGATCGCAGGGCGGCCGGAAGTCCTTGGATGGGGGCTCTCCCCTGCTCGAACGAAGTTGAGAGCTGGGGGAAGGAGCTACCAGGGCCTTTGGCCGACGCCCGGAGCGTGCGTGCTGGGCGGCGCGACGGGGCGAAGCCTGCCGGGAGGGGCACTAGCGTGGACATGTGCCCTACTTCGACGCCGCATCCTCCGCCCCCCTGCACCCCGTCGCCCGCCAGGCGCTGCTTGCCGCGCTGGACGAGGGATGGGCCGACCCGGCCAGGCTCTACCGCGAGGGTCGGCGGGCCCGGATGCTACTGGACGCGGCCCGGGAGGCCACCGCGGAGGCCGTCGGGTGCCGTCCGGACGAGCTCATCTTCACTCCTTCGGGGACGCGGGCGGTGCACTCCGGAATTTCCGGGGCTCTCGCGGGGCGTCGGCGTGTCGGCCGCCATCTGGTCGTCTCCGCGGTCGAACACTCGTCGGTGCTGCACTCGGCCGCCGCCCATGAGACGGAGGGCGGGTCGGTCTCCGAGGTCGCGGTGGACCGTTCGGGGGCGGTGAGTGCGGCGGCGTACGCGCAGGTGCTGCGCGAGGACACCGCGCTGGCCTGTCTGCAGTCTGCCAATCACGAGGTCGGCACCGAACAGCCGGTGGCCGAGGTCGCGGAGGTCTGCCGGGCGGCGGAGGTGCCGCTGCTGGTGGACGCCGCGCAGTCGCTGGGCTGGGCGCCGGTGCCGGACGGCTGGTCGCTGCTGGTGGCCAGCGCGCACAAGTGGGGCGGCCCCTCGGGGGTCGGGCTGCTGGCGATACGCAAGGGGGTGCGGTTCGCGGCTCAGGGACCGGCCGACGAACGGGAGTCGGGGCGGGCCGCGGGGTTCGAGAACCTTCCGGCGATCGTGGCCGCGGCGGCTTCGCTGCGGGCGGTGCGGGCGGAGGCGGCCGCCGAGTCCGTACGACTGCGGGCCCTGGTGGACCGCATCAGGGCCCGGGTGCCACAGCTGGTGCCCGATGTGGAGGTGGTCGGTGATCCGGCGCGGCGGCTGCCGCATCTGGTGACCTTCTCCTGTCTCTATGTCGACGGCGAGACATTGCTCCATGAACTGGACCGGGCCGGATTCTCCGTATCATCTGGTTCGTCCTGCACAAGCAGCACGCTGACACCGAGCCATGTGCTCAGGGCGATGGGGGTGCTGTCGGAGGGGAACGTACGGGTGTCACTGCCGACCGGCACCGCGGACGGGGACGTCGACCGATTCCTGGACGTGCTGCCGAGAGTGGTGGCAGAGGTACGGGAGAGGCTGGGTGCGCCCGTTTCGGCGGCCCCCTCCCCCGCCGCGACCACGTCCCTGGTGGTCGACGCCCTCGGGAAGCGGTGCCCGATCCCGGTGATCGAGCTCGCAAAGGTGATCGGGGAGGTCCCGCCGGGCGGAACCGTGACCGTCCTCTCCGACGACGAGGCGGCACGCCTGGACATCCCGGCCTGGTGCGCGATGCGCGAGCAGGAGTATGTGGGCGAGGAGCCGGCGGACCTCGGCTCGGCCTATGTGGTCCGCCGACTGACCTGACTGCGGCCGCTCCCGGGGATCAGCCCAGATGCGTACGGACCTCGGCGGCGGCGTGGCCGTACGCACGTGCGCGGGGAACCGGCGGACCTCGGCTCGGCCTACGTGGTCCGCCGACTGACCCGACTGCGGCCGCTCCCGGGGATCAGCCCAGATGCGTACGGACCTCGGCGGCGGCGTGGCCGTACGCACGTGCGCGGGGAGCCGGCGGACCTCGGCTCGGCCTACGTGGTCCGCCGACTGACCCGACTGCGGCCGCTCCCGGGGATCAGCCCAGATGCGTACGGACCTCGGCGGCGGC
>NZ_JBVHDS010000003.1:0-267927 GCF_055563255.1 Streptomyces sp. NPDC002958 | reverse complement strand
GGCGTCGTGGCCGTACGCCTTGGTGAAGCGGTCCATGAAGTGGGCGCGGCGCAGGGTGTACTCCTGGGTGCCGACCGTCTCGATGACCAGGGTGGCGAGCATGCAGCCGACCTGGGCGGCGCGCTCCAGGCCGACGCCCCAGGCGAGACCGGAGAGGAATCCGGCCCGGAAGGCGTCGCCGACACCGGTCGGGTCGGCCTTGGTCTCCTCCTCCGGGCAGCCGACCTCGATCGTCTCCTGGCCGGCCCGCTCGATCCGGACACCGCGGGCGCCGAGCGTGGTGACCCGGTGACCGACCTTGGACAGGATCTCCTCGTCGCTCCAGCCGGTCTTGGACTCGATGAGGCCCTTCTCGTACTCGTTGGAGAAGAGGTACGTGGCGCCGTCGAGGAGGATCCGGATCTCGTCGCCCCCCATCCGCGCGATCTGCTGCGAGAAGTCCGCGGCGAACGGGATTCCGCGGGTGCGGCACTCCTCGGTGTGGCGAAGCATCCCCTCGGGGTCGTCGGCGCCGATCGAGACGAGGTCGAGGCCGCCCACGCGGTCGGCGACGGACTTCAGCTCGATGAGCCGGGCCTCGCTCATCGCGCCCGTGTAGAAGGAGCCGATCTGGTTGTGGTCGGCATCCGTCGTACAGACGAAACGGGCGGTGTGCAGGACCTCGGAGATCCGGACCGAACCGGTGTCGACACCGTGGCGGTCGAGCCAGGCGCGGTACTCGTCGAAGTCGGAGCCCGCGGCGCCGACCAGGATCGGGTTCGCGCCCAGCAGACCCATGCCGAAGCAGATGTTGGCGGCGACACCGCCCCGGCGCACGTCGAGGTTGTCGACCAGGAAGGAGAGCGAGACCGTGTGCAGCTGATCCGCGACCAGCTGGTCGGCGAAACGGCCGGGGAAGGTCATGAGGTGGTCGGTGGCGATGGAGCCGGTGACTGCGATTCGCACGGGGAGACTGCTCCTGCGGAGATCGGGGGGAACGGGTGACTGCATTCCCGGGGCTGCGTGACAGTTCACGCTACCCGTTCCCCGTACTCACCCTGAAGGGGGGAAAAACTACCCGATAGTAGGGCTTTCCTCCTGGGGCGCGTGGTGCCTACGGTGCGGATATGCGGAACCACCACATCGCTACGCGCGAGTCCGAGATCAGCCTGGCCGAGCTGCGCGGTGACTGCGCGCGGATGGCGCCGCACTGGGTGGTCCCCGCGAAGTCTGCCCCCGTTCGGGTGGCGCCGTCCCTGATTCACGGGGTGAACGTGCCGGCCGCCTCCGCCCGCTTGATCGACGCCATGTCCGAGTACGGCGACTGAGACCGGCACCGGTCGCGCCCGACGCCCCTGGGGGAACCGTGCGCTCCCGTACCCCGTCCCACCGATGTCCCCACCCGTGGGACGGACGACAGGCCGGGTGACGGCGTGTGACGGCGATGCAGGCGAAGGAGCGATCCGGTGAGCACCGAGCGACCCGACAACGATGTGACCGGTCCCCGGCGGCGTTCGCCGCTCGCCGTGGCCTCGGTGGCGGCAGCCGTACTGCTGGCCGGGGGCGGCGGTGCGTACTGGGCCTCGACCGCCGCGGGCGGCGACGGCGGCAGCGGCAGCGCGGCGGACAGCGGGGGGCACACCCCGCCCCTGCTGGCCCTGGACGAGCGCGCGGGCGACCCGACGGCGCCCGAGGGGTCCTCGCGGGGCATCGCGCCCGGCGAGCCCGATCCGGACGGCGGTCAGGTGGTCTACCGCGCGTCCGGCGAGCTGCCCGAGGGGCCGCGTACGGCCGCGGTACAGCGCGCGGAGGGGACCGTCTCCGCGGCGGAGGTGGCCCGGCTGGCGAAGGCACTGGGGCTGCAGGGCACACCGCGGGCGGAGGGCACGGCCTGGAAGGTGGGGTCCGACGGGGACGGCTCGGGCCCGGTCCTCCGGGTGAACAAGCAGGCTCCGGGCACCTGGAGCTTCGCCCGGTACGGCTCCGGGGGAACGGACAACTGCGAGAGCACCACGGTCTGTTCGAGCAAGAAAGTGGCCCCGGACGGTTCGGGCTCCCCGGTGAGCGAGAGCGCCGCCAGGGCCGCTGCCGCGCCGGTCCTGAAGGCGGTCGGGCAGGATGA
Organism: Streptomyces sp. NPDC002958; assembly: GCF_055563255.1. Lineage (NCBI taxonomy): Bacteria > Bacillati > Actinomycetota > Actinomycetes > Kitasatosporales > Streptomycetaceae > Streptomyces > Streptomyces sp. NPDC002958. The sequence continues at coordinate 265,826 of NZ_JBVHDS010000003.1, read as the reverse complement.
CGCCACTCTCGATGCCCGCCAACTCATGGGTTCGGTACGGGTGGTGAACGCCGACCCGGTGGTGGACGGACTTCCCACGTACGGCTGGTCGACCGGGGTCCAGGTGGGCTCGGGCGGTGAAGTGGTCGGCGGCAGCGGGCAGTTGAAGGGGCTGGAGAAGGGCGACAGTTATCCGGTGATCAGCGCGGGCGAGGCGCTGAAGCGGCTGAACGGGGCGGCGTCCCGGCCGGACGGGCGCGCGGATCTCGGCGGGTGCGCCACTCCCGTACCGCTGGAGGATGGCTTGAAGTCGCCCGAGATCCCGTGCGGGAAGCGGACCGGGCCGGAGCGGCCGACGACGACCGTGACGGTCGACAAGGCGGTGTTCGGCCTGACGAAACAGTATGTGGCGGGCAAGCAGACGCTCGTACCGTCCTGGCTCTTCTCCGTGCGGCCGGCGGCGGGCGGCACAGGTGACACCGTGCCCCAGGTCGCCGTGGACCCTGCGTATCTGACGAAGGACGCACCGTCGGCGACGACCCCGCCCCCAGGGGACACGGAGAAGACCCGGCGGCAGATCCTGTCGTACAGCGCCGACGGACGGACCCTGTCCGTGACGTTCTGGGGCGGGGTGTGCAGCACGTACGCGGCGAGCGCGACCGAGGACGGGCGGACGGTACGGGTGACGGTGACGGAGTCGCAGCCGGACGAGAAAAAGGTCTGCATCATGATCGTCAAGGAGCTGACCCGGACGGTGACGCTCGACGCCCCGCTCGGTGACCGGACGGTGGTCGACGCGGCGTCGGGCGGCGATGTGCCCCGCGCCTGACGCCCGCCGCGTACGACAACGGCGGCGGCCCCGGAATCCGGGGCCGCCGCCGTTCTGCTGTTCTGCCGCTGCCTTCAGGGCCTAGCTGAAGGAGTCGCCGCAGGCGCAGGAGCCCGTGGCGTTCGGGTTGTCGATCGTGAAGCCCTGCTTCTCGATGGTGTCGACGAAGTCGATGGAGGCGCCACCCAGGTACGGAGCACTCATCCGGTCGGTGACGACCTTGACGCCGTCGAAGTCCTTCACGACATCGCCGTCGAGCGAACGCTCGTCGAAGAAGAGCTGGTAGCGCAGGCCCGAGCAGCCGCCGGGCTGGACGGCGACGCGCAGCGCCAGGTCGTCACGGCCTTCCTGCTCCAGCAAGCCCTTGACCTTGGCTGCGGCGGCGTCGGACAGGAGGATGCCGTCGCTCACGGTGGTGGTCTCGTCCGATACGGACATCTGCTTCTCTCCCGGGTTGTACGGAGACTGCTTGCCGACGTTGCAACCGTCGGGACCGCGGATTCATTCCGGGCCGAGCGCTTGCCTGTTCCATTCATGCTCGCACAACAACTGTCCCGGGGGATGCGTCACATCGACACTATGGCCATCGTCAAAGTGACATAAAGCGGTTATGATAGATAGCGTCATTTCGACGAAAAGGCTCCTCCGCAGAGAAGAAAGGGTGCGTGACGTGACCACGGCCCACCCCGTCCAGGATCTCGACGTCCAGCCGACGCCCCTCGCGCTGCTCCTCCTCGGCCGCGATGCCGACCCGAAGAGCGAGCGCGGCGTCGAGTGCCCCGGCGACCTGCCATCCCCGTCCGACCCGGACCTGGTGGAGCGTGCCCGCGCGGCCAAGGAGAAGCTCGGGGACAAGGTGTTCATCCTCGGCCACCACTACCAGCGCGACGAGGTCATCCAGTTCGCGGACGTCACCGGCGACTCGTTCAAGCTCGCCCGGGACGCGGCCGCGCGCCCGGAGGCGGAGTACATCGTCTTCTGCGGTGTGCACTTCATGGCCGAGTCCGCGGACATCCTGACCACCGACGACCAGAAGGTCGTGCTGCCGGACCTGGCGGCGGGCTGTTCCATGGCCGACATGGCCACCGCCGAGCAGGTCGCCGAGTGCTGGGACGTGCTGACCGAGGCCGGGGTCGCCGAGCAGGTCGTACCCGTCTCGTACATGAACTCCTCCGCCGACATCAAGGCCTTCACCGGCAAGCACGGCGGCACGATCTGCACCTCTTCCAACGCGAAGCGGGCGCTGGAGTGGGCCTTCGAGCAGGGGGAGCCCTCGGCAGGCAAGGTGCTCTTCCTGCCCGACCAGCACCTGGGGCGGAACACCGCGGTCCGGGACATGGGGATGTCGCTGGAGGACTGCGTCCTCTACAACCCGCACAAGCCGAACGGCGGCCTGACCGCCGAGGAGCTGCGCAGCGCCAGGATGATCCTGTGGCGCGGGCACTGCTCGGTGCACGGGCGCTTCTCCGTCGAGTCCGTCAACGATGTGCGCGAGCGGATTCCGGACGTCAACGTGCTGGTGCACCCGGAGTGCAAGCACGAGGTCGTGGCGGCGGCGGACCATGTCGGCTCGACGGAGTACATCATCAAGGCCCTGGAGGCGGCGCCGGCCGGCTCGAAGTGGGCGATCGGCACCGAGCTGAACCTGGTGCGACGCCTGGCGAACCGGTTCGCGGCCGAGGACAAGGAGATCGTCTTCCTCGACAAGACGGTGTGCTTCTGCTCGACGATGAACCGGATCGACCTGCCGCACCTGGTGTGGGCGCTGGAATCGCTGGCCGAGGGAAACCTGGTCAACCGGATCGAGGTCGACCCGGAGACGGAGAAGTACGCGAAGCTCGCGCTGGAGCGGATGCTGGCGCTGCCGTAGGGGGCGGGCGCCGCAGGCGGGGTGCGCCTGTGGGGGGCCTTCTCCCCCACCCGTCCCTTCCCGCAACCAAGGGCAAGCCCCGGACCCCCAACGCCACGCAGGCGTGCGGAGGCCCCGGCACCGTTCACCGGTGCCGGGGCCTTTCGTCTGCAGCGGGCGTCAGGCCTTCGCGGGTTCCGGCTCCTCGGCGGTGGAGTCCCCCGCCTCGGCCGGCGCCGGGACGCCGGTCTTCCCGGCGCGCTTGGCCGCCTTCTTCTTAGCCCGGCGCTCCTTGCGGAGCTCCACCATCGCGTAGAGCGTCGGCACCAGGAGCAGCGTCAGCAGCGTCGAGGTGACCAGGCCGCCGATCACCACGACGGCGAGCGGCTGGGAGATGAAGCCGCCCTCGCCGGTGACGCCGAGCGCCATCGGGAGCAGGGCGAAGATCGTCGCGAGTGCGGTCATCAGGATCGGGCGGAGCCGGTGGCGGCCGCCCTCGATGACTGCTTCGACGACGCCCATGCCCTGCGTCCGGTACTGGTTGATCAGGTCGATCAGCACGATCGCGTTGGTGACCACGATGCCGATCAGCATCAGCATGCCGATCATCGCCGGTACGCCCATCGGGGTGCCGGTGACCACGAGCAGGCCGAGCGCGCCGGTTGCCGCGAACGGGATGGAGACCAGCAGGATCAGCGGCTGGATCAGGGACTTGAAGGTCGCCACCAGCAGCATGAAGACGATCGCGATCGCGGCCAGCATGGCCAGGCCGAGCTTCAGGAACGCGTCGTTCTGGTCCTCGGAGACACCGCCGATGGTGGCGGTGGCGCCGTCCGGGAGCTTCAGAGCGTTGATCTTCGTCTGGAGCGAGGCACTGACCGCGCCGGTGTTGTCACCGGTGGGCTTGGCGGTGATGGTCGCGGCGCGCTGGCCGTCGATCCTCGTCATCGACACCGGTCCGGGGACCAGCTCGACATCGGCGATCCGGCCGAGCTTGACCGGGCCGAGGGAGAGGTTCTTCAGCTCGGCCATCGTGGTCGCCGGGTGGGCGGACTTGATGACGACGTCACGCTCGGTGTCATCCGTGATCATCTTGCCGGACGGGGTGCCGCGCACCGCTCCGGCGACAGCCGCGCCGAGCGTGGCCTGGTTGAAGCCGGCGTCCGCGGCCTTGGCGTTGGCCTTGACCGAGATCCGCGGGACGCTCTGCGCCAGGTCGCTCTGGACGTCTGTGACGTCCTTGAGCTCGGCCACCTCGGCCCGTACCTCTTCGGATGCCTTCTTCAGGACGTCCGCGTCGGCGGCCTTGACCACGACGCTGAGGTCCTGGCTGCCGAAGCCGTCGCCTGCGGCGATGGTGGTGTCACCGATGCCGTCGAGCTTGCCGAGCGCCTCGTCGATCCGGTCCTGCGTGGCGTCGAAGTCGTCCGAATCCTTCAGCGTCACCTGGTACGAGGCCTGGTTGGCTCCCGTGCCACCGCCGAAGGCGGCCATGAAGCCGGAGGAGCCGACCGTGACCTGGTAGTTCTTGACGCCCTCGTCGTCGGCGAGGACCTTCTCGACCTTCTTGGCCGCTTCGTCGGCGGCCGCCAGGCTGGTGCCGGGGGTCAACTCCTGCTTGATGGAAAGGACTTCCTGCTCGCCCTGGTCGAAGAAGTTGGTCTTCAGCAGCGGGGCCATGCCGAAGGTGCCGAGCAGCACCACGATGGCGATCACGATGCTGGTGATACGGCGCCGGGTCGCGAAGCGCAGCACCGGGACATAGAGCCGCTGGAGTCGGCTGCGGGCTTCCTTCTCCTCGGCCTTGCGACGGGCCTCGTCCGGGTTCTCCGTGCTGCCCTTCGGAGCGCGGAGGAACCAGTAGGACAGGACGGGGACGACGGTCAGTGAGACCAGCAGGGAGGCCAGCAGGGCCGCGGTGACGGTCAGCGAGAACGAGCCGAAGAGCTCGCCGACCATGCCGCCGACGAGACCGATCGGCAGGAAGACGGCGACCGTGGTGAGGGTCGATGAGGTGACCGCGCCGGCCACTTCCTTCACCGCGGTGATGATCGCGGACTGGCGCTCCTCGCCGTAGCCGAGGTGACGCTTGATGTTCTCCAGGACCACGATCGAGTCGTCGACGACGCGGCCGATCGCGATGGTCAGCGCGCCGAGCGTGAGCATGTTGAGCGACAGGTCGCGGGTCCAGAGCACGATCAGCGCGAGGACCACGGAGAGCGGGATGGAGACCGCGGTGACCAGGGTCGAGCGCAGCGACGCGAGGAAGACCAGGATCACGATGACCGCGAAGAGCAGACCGAGCGCGCCCTCGGTGGTCAGACCGGAGATCGCCTTGGAGACGGCGGGGCCCTGGTCGGAGACGATGGTCAGTTCGGCGCCGGCGCCGAGGTCCTTGCGGAGGTCGGGGAGCTTGTCCTTGACCGCGTCCGAGATGGCGACGGCGCTGCCGTCCTTGTCCATCGTGGCCACCACGGCGAGGCTCGGCTTGCCATTGGTACGGGTGATGGAGACCGCGGTGGACGGCTCCTGCTTCACCGTGGCGACGTCACCGACGCGGACCGCCGTGCCGAGGGCGCCCGTAGCCGGGTTCTGGACGGTGACCCGCAGGTCCTCGATCTGCTTCAGGGAGGTGAAGGCGCCGCCGACCTGGACGGTACGGCTCTTGCCCGACTCGGAGAAGGAACCGGCGGGGACGGTCGCGCCGCCCGCCTGGAGTGCCTGGGAGAGCGTCGCGGCGTTCAGACCGGCGGCGCTGAGCTTCTTGTCGTCGGGGGTGATGGAGACCTGGAGGTCCTGCACACCGTCGACGGAGACCTGGCCGACGCCGTCGATGTCCTCCAGAGCGGGGACGACCGTGCGGTCCAACTGGTCGGCGAGCGCCTGCTGGTCCTTGTCGGAGGTGACGGCAAGGACGACGGTCGGGATGTCGTCCGTCGAGCCGGCGATGACCTGCGGGTCCACGTCGTCGGGAAGTTGGGCGCGGGCGCGGTTCACCGCCTGCTGGATGTCGGCGACGAGCTGCTTGGTGCCCTCGCTGCCGAAGTCGAAGCTCGCCATGATGACGGCGTTGCCCTCGCTGGCGGTCGAGGTGACACCGGTGACGCCGTCGACGGCCTTGACGGAATTCTCGAGCGGCTCGACGACCTGCTTCTCGACCACATCGGGGGACGCTCCCTGATAGGGGGCGAGCACCGACACCATCGGGAGTTCGATGGTGGGCAGCAACTGCTGCTTGAGCTGCGGGATCGCGATCGCTCCGAATACGAGCGCGACGATCGAGATCAGCCCGATCAGGGCCCGTTGCGCGAGGCTGAATCTGGACAGCCAGGACATGGGTGGGTCTCTCTTCTGTGGCTTACGCGGCAGGTGGGCGGGCGGCTGGGGGACAGACCCGGCCCATCCGTACGATCGCTCATCCACCGGGGCCCGGGCGTCGCCCCAGGGTCGCTTCCTTATGCCGCGCATACCGCAGATGGAGTACGCCGTATCTCCACCCGTCACTCCACCCTGGGGCGCACCAGGCCTGATTCGTACGCAGTTACCACCAATTGAGCCCGGTCCCGGGCGCCCAGCTTCGCCATCGCCCTGTTCACATGGGTCTTGACGGTGAGCGGGCTGACGACGAGCCGCTCGGCGATCTCGTCGTTGGAGTGCCCGCCCGCGACCAGGACCAACACCTCGCGTTCGCGGCCGGTGAGCGCGGCGAGCCGCTCGGAGTACTCCGCGGCGCTCGGCCTGTCACCGCCCGAACTGTCGCGCTGCGCAAGGAAGGTGGCGATCAGGCCCTTGGTCGCGGCCGGTGAGAGCAGCGCATCGCCGCCCGCGGCGATGCGTATGGCATTGAGCAGTTCCTCCGGTTCCGCCCCTTTGCCGAGGAAACCGGACGCCCCGGCCCGCAGCGACTGCACCACGTACTCGTCCACCTCGAAGGTGGTGAGCATGACGACCCGCACATCCGCCAGTTCCGGATCGGCGCTGATCATCCGGGTCGCGGCGAGTCCGTCCGTACCGGGCATCCGAATGTCCATCAGCACCACGTCGGCGCGGGTCGCGCGGGCCAGTTCCACGGCCTGAGCGCCGTCCGCCGCCTCGCCGACCACCTCCATGTCGGCCTCCGAGTCGACCAGCACCCGGAACGCGCTGCGCAGCAGCGCCTGGTCGTCGACGAGCAGCACCTTGATGGGCGGTGTCATACCTTCTCCCCCGTCCGGCCCGCCGTGCCCGGTTCCTCCGGCTCTGCCGTCCGGGCCTCGACGGGCAGGATCGCATGGACCCGGAATCCGCCGCCGTAGCGAGGCCCCGCGGTGAGGGAGCCGCCGAGCGCGGTGACGCGTTCACGCATGCCGAGGAGGCCGTGACCGCCGCCGTCCCCGTTGTGGCCGCCTCCACCCGTGCCGTTGTCGATCACGGTGACCTCTGCCGTGGTCCCGACCCGTACGACACTCACCTCGGCCTTCGCCCCGGGGCCCGCGTGTTTGCGCACATTGGTCAGCGCCTCCTGGATCACCCGGTACGCGGCCAGGTCGACGGCCGCGGGCAGCGGGGACCACCGGTCGGTGCAGGCCACCTCGACCGGGAGACCGGCCCGCCGGACGGTGTCCACCAGCTCGTCGAGGCCGGCGAGCCCCGGGGCCGGTTCGGTAGGCGCCTCCGGGTCGCCGGATTGACGCAACAGCCCGACGGTGACCCGGAGTTCGTTGAGCGCGGAGCGGCTGGCCTCCCGGATGTGCGCCAGCGCCTCCTTGGCCTGGTCGGGGCGTTTGTCCATGACGTGGGCGGCCACCCCGGCCTGGACGTTGACCAGGGCGATGTGGTGGGCGACGACGTCGTGCAGATCGCGGGCGATCCGCAGCCGCTCTTCGGCGACCCTTCGCCGTGCCTCCTCGTCGCGGGTGCGCTCGGCCCGTTCGGCGCGCTCCCTGATCGCGTCGACGAAGGCGCGCCTGGAGCGGACGGCGTCCCCTGCGGCGCCGGCCATGCCGGTCCAGGCGAAGACCCCGAGGTTCTGCTGGCTGTACCAGGGCGCCGAGCCGAACAGCATCGCGGCGGCCGTCAGCGCGGACATGGTCAGCAGACCGACCCGCCAGGTGGTGGGCCGGTCGGTGCGGGCGGCGACGGTGTACAGCGCGATGACGGCACTCATCACCACCGGGGCCGGTGGGTCGAAGCCCACCAGCTCGACGAGCGTCAGCCCGGCGGTGGCCGCGAGCACCGGCATGGGACTGCGCCGCCGCCAGATGAGCGCGATGGCACCGAGCACCATCAGGAGCACACTGCCCACCTCGGGCCTGCGGGTGCCGAACGTGGGGCCGTGCGGTGCGTTCGCGTCGACGAACGACCCGATGATCATGGCCACGAGCACGGCCAGGGCGAGCGCGGCGTCCAACGCCAGGGGATGGTTGCGCAGCCAGTGCCGAACGCGCAGCACCCCGATTCCGAGGGTGGTCATGTCAAGCTACGTTACGGCGTGTCGCGCGGGAATCGGTCCGGGTCGTACGGCGAAGACGGCACGGAGCATGCTGAACCGCCGGAGCTGCGTGCCACTGGCACAGCCGTGCCGCGGACACAGCCGTGCCCCGTGTCCGGCGGACCGGACACGGGGCACGGACCCGTGCGAGTGCTGGAGAGCGCCGACGTCAGCCGGGGATCAGCCCGTCGTCCCGGAGCATGGCGCGCACCTCTTCGAGGGTCGCGTCGGACGACGGAAGGATCAGCTCGGACGGCTCCAGGGAGTCGTCCGCCAAGGGGGTACCGAGTTCGCGCACCCTGGCGAGGAGCGCGTGGAGGGTGGAGCGGAAGGCGGGGCCGTCGCCGCGCTCCATCTCGGCGAGCAGTTCGTCGTCGAGCCCGTTGAGCTCGTCGACATGACTGTCGGCCAGTGTGACCTGACCCTCCCCCATGATCCGTACGATCATGACGCTGCCTTAACTTTTGTCGAACTTGTGCGGGGACTGGGACGACTGCTGCTGCGCCGCATCCTGCGGGCCGCCCTCGATCGCCTGCTGCTGGGTGGAACCGCCGGCCAGCTCGGCCTTCATGCGCTGCAGCTCCAGCTCCACATCCGTACCACCGGAGATCCGGTCCAGCTCGGCGGCGATGTCGTCCTTCGCCGTCCCGGTCGGGTCGTCCAGGGCTCCGGAGGCGAGCAGCTCGTCGATCGCGCCGGCCCGGGCCTGCAGCTGCTGGGTCTTGTCCTCGGCCCGCTGGATCGCCAGACCGACATCGCCCATCTCTTCGGAGATGCCGGAGAAGGCCTCGCCGATCCGGGTCTGCGCCTGGGCAGCGGTGTAGGTGGCCTTGATGGTCTCCTTCTTGGTACGGAAGGCATCGACCTTTGCCTGCAGCCGCTGCGCCGCGAGAGTGAGCTTCTCCTCCTCGCCCTGCAGCGTGGTGTGCTGCGTCTCCAGGTCGGTGACCTGCTGCTGGAGTGCGGCGCGCCGGGACAGCGCCTCGCGGGCCAGGTCCTCGCGGCCGAGCGCGAGCGCCTTGCGGCCCTGGTCCTCCAGCTTGGACGACTGCCCCTGCAACTGATTCAGCTGCAGTTCCAGCCGCTTGCGCGAGGTCGCCACATCGGCGACACCGCGGCGCACCTTCTGAAGCAGCTCCAGCTGCTTCTGGTACGAGTAATCGAGGGTCTCGCGCGGATCCTCGGCCCGGTCAAGGGCCTTGTTTGCCTTCGCGCGGAAGATCATCCCCATACGCTTCATGACACCGCTCATGGGCTTCGCGCGCCCCCTTCTGACGGACTGAGCTCCAGCACTCCAACAGAACCCACAGTACGGGCCCTGTCTCTATTACCGCACTGTTCGAGCACAGATGTGCTCCTCCCCAAGGACGACTGCACCCGGTCACCGCTCCGGCCCGAGGAGTAGGTGGCGGTCGGGAAAACCGGTGGCGGCATCCCCGCCGAACCCATGGGGACACCTGCGAGGACGCAGGCCGTTGCCGGATCGTTCCCGCCCGGCCTGGGGTCGCGGCGATCGAACCCGTACCCTTGGGCCTTGTGTTCCGTAGCCGTTCTAAGGAAGAGAAGGCGCCCACCGGCAAGGTGACGGCGGACCTCTCCAAGCAGCCCCGCGACCCGCAGGCCCCCAAAGGTCGCCCCACCCCCAAGCGCAGCGATGCCCAGTCGCAGCGCCGCCGTGCCTCCAGTGGCGTGCCGCTCAACCGCAAGGAGGCCGTGAAGCGGCAGCGCGAAGCGCGCCGTGTGGACCTGGCCAAGCAGCGTGAAGCGCTCGCCAGTGGCGACGAGCGCTATCTGCCGGCTCGCGACAAGGGCCCAGTGCGGCGCTTCGTCCGCGACTACGTGGACTCGCGTTTCTGCATCGCGGAGTACTTCCTGCCGCTCGCCGTGATCATTCTGATCCTCAGCGTGATCCAGGTGCCGGGCATCCAGACCATCTCACTGCTGCTCTGGCTCTTCGTGATCGTGCTGATCGTCATCGACTCGATCGGTCTCGCGTTCCGCCTGAAGAAGCAGCTGAACGAGCGCTTCGCCGATACGCCCAGGCGTGGCGCGATCGCCTACGGCCTGATGCGTACGCTTCAGATGCGTCGGCTCCGGCTGCCGAAACCGCAGGTCAAGCGTGGAGAGCGGCCCTGAGTACGGATATCTCCGACTCGGCCGGCGCTCCGTCCGCCGGGCTGCCGGGTGCCGCCGCCCCCGTCCCCGTCTCCGGATTCTCGGGAGCCTCCTCGGCGTGGCTGAAGGGGCTCGGCGGACTGCGCAACACCGTCCGCCAGGAACTCGTCGCCCGACAGCTCGACGAGCAGATAGCGGCCCGATTCCCGGTCGGGCAGCGGCTGCGCATCCTCGATGTCGGCCCCGGCCAGGGCACTCAGGCGCTGCGCCTGGCCAGGGCCGGCCACACCGTGACGGGCCTGGAGTCCGACGCCGCGATGCTGCGGGTGGCCCGTGAGGCGCTCGGCAGCGAGCCCGCAGGCATCCGTGAGCGAGTCCGGCTGCTCGAGGGCGACGGCCTGGAGACCGGGGTGCACTTCCTGCCCGGCAGCTTCGACGTGGTGCTCTGCCACGGCGTGCTGATGTATGTGCGGGAGCCGGACGCGATGCTGGCCGCTCTGGCCCGGATGCTGGCTCCCGGCGGGCTGCTCTCGCTGCTCGTACGGAACGCCGACGCACTGGCGATGCGGCCCGGGACCGCCGGGGACTGGGACGCGGCGCTGGCCGCCTTCGACACGGACGCCTACACCAATCGACTGGGTCTCGCGGTACGGGCCGACCGGCTGGACGCCCTGACGGCCACGCTCGCCGGGATCGCTGCGCCCCTGCACGCCTGGTACGGGGTGCGCGTCTTCACCGACAATGTGAGCAACGACGTGGAGCTGCCGGCCGCCACCGAACTGGAACGGGTGCTGGCCGCGGAGGACCGGGCCGGGCGGACGGATCCGTACCGCAGGGTGGCTGCGCTGCTGCATCTGTGCGGGGTGCGGGGCTAGCGGACACGGGGGCGGTCGCCGGACTCGTCCGGCGCCGTGCCCGGTCGGCCGAACCCAACAGGCCACCAAAAGGCTTAAAAGTAATAATTCGGACATGGATGCACCCCACTCCCGCAGCCATGTGCGTCGGCTGCTGCTGCCTCTGACCGCAGGTGTCTGTGCGATCGCCCTGGTGAGCGGCTGCTCGGACACGAACTCCGAGTCGTCGAAGACCGATCGCACCAAGCCGGGCTCCACGCAGACGACCACCGCCACCCAGGCCGCCAATGATCTGCAGAACGACTACATGGCCGTGATCAGGAACGTGCTGCCGTCGGTCGTACAGATCGACGCCTCCGAAGGCCTGGGCTCCGGCGTCGTCTACGACTCCAAGGGCCATATCGTCACCAACGCCCATGTGGTCGGCTCCGAGAGCACGTTCAAGGTCACCGTCGCCACCGGCGAGAAGGTGCAGAAGGCTTCGCTGGTCGCCACCTATCCGGAACAGGATCTGGCCGTCATCAAGCTCGACAGCGTTCCGGAGGGGCTCGAGCCCGCGAAGTTCGGCGACTCCGAAAAGGTCGAGGTGGGACAGATCGTGCTGGCGATGGGCTCGCCGCTCGGACTCTCCTCCAGCGTCACCCAGGGCATCGTCTCGGCGCTCGGCCGGACCGTCAGCGAGGGCCGCGCGGCCGGCGGCACGGGCGCGACGATCGCGAACATGGTGCAGACCTCGGCGGCGATCAACCCGGGCAACAGCGGCGGCGCGCTGGTCAACCTGGACAGCGAGGTGATCGGCATCCCGACGCTGGCGGCGACCGACCCGCAATTGGGGGGCAGCGCGGCGCCGGGCATCGGGTTCGCGATCCCTGTGTCGATGGTGAAGACGGTCGCCGACCAGATCATCAAGAGCGGCAAGGTCACCGACTCGGGCCGGGCGGCGCTGGACATCACCGGACGCACGGTCGTCGACGACAACTACCAGCCGGCCGGGGTCGCGCTGGTCAGCGTGATGAAGGGTGGCGCCGCGGAGGAGGCGGGGCTGCGGGTCGGCGACATCATCACCAAGATCGACGATCTGCCTGTCACCACGATCACGTCGCTGTCGGAGGCGCTGGCCTCGGACAAGCCGGGCGACAAGGTCACCGTGACGTATCTGCGCAACGGGGTGGAGAAGACGACGCAAGCCACTCTGGGCGAGATCTAGTGCCTTGACATCCTCCCCTCCCTGAGGGAGGGGATTCCTGGCTCAGGCTGCCTCCGGGAGCAGCGCCCCCGGGGGTCTTACGCCCTCAGCACCAGCCGGGTTGAGACCAGCCCGGACCAGCATCACGCGGGCGGAGTTCTTGTCCCTCGGCGAGACGACTTGGCACGCGGTGCAGGGACACAGCCGTACGGGCTCGTACGGACGAGCCCGTACGGCTGCTCACGCGTCGGGCGGATCAGCCCTGGTCGGCCTGGAGGCTCATGGGGCCGTAGATCTTCGTCGAGTCGTCGAAGAGCGTCACCTGGTCCGCCCCTCCGTCGAGGAGTTCCTTCCAGTACTCACCGATCCAGGACTCCGCATCGCCCTGCGTCGTGAATTCCTCCGGCTGCAGGGCCGGCTCCGTCTCCGTACCGTCGGACTTCTCGAACCGCCACGTCCACGCCATGTCCGCCTCCTGGGTCACTTTGCTGCCCGCAGCCTAGTGCCTCCAACCAGTACGGGACCGGGTCCTGCGCCCTCCCGGGCACCCCCAAGTCGCGCACCCGTCGCGCGGACGCGGGAGGATCGGAGGCGTGGAACTGACTCTGCTCGGCACCGGAGCCCCCGATGGGCTGCCGCGGCCCGAATGTCCCTGCGCCGCCTGCGCCGCCGCCCGCGGAACGCGCTCACGAGCCGCGACCGCTCTGCTGGTCGACGACGCGCTGTTGCTCGATCTCACTCCGGGGGCCGTGTTCGCCGCGGCCCGTGCGGGGCACTCGCTCGCCGGCGTACGGCAGGTGCTGCTCACCCATCCGCACGACGGGCCCGCCGTGGAGCTGCCCGCAGGATTGCCCCCGGCAGGACGGGTGCCGGACGGGCGGGAGCTGACGCTGATCAGCGGGCACCGGGTGCGGGCGGTGCCGATGGACGCGCCGGGGACGGGATACGACGTGACGGCGCCGGAGGGCGCCCGGCTGCTCTACCTTCCGCCGGGCGCCGCGCCCTCCGGTCTCGCGGACCGGGTGGCGCAGCCGTACGACATGGTCGTCGGCGATGTGGTCGGACGGCCGGACGCGGTGGCGCGGCTGCGGGCCGTGGAGGCGATCGGGCCGACCACCGAGATCATCGCCGCCCATCTCGACCATGACGCACCGCCCGGCGCCGAGCTGGACCGGCGGCTCGCGGCAGCCGGCGCGCGGGCCGTGCCGGACGGGACGACCCTGGTGGTGGGCGAGTACCACGCGGTGCCGGATGTACCGCGGCGCACGCTGATCACGGGCGGGGCCCGGTCGGGGAAGTCGCTGGAGGCCGAGCGGCGTCTGGAGACGTTCCCCGAGGTGGTGTACGTGGCGACCGGTGGAGGCAGGGAAGGGGACGCCGAGTGGGCGGCCCGGATCGGGCTGCACCGGGAGCGCAGGCCGGCCGCCTGGCGCACCGAGGAGACCTGTGAGCTGGTGGAACTGCTGAAATCGGACGGGCCCCCGCTGCTCATCGACTGTCTGTCGCTGTGGTTGACGGATGCGATGGACCGGGTGGATGCCTGGGACGACGCGGCGTGGGCGGGCGGCGGCGAGAACGCACTGTGGGAGCGGACCGCCGAGCTGGTCGCCGCGGTGCGCGGAACGCGGCGCACGGTCGTCGCCGTGACCAATGAGACCGGCTCGGGCGTGGTGCCCGCGACGGCTGCCGGGCGGCGGTTCCGGGACGAGCTGGGCCGGTTGAACGCCGCGTTCGCCGACGAGTGCGAACAGGTGCTCCTGGTGGTGGCCGGACAGGTGCTGAGGCTGCGCGGCTGACCACGGGGCACGAAACACGGGGCACGAAAAGGGAACGCGGGAACTGGAGGAGAGGACATGGCACGTGTACGACCGATACTGAACGAAGTTCCGGAGACCTTGCTGTGGACGCTCTACAACCGGGCGTACGAGGCGGGGCAGCCCTATCCGGTACTGGACGATCCGATGGCGCTCCGGTTGTTGAAGGATCTGGACTACCCCTTCGAAGAACGGTTCGGGCGGCCGAACGCGTTCCACTCGCAGGCGCAGGGGCTGCGCTCACGCTGCTTCGACCTGGCCGTGGAGGGGTATATCGCCACCCGGCCGGATGCCACCGTGGTCGCGCTCGGCGACGGTCTGGAGACCGGTTTCTGGCGGGTCGACAACGGCCGGCTGAGCTGGCTGAGCGTGGAGCTGCCGGAGGTCGCCGAGCTGCGCCGGACGCTGCTGCCCGCCTCGGACCGGCTGCGCACACTGTCCCGGTCGGCGAGCAATCTGTCCTGGCTGGACGAGATCGAGGACCCGGAGGGCCGGGGCGTGGTCGTCACGACGCAGGGGCTGCTGATGTATCTGCCCCCCAAGGAGGTACGGAGGATCCTGGCGGCCTGTGCCGAACGGCTGCCCGGCGGCATCCTCGTACTGGACACGATGGCGCGCTGGCTGGCCAGGGGCACGGTCGCCGGGACGTCGAAGGTCAGCGGGATGACCACTCCGCCGATGCGCTGGGCGATGAACCCCGGCGAGCGGCACAAGCTGCGCACCGCGCATCCGGGGATCACCGAGGTGCGGGCGCTGCGGCTGCCGCGGGGGCGGGGCGCGATGGGTGAGCTGATCCGTATCCAGTCGCTGCTCCCGGGGCTGCGGACCCTGACGCCCGCGATGACGCAGCTGCGGTTCGGCGACGGAACCTCGCACTGACGGGGTGCCGGAAACGCGGCGGGTACTGTTCCGCAGTGAGCCCGCCGCCGGGCTCGCCGGCCCACTCCACGTATCGACCCGCGAGGCAGACCCCCGTGAATCTGGACGACTTCTCCGACCTGATCGAACGCCCCGACGGCGGCGTACGGCGCGACGCCGAGGAACGCCGGGAGCGCCTGGTCGTTCCCCCCGGCGCCCTCGGCCGCCTGGACGAGCTGGGCGAATGGCTCTCGGCCGCCCAGCAGTCCGTACCGGTCAAGGCGATCGAGCAGCCGCGCGTGGTGCTCTTCGCCGGTGACCACGGGGTTGCCGAACTGGGGGTCTCGGGGCGCGCGGCCGGGAGTGCGCACGAGCTGGTGCGGGCCACGCTGGAGGGCGCGACTCCGCTCGCCGTGCTGGCCCGCCGGTTCTCCGTACCGGTTCGGATCGTCGACGCCGGTCTGGACTGCGACCCGGAGCTGCTGCCCGAGTCGGTGGTACGTCACCGGGTGCGGCGCGGCAGCGGCCGGATCGACATCGAGGACGCGCTGACGGCCGAGGAGGCCGAGCAGGCGGTAAGTCTCGGTATGGCGATCGCCGACGAGGAGGCCGACTCGGGCACCGATCTGGTGGTGCTCGGCGATCTGAGTGTCGGCGGCACGACGGCCGCGGCCACGCTCATCGCAGCGCTGTGCGGCACGGACGCCTCGGTGGTGACCGGGCGCGGCGGTGCGGGCATCGACGATCTGGCGTGGATGCGCAAGTGCGCGGCGATCCGGGACGCGCTGCGGCGGGCCCGCCCGGTCCTCGGCGATCAGTTGGAGCTGCTGGCCACGGTGGGCGGTGCGGATCTGGCGGCGACGACCGGGTTCCTGCTCCAGTGCGCGGTGCGCAGGCTGCCGGTGATTCTGGACGGTGTGGTCTCGTCGGCTTGTGCGCTGGTGGGTCAGCGGGCGGCCTTCCGGGCGCCGGACTGGTGGCTGGCGGGTCAGGCGAGCGGCGAGCCCGGGCAGACCAAGGCGCTGGACCGGATGGCACTCAACCCGTTGCTGGACCACGGCGTCATCGTGGGTGAAGGAAGTGGGGCATTGCTCGCACTTCCGCTTGTTCGGGCCGCGGCCGCGCTGGCGGCGGAGCTGCCCGAGCGCACACCCGTCGCCGACGAGAAGGACGGTGCCGACGAAGGGGCCGGGGCAAGCGACACGGACGGCGACGCGACCGACAGCTGACGGACCCGACAGAGCTGCGGCCGCCGAACACCGGCCGCAGCGCAGCCCTCTCATGCAGAGCGATGCACCATATGATCGCTTTTCATGGGAGAGGTCCGATTGGTCACCGAGGAATCCGGGCGGAGCAGCACCCGGTCACTGAGCACCGTCCGGTCACGCCGCAGCGCCGCGTTCGCCATCTGGTACCTGCGCGTCGTGTCGTTCATCAATTTCCTGAGCGCCGTCTGGGTCACTCTCGGCAACGATCTGCGCCGTCACAACACCGCGAACTACTTCACCCCGTACCTGCTCACCGCGGGCTTCTCCTCCGGGGTGGTCGCGCTCTTCCTCGCGGTCACCATGCGCCGCCGCAAGCGGGCCGCGTGGATCGTGAACATGGTGGTGAGCAGCCTTCTGCTGCTGCTCTTCGCCCTGGTGATCCCGTTCCCGGAGCTCCGGCAGCACCCGCAGAACTGGATCTCGCTGACGCTGACCGCCGTCTTCGTCCTGGCGCTCGCCCTCGGCCGGCGCGAGTTCTACGCGAAGGGCGACCCGTCCAATCCGAAGCTGGCCGCCGTCGTCGCGGTCGGCGGGCTGCTGGTCACCTCGCTGATCGCCGCGGGCCTGGTCACCCTCACCAACACCGCGCACGACGCGTACCGTTCGTCCTTCCTGGACCGCTGGCGCTACGGCACCCTGCGCCTGGTCTCGGTCGCCACCAACGACGCCGCCTTCCCCGGAATCACCACGCCCGGCTGGGTCGATGTCACCATCAACATCCTCTCCACACTGCTGCTGATCGCCGTCGTGTACGCGGCGTTCCGGTCGCGCCGGGCCGTCGACCCGATCACCCCCGCGGACGAGGCCCGGCTGCGGGCGCTGCTGGCCAAGCACGGAGACCGCGACTCGCTCGGCTACTTCGCGCTGCGCCGGGAGAAGAGCGTCATCTGGTCGCCGACCGGGAAGGCCGCCATCGCCTACCGGGTGGTCGGCGGGGTATCGCTCGCCTCCGGTGATCCCATCGGCGACCCGGAGGCCTGGCCCGGAGCGATCGAGCCGTGGCTGGCCGAGGCCCGCGAGCACGGCTGGATCCCGGCGGCGATGGGGGTGAGCGAGGAGGGCGGCACCGTCTACGCGCGACATGGCCTCGACGCCCTGGAGCTGGGCGACGAAGCGATCGTGGAGACCTCCGGGTTCACCCTCGAAGGGCGGGCGATGCGGACCGTCCGCCAGGCGTACAACCGGGTCGGGCGCGCCGGGTACGACGTGACCGTCCGCCGCCACGCCGACATCCCCGACGACGAGATGGCCGAACTGGTGCGGCGGGCCGACGACTGGCGCGACGGGGCGACCGAACGCGGCTTCTCGATGGCGCTGGGCCGGCTCGGCGATCCGACCGACGGGCAGTGCGTGATGCTCGAATGCCGCGATTCGACTGCCGAAGAGGGCGGCGGGCCGGGCGAGTTGCGCGCCGTACTGAGCTTTGTGCCGTGGGGTCCGAGCGGCCTCTCGCTGGACCTGATGCGCCGTGACCGGGGCGCCGAGAACGGCCTGATGGAGTTCATGGTCATCGAACTCCTGCAGCGCGCCGAGGAGATCGGGATCGCCCAGGTCTCGCTGAACTTCGCGATGTTCCGTTCCGTCTTCGAACGGGGTTCACGGCTCGGCGCCGGACCGGTGCTGAGGCTGTGGCGCTCCATGCTCAGCTTCTTCTCCCGCTGGTGGCAGATCGAGTCGCTCTACCGCGCCAACGCCAAGTACCGACCGATCTGGGAGCCGCGCTTCATGCTCTTCGAGAAGAGCTCCGACCTCCTGCGCATCGGTCTCGCCGCGGGGCGCGCCGAGGGGTTCCTGGAGGCGCCCGGTCTGCCCAAGTGGCTGCACCGCTCGCATCTCGGGGCCGGTCGATGAGCCCCGTACACGCGCTGCGCGGGGCGGCTCACCGCGAGTGGGGTCCGCTCGTGGGGACCGTGCGCGCGGGGCTCGCCGCCTCACGGCTGCGGGCGATCTGGATGACGCTCGCCGCGGTCTGTCTGACGGCGCTGCTCCATGCGGTGCAGAACCAGTCGTGGGGCTTCGGGGCGGTGCGCGGGCTCGGGGCGGTGCGGGCCGAGGATGCGCCGGGGGAGGCCCTGCTGCGTACCCCGCTGTCGCTGTTCGTACCGGCACTGGATCTGTCGGTGTGGGGGGCGCTGGCGCAGATCCTGGTGGTGTTCGGGACCGCCGAGATCTGTCTGGGCCGGCTGCGCACGCTGCTGATCGCGTACGTCGCGACGCTGGCCGGGACGCTGTACGCGCGGATCGGTGTCGCGCTCGGCCCGGACGGGCTGTTCGGACTGCCTGCCTCGGACGCCCGGGTCGTCGACACCGGTCCGTCGGCGGCGGTGGTCGGTCTCGCCGTCCATCTGTGCTGCCTCTACCGGGCCTGGTTCACCGGCGCGCTGGTGATCGCGGCAATGGTGGTCGAGGTGATCTTCAAGAACAATCTGGCCGGAAAGGAACATCTGGCGGCGATCGCCGCGGCGCTCGTGCTGTGCGCCGTCACGGCCGGCCAGGGCCGGCTCCGGTATCTGCGCAGCCGTGATCAGGGCTTGCGTCCGGGGACCGGGCCCCGGTCCGGTGCGCCGCCGATCAGGTCCTGAAATCTGCGGCGCGGGCCCGCCCAGCGCACATCGTGGTGGTAGGCGCGCAGCACCGCCCGGGCGCGGGCGCGGTGGCGGTTGCGGTAGAAGCGCTTGGCCCACATCGAGGCCGGCCGGGCCAGCCGGATCGCCCCGATCAGCGCGACGAACGGGACGAGGGTGCCGACTACCGCGAGCCGCACCTTGCCCTTGAACAGGGCGATCAGCACGAAGCAGAAGTTGACGACCAGGGTCAGGATGACGCCGAGCCTGCCCTGTTGCTGGTCGCTGCTCAGTTCGTTCACGCCGAGCGGTGAGAATCCGGCCAGGACCAGCAGCACCAGCGCCGCGGTGAGGACCACGGCCTCCACGCTCTGGCGGCCCTCCTCGGTCCAGTACACATCGGCGAGGTGGAGGATCAGGGCGAACTCGTCCAGTACGAGACCCGCACCCATACCGAAGATCACCGCACAGATCCCCGCGGTGACGCCCTGACGTCCGCCGGCGACCGCCCCGAAGCCGCCGATGACAGTCAGCACCACACCCGGCACCACATGGTGGACGTGCACTCCGCCGGGCGTGATGTTGCGGAACGGGCCCCTCCCCGCCCGGATCATCCGGGTGATGACCCGGGTGACGGCGAAGGTGAGCACAAAGGCGGTCAGGGCGAGGAGCAGCGGCAGCTTTCCCGGCTCGACGATGTTCCGATCGAACCAGTGACCCATGCCACCCACCCTCGATAAGTCGCTTTTGCCATGATTTGCCGCGTTCTGCACAATCTATCGGCTCGTCACACCGATTAGCCTGCGCGCCGTGACCTCCCTGAACAGCCATGGCCTGCGTTTCGCCTTCGGCACCCTGACCGTGCTCCCCGTCCGCGTCACCCACTGGGACCGCCGGGCCGCCCGCGCCGGGATGCTGTGTGCGCCGCTCGCCGGCCTCGTCGTGGGGCTGCTCGCGGCGGTGCCCGGCGGACTGTTGCTGTTGTTCGGCTCCGGTCCGCTGCTCGCGGCGGTCGCCTCCGCCGCCGCGCCCGCGGTCCTGACCCGGGGTCTGCATCTGGACGGTCTCGCGGACACCGCCGACGGCCTGGGCAGCGGCAAGCCCGCCGACGACGCCCTGCGGATCATGAAGCAGTCGGACATCGGGCCATTCGGTGTGATCACCCTGCTGTTCGTGCTGCTGGCCCAGGTCGCGGTCCTCCACCAGCTGTACGGGCAGAGCTGGGCGCACGGAGCGGTGGCGGTGACCGTCGCCGCGGTCACCGCCCGCCTGGCGCTCACCCTGGCATCCCGTCAGGGCGTGCCGGCGGCCCGTCCGGAAGGGCTGGGGGCGGCGGTGGCGGGCACGGTCACGGTCCGGGCCGCGGTGACGATCGGGGTTGTCGTGGTCGCGGCCTGCGGGGGAGCCGGTGCGTTCTTCGGCGGGTACGGGGCACTGCACCACGCCCTC
The DNA here is from genome assembly GCF_055563255.1 of Streptomyces sp. NPDC002958. Classification (NCBI taxonomy): domain Bacteria; kingdom Bacillati; phylum Actinomycetota; class Actinomycetes; order Kitasatosporales; family Streptomycetaceae; genus Streptomyces; species Streptomyces sp. NPDC002958. The sequence goes on along the minus strand of NZ_JBVHDS010000003.1, from coordinate 245,591 downwards.
GCCGCTCTGGCCGCCCTCGGCGTCGCCCAACTCCTGCTGCGACACTGCGTGCGGCGCTTCGGCGGGGTGACCGGCGATGTCTTCGGCGCGCTGGCGGAGACGGCGGCGACGGCGGCCCTGGTGGTCCTGGCACTCGGTCAGGGCCTGTTCTGAGTTGTCCCGCGACGCCGCGGGCCAACTCGGAACAGGTCCTACGGGCGGGCCTTCGGGCACTCCTGGCGCCACACACCCAGCTCGTACCTCTTCCGCAGCGAACTGAGCCCGAGCCGCTTCGACCCTGCACAGAACCGGGCGACCGGCAGCTCGTACTCCACATGGAAGACGGCCTTGCCCGCCTTCACGAACGGTGTGAGGGCATCGCACTCCCCGTACTGCGCGCACTGCTCATTGACCGCGAAGTCGAAGTCCGGCTCCAGCTCCGGGATCTGGCCGAGGTCGTTCTTCAGACCGACGGCGAGGCCATGGCGGTGGGCGATACGGGCGATGAGCCGGTTGTAGCGCAACTGGTCGGCGGCGGTCAGCGGGAAGCCCGTGCGGTTGCGGTAGCCGTCCATGTTGTCGGGCTCCACCGCGTCGAAGCCCTTCTTCGCGCACATCGCGATCCGCGCCTCCATCAGCGGCTCCAGGACGTCCGTGCGGCGGATGTCGAGCCACCGCTCCCCCGTCCAGCCGTTGCCCTTTCCCCGTACCGAGGCGGGGAACTTCCCGGCGTCCGGGCGGAACTCCTCCCAGGCACCGGTGGAGAGGTAGCAGATCACCTTGCGGCCCCGGCGGTGCAGGTCGGCGACGGCCGAAGCCTTGTGCTCGAAGCCGTCGATGTCGTACACCGGGACGTCCACCGTGGGGTCCAGCCGGCCGGAGAGCTGCCACTGCCAGCCGACGCCCGGCACCGGCCGCCAACGGCCCACGTCGGCGGGTTCCGGCGCCGAGGTGCAGCCGGTCAGCAGGGCCAGCAGAATCAGTACGGTGACCGGGAGCACCGGTCCCGGCCAGGTCACGCGTGCAGCCCCACAGACGCTCATGACTCTCCCCCCGCCGGTCCGGCACCACCAACGACCCTACTTCCACGGCCCGTTCCAGCCGCACGCCCCGGACCCGGCCGGGGCATCTACGCCACAACGGGCCGCCGAGGACCCGCCGACGTGTTCCCGCAGCAAAGGCGCGCGTAGGCTCATTCCCGGCACATTGCGGCGGCGTCTACGATGCGCCGGGCACGGTCGGCCCACCCCTCGACCGACAACGAACTCAACGGAAGCGAGATTTCACCACCGTGACTGCTCTCACTCTCAGCACTGCCGGTGCGGCGACGCTGCGCGCCGACGCACTCGTCGTCGGCGTCGCCAAAGGCGCTGGATCCAAGTCTGGGGACCTGGTCCTCGCACCGGGCGCCGAGGCCGTGGACAAGGCGTTCGACGGAAAGCTCGCCACCGTCCTGAAGGCCCTGGGCGCCGCAGGTGCCGAGGGCGAGGTGACCAAGCTCCCCGCGCCCGCCGCCCTCAAGGTCCCGGTCGTCATCGCGGTCGGACTCGGCTCCGTCCCGGAGAAGAACGAGACGTACGACGGCGAGGCGCTGCGCCGGGCCGCGGGCTCGGCCGCCCGTGCCCTGAGCGGTTCGAAGAAGGCCGGCTTCGCGCTGCCCATCGAGTCCGCCGAGGACGCCGAGGCGATCGCCGAAGGCGCACTCCTCGGTGCGTACGCCTTCACCGCTTACCAGGGCGGCGAGAACAAGCTGGCGCCCAAGAACAAGAAGAACGGCAACGGCGCGAGGCTGCCGCTGGGCGAGGTCGCCCTGCTCGGCGCGAAGCCGCGTGACAAGGCGTTCAAGGCGGCCGCCGAGCGTGCCGTCGCGGTCGCCGAGGAGATCAACCGCGCCCGCGACCTGATCAACACCCCGCCGAACGACCTGTACCCCGAGTCCTTCGCCGCCGTGGCCACCGCCGCGGGCAAGGAGCACGGCATCAAGGTCCAGGTTCTCGACGAGAAGGCGCTCGTCAAGGGCGGCTTCGGCGGTCTGCTGGGCGTCGGCCAGGGCTCGACCCACGGCCCGCGTCTGGTGAAGCTCGCCTACACGCACCCGAAGGCGGAGAAGACCCTGGCCCTGGTCGGCAAGGGCATCACCTACGACTCGGGCGGCATCTCGCTGAAGCCGGCCGGTCACAACGAGACGATGAAGTGCGACATGAGCGGCGCCGCCGCCGTGTTCGCAGCCGTCGTCGCGGCCGCCCGTCTCGGCCTCCAGGTCAACGTCACCGGCTGGCTGGCGCTCGCGGAGAACATGCCGTCCGGCAACGCCACCCGCCCCGGTGACGTGCTGCGCATGTACAGCGGCAAGACCGTCGAGGTCCTCAACACGGACGCCGAGGGCCGGCTCGTCCTCGCCGACGCGCTGACCCGCGCCTCGGAGGAGAACCCGGACGCGATCGTCGACGTGGCGACCCTGACCGGCGCGATGGTGCTGGCGCTGGGCAACCGCACCTTCGGCATCATGGCGAACGACGACGCCTTCCGTACCTCCATCCACGAGATCGCCGAGGAGGTCGGCGAGGCCTCCTGGCCGATGCCGCTCCCCGCCGACCTGCGCAAGGGCATGGACTCCCCGACCGCCGACATCGCCAACATGGGCGAGCGGATGGGCGGCGGCCTGGTGGCCGGTCTGTTCCTGCAGGAGTTCGTGGGCGAGGGCATCGCCTGGGCGCACCTGGACATCGCCGGCCCGGCCTTCCACGAGGGCGCGCCGTACGGCTACACACCGAAGGGCGGCACCGGTTCCGCGGTCCGCACACTGGTGAAGCTGGCGGAGCGCACCGCCGCCGGAGACCTCGGCTGAGGTCGAAGCCGACATACGGCCCTGGGCATACGTCCGGGGCCGTATGTGTTCCCCCCGTGACATCGCGGCACGGATCCTGCGGGTTTCGCTCTCGACGAAATCAGTACGTCTCTACGCAGCGGTAACCACCCGAGACGGATGATCATCCGCCTCAGACCCGGGCCCCGCGTCCCGCCCACCGTCAACAAGTGCGAAGATGGGTTCTCGGCAGGACAGGGCCCCCACCACAGGGCCGAATAACAAAAGCGGCCGAACACCAGCCGACCGGCCGGTCATCCCCCAGCGACGGGGCCCGGCGTACGGCGCACATGCATGGAGGACGTGACGTGGCGAACGACGCCAGCACCGTTTTCGACCTAGTGATCCTCGGCGGTGGTAGCGGCGGTTACGCCGCGGCCCTGCGCGGAGCGCAGCTGGGCCTGGACGTCGCTCTGATCGAGAAGGGCAAGGTCGGCGGTACCTGCCTGCACAACGGCTGCATCCCCACGAAGGCCCTGCTGCACGCCGGCGAGATCGCCGACCAGGCGCGCGAGGCCGACCAGTTCGGCGTCAAGGCCACCTTCGAGGGCATCGACATCGAGGCCGTCCACAAGTACAAGGACGACGTGATCTCGGGCCTGTACAAGGGTCTGCAGGGTCTCATCGCCTCGCGCAAGGTCACCTACATCGAGGGTGAGGGACGCCTTTCCTCCCCCACGTCGGTGGACGTGAACGGCCAGCGTGTCCAGGGCCGCCACGTGCTGCTCGCGACCGGCTCCGTGCCGAAGTCGCTGCCGGGCCTGGAGATCGACGGCAACCGCATCATCTCCTCGGACCACGCGCTGAAGCTGGACCGCGTCCCGAAGTCCGCGATCGTGCTGGGTGGCGGCGTCATCGGCGTCGAGTTCGCCTCGGCGTGGACGTCCTTCGGTACCGACGTCACGATCATCGAGGGCCTGAAGCACCTCGTCCCGGTCGAGGACGAGAGCAGCTCGAAGCTTCTTGAGCGCGCCTTCCGCAAGCGCGGCATCAAGTTCAACCTCGGTACGTTCTTCCAGAGCGCCGAATACACGCAGGACGGCGTCCGCGTGACCCTCGCCGACGGCAAGACCTTCGAGGCCGAGGTGCTGCTGGTCGCCATCGGCCGCGGCCCGGTCTCGCAGGGTCTGGGCTACGAGGAGGCCGGCGTCGCGATGGACCGCGGCTACGTCCTCGTCGACGAGTACATGCAGACCAATGTGCCCACCATCTCGGCCGTGGGTGACCTGGCCCCGACGCTCCAGCTCGCGCACGTCGGCTTCGCCGAGGGCATCCTGGTGGCGGAGCGGCTGGCCGGTCTGAAGACCGTTCCGATCGACTACGACGGTGTCCCGCGGGTGACGTACTGCCACCCCGAGGTCGCCTCCGTGGGCATCACCGAGGCCAAGGCCAAGGAGCTCTACGGCGCGGACAAGGTCGTCGCGCTGAAGTACAACCTCGCGGGCAACGGCAAGAGCAAGATCCTCAAGACCGCGGGCGAGATCAAGCTCGTCCAGGTCAAGGACGGTGCCGTGGTCGGCGTCCACATGGTCGGTGACCGTATGGGCGAGCAGGTCGGCGAAGCCCAGCTGATCTACAACTGGGAGGCGCTGCCCGCCGAGGTCGCGCAGCTCATCCACGCCCACCCGACCCAGAGCGAGGCGCTCGGCGAGGCCCACCTGGCCCTGGCCGGCAAGCCCCTGCACTCCCACGACTGATCAGTCGACCGGGCGCGACGACCGACCCACTTCCGCACTTTCGTAAGGAGCAACTGAAACCATGTCGGTTTCCGTAACCCTTCCGGCGCTCGGCGAGAGCGTCACCGAGGGCACTGTCACCCGCTGGCTGAAGGCCGAGGGCGAGCGCGTCGAGGCCGACGAGCCGTTGCTCGAGGTTTCGACCGACAAGGTCGACACCGAGATCCCGGCTCCCGCGGCCGGCGTCCTCACCGCCATCAAGGTCGCCGAGGACGAGACCGTCGAGGTCGGCGCCGAGCTGGCCGTCATCGACGACGGCACGGGTGCGCCCGCTGCTGCGGCTCCGGCCGCCGAGCCTGCGGCCGCCCCGGCCCCGGCGCCGGTCGCCGAGGTTCCCGCTGCTGCCGCCCCGGCCCCCGTGGCCGAGGTTCCGGCCGCCGCCGCACCGGCCGGTGGCGCCGCCGGTACCGATGTCGTCCTCCCGGCGCTCGGCGAGAGCGTCACCGAGGGCACCGTCACCCGCTGGCTGAAGGAGGTCGGCGAGGAGGTCACGGAGGACGAGCCCCTTCTGGAGGTCTCCACGGACAAGGTCGACACCGAGATCCCGGCCCCGGTTTCCGGTGTGCTGCTGGAGATCGTCGTCGCCGAGGACGAGACCGCCGAGGTCGGCGCCAAGCTCGCCGTCATCGGTGCCGCCGGTGCCGCTCCGGCGGCTGCCCCGGCCCCTGCCGCTCCGGCGCCCGCCGCCGCCCCGGCCCCGGTCGCCGCCGCCCCCGCACCGGCCCCGGTCGCTCCGGCCGCCCCCGCACCGGCTCCGGCCCCGGTGGCGCCCGCCGCCCCGGTCGCCGCTCCGGCCCCGGTGGCCCCGGCTGCTCCGGTCGCCGCTCCGGCCCCGGCTGCTCCGGCGCCCGTCGCTGCTCCGGCGCCCGTCGCCGCCCCGGCTCCGGTCACCCCGGCCGCTCCGGCCGCCGTCTCCGTCGACGACGGCGCGTACGTCACGCCGCTGGTCCGCAAGCTCGCCTCCGAGAGCGGCGTCGACCTGGGCGAGGTCAAGGGCACCGGCGTCGGTGGCCGCATCCGCAAGCAGGATGTCGTCACCGCCGCGGAGGCCGCCAGGGCTGCCGCCGCTGCCCCGGCTCCGGCCCCCGTCGCTCCGGCCGCCGCCAAGGCGCCGAAGCTCGAGGTGTCCCCGCTGCGTGGTCAGACGGTCAAGATGACCCGCATGCGCAAGGTCATCGGCGACAACATGATGAAGGCGCTGCACTCGCAGGCCCAGCTGACCTCGGTCGTCGAGGTCGACATCACCAAGCTGATGAAGCTGCGCAACCAGGCGAAGGCCGCGTTCGCCGCCCGTGAGGGCGTCAAGCTGTCCCCGATGCCGTTCTTCGTGAAGGCGGCGGCCCAGGCGCTGAAGGCCCACCCGGTCATCAACGCCCGGATCAACGAGGACGAGGGCACCATCACGTACTTCGACTCGGAGAACATCGGCATCGCCGTGGACGCCGAGAAGGGTCTGATGACCCCGGTCATCAAGAGTGCGGGCGACCTGAACATCGCCGGGATCTCGAAGAAGACCGCCGAGCTGGCCGGCAAGGCCCGCAGTGGCGGCCTGACGCCGGACGACATGTCCGGTGCCACCTTCACCATCAGCAACACCGGCTCGCGCGGTGCACTGTTCGACACCGTCATCGTGCCCCCGAACCAGGCAGCCATCCTGGGCATCGGTGCCACGGTCCGCCGCCCGGTGGTCATCGACCACCCGGACCTCGGCGAGACGATCGCGGTGCGCGACATGACGTACCTCGCGCTCTCCTACGACCACCGTCTGGTGGACGGCGCGGACGCCGCCCGTTACCTGACCGCGGTCAAGGCGATCCTGGAGGCCGGTGAGTTCGAGGTCGAGCTCGGCCTCTGAACAACACGGCTGTAACCAGCCTCACCAGCGGCGCCCCCGTCCGGAACACTTCCGGGCGGGGGCGCCGCCGTATTGTCTAGACACCACCGGTCGCCCCGGCAGCCGTGATGGCGCAGCCAGCACCGGTTTGCCCCGAAGGAGCCCCTCATGACCCCGCCCGTCGTCCACTCGCTGCGCGAACAGATCCGCGAGCACATCGTGGACGGGATCGTCAGCGGGCGCTGGAAGCCCGGTGAGCGGATCGTGGAGCGCCGGATCGCCACCGAGCTGGAGGTCAGCCAGACGCCCGTGCGCGAGGCGCTGCGGGAGCTGGAGACACTGCGGCTGATCGAGTCGGCCCCCAACAAGGGCGTACGGGTCCGCAATCTCACCGCGGCCGATCTGGAGGAGAGCTATCCGGTACGGGCCGGTCTGGAGCAGATCGCGGCGGAGCTGGCGGCCCCGGTCCTCGGCGAGGACTGCTCGCGCCTCGCGCCGCATGTGGCGGCGCTCTACGAGGCGGACCGGCTGGCCGACGGCGAGGCGCAGGTACGGCACACCGTGGCGTTCCACCGCGAGATGGTGCGGGCCGCCGGGAACGCCGTGCTGCTGCACACCTGGGAGGGGCTGGGCATCGAGGTGTTCACCGCCCTGTCGATCCGGTGGCTGGGCACGGTCCAGAAGTCGTACGCGGAGGAGCACGAGGCACTCATCGAAGCGTTCCTGCGGAAGGATCCTGACATCGGCGCGCTGGTCAAGGCGCATGTGCTCGGCTGCGCACCGCGCGCCTGAGAGCCGTACACATTTGTCGTGAGGGCCGTACGCGTCTCCCGTGAGAGACGTACACATCTGTCGTGAGGGGCGCTCTCCTGCGCAGAAAGATGCCCCTTTTGTGTACTATGTCTCGTCACTCCGTGCCCCGTTTCGCGGCACCGAATGCCACTTTCTTCATATCGAGAAGTTTTTCCATTCCCCCTTTGATCGATCATCGATCGGAGACTTACAGTTCATTCCGCGGGCCCACCGGCCCCATCGCCCTGTCCTGCCAGTCAGGGCCTTTCTCCACCCCCCTCCACTCCGGAAGGCGGCGATCATGACCGACCCCGTAGGAAAGCTTCCGAGCGAGCTCGACCAGCTCCCGGACCGTGACCCCGAGGAGACCGCCGAATGGGCGGCCTCCCTGGATGCCGTCACCAAGGCCGCGGGCCCGCACCGCGCCGCGTATCTGATGCGCCGCTCGCTCCAGCACGCCGAAGGCGCCGGTCTCGCGCTGCCCAAGCTGCTGGAGACCGATTACGTCAACTCCATCCCGACCGCCGCCGAGCCCGCGTTCGACGGCGACCTGGAGATGGAATCCAGGATCACCGCCTGGAACCGCTGGAACGCGGCTGCGATGGTCACCCGCGGCGCCCGGTTCGGCGTCGGCGGCCACATCGCCACCTTCGCCTCGGCGGCCTGGCTGTACGAGACCGGCTTCAACCACTTCTTCCGCGGCAAGGAGGGGGACGGCTCCGGCGACCAGCTCTACATCCAGGGCCACGCCTCCCCCGGCATCTACGCCCGCGCCTTCCTCGACGGCCGGCTCAGCGAACAGCAGCTGGACAACTTCCGCCAGGAGGCGGGCGGCGACGGTCTGCCGTCCTACCCGCACCCGCGACGGCTGCCCTGGCTGTGGGAGTTCCCCACCGTATCGATGGGCCTCGGCCCGCTCTCGGCCATCTACCAGGCGCGCTTCAACCGCTATCTGGCCAACCGCAACATCAAGGACACGTCGAACTCGCACGTCTGGGCCTTCCTCGGCGACGGCGAGATGGACGAGCCCGAGTCGACCGCCGCCCTCGCCCTCGCGGCCCGTGAGCGGCTCGACAACCTGACCTTCGTCATCAACTGCAACCTGCAGCGCCTCGACGGCCCGGTCCGTGCCAACTTCCGCGTGGTCCAGGAGCTGGAGGGCGCGTTCCGCGGCGCCGGCTGGAACGTCATCAAGACACTCTGGGGCAGCGCCTGGGACGAGCTGTTCCAGCTGGACACCACCGGTGCGCTGATCCGCAGGCTCCGTGCGGTCCCGGACGCGCAGTTCCAGACGTACGCCACCCGCGACGTCGCGTACATCCGTGAGCACTTCTTCGGTGCCGAGCCCGCGCTCGCCGAGCTGGCGAAGCTGCTCACCGACGCGAAGATCGCCGAGTGTTTCTACACCTCCCGCGGTGGCCACGAGGCCCGCAAGGTGTACGCGGCGTACCGCGCGGCCGTCGAGCACAAGGGCGCGCCGACCGTGATCCTGGCCCAGACGGTGAAGGGCCACACGCTGGGCAAGGGCTTCGAGTCCAAGAACGCCAACCACCAGATGAAGAAGCTGTCCATCGACGAGTTCAAGGACATGCGCGAGCTGCTCGGACTCCCGATCCCGGACAGCGCCTTCGAGGACGGCCTGGTGCCCTACGGCCACCCGGGCGCGGACTCTCCCGAGGTCCGCTACCTCCAGGAGCGCCGCGCCGCCCTCGGCGGCCCCGCCCCGGCCCGCCGGGTGCACGCGGTGGCGCTGCCCGAGCCGGAGGAGCGGGCGTTCGCCGCGCTGAAGAAGGGGTCCGGCAAGCAGGAAATGGCCACCACCATGGCCTTCGTGCGCCTGGCCAAGGATCTGATGCGGGACAAGGAGATCGGCAGGCGCTGGGTGCCGATCGTCCCGGACGAGGCCCGTACCTTCGGTATGGAGTCGCTGTTCCCGTCGGCCGGCATCTACTCCCCGCTGGGCCAGACGTACGAGCCGGTCGACCGCGACCAGCTGATGTACTACAAGGAGGCCAAGGACGGCCAGATCCTCAACGAGGGGATCACCGAGGCCGGAGCCATGGCCGACTTCATCGCCGCCTCCACGTCGTACGCGACACACGGCGAGACGATGATCCCCTTCTACATCTTCTACTCGATGTTCGGCTGGCAGCGGACCGGCGACCAGATGTGGCAGCTCGCCGACCAGCTCGGCAAGGGCTTCATCGTCGGCGCCACGGCGGGCCGTACGACGCTGACCGGTGAGGGTCTCCAGCACGCGGACGGCCACTCGCACCTGATCGCGTCCACGAACCCCGCGTCGCTCAACTACGACCCGGCCTTCGCGTACGAGATCGCGGTGATCGTCAAGGACGGTCTGCGGAGGATGTACGGCCCCGAGGCCGAGAACGTCTTCTACTACCTGACGGTCTACAACGAGCCGAAGCCGCAGCCCGCGATGCCGGAAGGCGTCGAGGAGGGCATCGTCAAGGGCCTCTACCGCTTCAAGGAGGGCACACCCGCGACGGCGGACGCGCCGCGCGCCCAGCTGCTGGCCTCCGGCACGGCGATCCACTGGGCCCTGGAGGCGCAGGAACTGCTGGCTGCGGACTGGGGTGTCACGGCCGACGTCTGGTCCGCCACCTCGTGGGGCGAGCTGCGCCGCGAGGCGCTGGAGTGCGACGAGGCGCTGCTCCGCGGTGAGCAGCGGGTGCCGTACGTGACCCAGGCGCTGGAGGGCGCACCTGGTCCGGTCATCGCGGTCAGCGACTGGATGCGGCAGGTCCCGGACCAGATCAGCCAGTGGGTGGAGCAGGACTGGTCCTCGCTCGGCACGGACGGCTTCGGCCTCTCCGACACCCGCGACGCGGCCCGCCGCCACTTCGGCGTCGACGCCCGGTCGATCACGGTCGCGGCCCTGGCCCAGCTGGTCCGCCGCGGCGAGGTGCCCGCGACCGCGGTCAAGGAGGCCCGGGAGCGGTACGGGCTGTGACACGAGGGCGGCCGGGTGCGCCCGGCCGCCGCCGTGCCCTCGGTCCGGCGGAGGCTTGTCCTCGATCCGGCGGCAGGGCTCGAAAATCGAGCCCGGCCGGCGATCGAGGACGTCTTGTGAGCCCGGCCGGGGGTTCAGGCCACCCCGGGCCCGCGGGCCCGGGCCCGCAACACCGCGGCCACAATGGCCGCATGCGTGCTGCCCGTCTCATCAAAATGGTGCTGCTCCTGCAGTCCCGTTCCGCCATGACCGCCGCCGAGCTCGCCCAGGAGCTGGAGGTGTCCGAGCGGACCGTCACCCGGGACGCGCAGGCACTCTCCGAAGCCGGTGTCCCGGTGTACGCGGACCGTGGCCGGGCCGGGGGCTACCGGCTGGTCGGCGGGTACCGCACACGCCTCACCGGACTCGCACGCGACGAGGCCGAGGCGCTCTTCCTCTCCGGGCTGCCGTCCGCCCTGCGTGAGATGGGCCTGGAGGACGCCGCGTCCGCCGCCCGGCTCAAGGTGTCGGCGGCTCTGCTCCCTTCCCTGCGGGACGCCTCCGACAGCGCCGCCCAGCGCTTCCACCTGGACGCTCCCGGCTGGTACCAGGAGCCGGTCACCCCCGAACTGCTGCCCACCATGGCGGAGGCGGTCTGGGACGACCGGATCGTCCGTGCCCGCTACCGCCGCAGCGGCCGGGACGACGAGGTGGAGCGGGAGCTGGCTCCGTACGGACTCGTCCTGAAGGCCGGGGTCTGGTATCTCTGCGCCCGCGTGGCGGACGACTTCCGGGTCTACCGGATCGACCGGTTCTCGGCCGTCGCGGTGTCGGAGGAGCGGTTCGCACGCGACGAGCAGTTCGATCTTCCGGGCTTCTGGGGCGAGCGGGCCGCCCAGTTCGCCCGCTCGCTCCTGCGTACCGAGGTGACGGTGCGGGTGTCGGAGGAGGGTGTACGCCGACTGCCGTACGCCATGGACCGTTCGGCGGTCCGCGACGCGCTGGACGCGGCCGGCCCGCCCGACGCGCAGGGACGGCTGACGGTCACTCTGCCGGTCGAGTCCCTCGATGTCGCGTACAGCCAACTGATGGCCCTGGGGCCGGAGTTGGAGGTCCTCGAACCGGGCGCCCTACGGACCCGTTTCACCGCGGCCGCCGAACGCCTGCGCGACCTCTATCGCTGAAGGCTTCTTTTCGCCGCGTCCGCGTGCATCGCCTGCCACCAAGGCCGATGCTTGACCCGTGATGGACGAGACGGAGTTCTGGGAGATCATCGACAGCACCCGCGAGGCCGCCGAGGGCGACCCCGAGGACCACGCCGACCTGCTCGTCGAACGGCTGGTGCGGCTCGATCCCGAAGCCGTGCTGGATTTCGCCAGGCACTTCGAAGCCCGTTACAACCGCGCCTACCGCTGGGAGCTGTGGGGCGCCGCCGCCGTACTGCTCGGCGGCGCGAGCGACGACGCCTTCGACTTCTTCCGCTGCTGGCTGATCGGGCAGGGCCGGGAGATCTTCGAGGGCGCTCTGCACGATCCGGACAGCCTCGCCGCTCTGCTGGACGACTTCGACGAGGAGGTCGACGGGGAAGCCGAGGATCTCGGCTACGCCGCCGACGAGGCGTACGAACAGCTCACCGGCGTGGTCGCCCCGGACCTCGGCCTGCCGCCCCAGACCTCCGAGCCGGAGGGCACCCCCTTCAGCTTCGAGGACGACGCGGCCCTGGCGGAACGCTTCCCCGCGCTCTGGGAGCGGTTCGGAACCGGCTGACCCGGGACCCTGCCGCCGGGCGTGGGCCCGACGGCACCACGGCGAAGGACACGAGGCGTCACGGGGCGAGCGAGCGGCCCATCATGACGTCGTCGACGTAACGCCCGTACAGGAAGAACTCACCGGGCAGCACACCTTCGACGACAAATCCCTCCGACTCGTAAAGGGCCCGCGCGGGTGCGTTGTGCCCGAGCACCCGCAGCGTCATCCGGTTCGCCCCGTCACTCCGTGCCGCCGCGAACGCGGCCCGCAGCAGGGCCCTGGCTATACCGCGGCCGCGCGCCCAGTCGGCCACGGCGAGGCCCTGTATCTGCCGGACATGTGTGTTGCAGGCCAGCGGGGCCGGCGGGACCAGCCTGGTGTACCCGGCGAGACGCACCTCTCCCGCCGCGTTCTCCGCCTCGGCCACGAGGTAGTCCTCGGGCTTGTGGCGGTCGTCGAAGAACGGCTCGTACGGGGGCTGTGACCTCGGTGTCACGGCGTGCAGCGTCGACCAGGTGGCGCGGTCGAGTTCACCGAGAGCGGCTTCGTCGGAGAGGACAGCGCAGCGGACGGGGCGGACCGGGTGCGTGTGGATCTCGGGCATGCGCGCCACTGTGCCACGCCGCCCGTTGCCCGGTCAGCCCGTTTTCGCGGCTCGGCGCGGCCCCACGGATCGGCGACGTACGAAGGGCCTTCGGCCCGGCGAGTGAGACGCACCGGGGCCGCTGCGGCAGGATGGGCCCATGCTGCACTCCCGTATCGCTGTCACCGGAGCATCCGGACTCATCGGAGCGGCGCTGGTGCGCTCGCTGCGGGCCGACGGGCACGAGGTCCTGCGCCTGGTGCGGCACCCGGCGCGGGCCGGCGACGAGGTGGAGTGGGATCCCAAGCGCCAGTACGTCGACGTGGCGGGCCTGGTGGGCTGCGATGCCGTCGTCCATCTCGCGGGGGCCGGCGTCGGCGACCACCGCTGGACACCCGCGTACAAGAAGGAGATCCGGGACAGCCGGGTGCTCGGGACGGCGGCCGTCGCCGAGGCCGTCGCCTCGCTGGACGTACCGCCGAAGGTGCTGCTGTCCGGGTCGGCCATCGGCTACTACGGCGACACCGGAGACCGTGCGGTCGACGAGAGCGCCCCGGCCGGCGAGGGCTTCCTGCCGTCCGTGTGCGTGGAGTGGGAGGCAGCCACGGCCGCCGCTCAGGAGGCGGGCGTACGGACGGTGCACGCGCGCACCGGTCTGGTCGTCGGCCGTGAGGGTGGGGCCTGGGGTCGGCTCTTCCCGCTGTTCCGGGCGGGGCTCGGCGGGCGTCTGGGCAACGGGCGCCAGTACTGGAGCTTCATCGCGCTGCACGACGAGGTCGCGGCCCTGCGGCACATCCTGGACACGGAGTCGCTGTCGGGTCCGGTGAATCTGACCGGCCCCGACCCCGTCACCAACGGCGAGGTGACGGCCGCGATGGGGCGGGTGCTGCGCCGCCCCACGTTCCTGACCGCCCCGGCACCGGCCCTGCGGATCGCCCTGGGGGACTTCGCGGAGGATGTGCTGGGCAGCCAGCGGGTGCTGCCGGGCCGACTGCTGGACTCGGGCTTCGTGTTTGCCTTCCCGGGAATCGACGCGGCGATCCGCGCGGCGCTGCGCTGAGCGCACCGAACACTCACCAGCACACGCCGGACCGCGCCGTGCGCAGCCCCGGCCCGCACAACCTCCGCACATTCGGACGAATATGCGACCCCGTGCAACGGTGCCCCCGGCGCGCGCGACTGCGCCCGCACCGGGCCACCTCCTAGCCTCCTTGCGAACTCGGGCATTCCGGGGGCCTGTCGGGGGCAAGAGCCTCCCAGCAGTTGCGCCGACTCGGGGAGGGGCACGTGCTCAGCTCGGCACACCACGCGGACGTCGTCATCATCGGGGCCGGGATCGCCGGTCTGTCAGCCGCGCACCAACTGACCAGCGCAGGGGTAAGTGTCAGCGTCCTGGAGGCCGGCCCCCGCGTCGGCGGCCGGATGACCACCGCCGACGTGGACGGCTTCCGGCTCGACCACATCGGCCCACTGCTCAGCACCTCGTACCCGGAGCTCCGCCGGATGCCCGCCCTCGAAGGGCTTGTACTGCGCAACTTCGCCCCGGGGGTGCTCATCCACAGCGAGGGCCGTCAGTACCGGACCGGCGATGCACGGGGCGCACGGGGCGCATTCAAGGCGGCGCGCGCCCTCGCAAGCGCCCCCCGTCCGCCGATGGGCGGGCCGATCGACCAGGCCCGGCTGGGCGCCGCCCTGGCCCGGCTCGCCGCCACCCCGGCGTCCCGCATCCTGGCCCGGCCGGAACAGACCACGCTCGCCGCCCTGTCCCACCGCGGCCTGACCTCCCGCACGGTCAACGGCTTCCTTCGCCCACTGCTCTCCGCGCTCCTCAGCGACCCGGAGCTGACCACGTCCAGCCGGTGCGCCGACCTCGCCCTGCGCGGCTACGCGCGCGGCAGGCTGTGCGTACCCGAGGGCGGTTCGGGAAAGCTGCCCGAACTGCTCGCGGCCGCGCTGCCGCCCGGCACCGTGCGGACGGGTGTACATGTCACGGCCGCCGACATCACCTCGGTCCGCACCAAGGAGCACGGAGAACTGAGATGCCGTTCGCTCCTGTTGGCGACCGGAGCGAGCGCCGCGGCCGAACTGCTGCCCGGTCTACGGGTGCCGCCCTTCCATCCGGTGACGGTCCTGCACCACACCGCCCCCGCTCCCCCGCCGACCGGCGCCTCGCTGCTGCTGGACGCCGACCGCTCGGGCCCCGTCGCACACACCGCGGTGATGAGCGCGGTCGACCCCTCGCGCGCGCCACACGGCCGCACCCTGATCAGCTCGACGGTGCTCGGCACCCCGCCACCCGATCTGGACCGCACGGTCCGCACCCATCTCGCCGCCCTGTACGGCACCCCCACCGACGACTGGGAACTGCTGGCCGCCCACCACGACCCGGAGGCGGTCCCCGCCATGCCGGCCCCGCACGATCTGCGCCGCCCGGTCCGGCTGCTCGCCGGGCTGTATGTGTGCGGCGACCACCGCGACACCAGCACGGTCCAGAGCGCCCTGTTCTCGGGCCGCCGCGCGGCGCACGCCGTCCTCGGCGATCTGGGCATCCGGCCCGGCCACCTGGAGGCGGAGCTGCGCGAAGCGGCCTGAGTCCGCCCGCTCGCATCCTGCCCGGGTCAAGCCGATCCCGCCCCCCGCCGGACGGGCCGGACTCCCGGGCCCCGCGAAGGTCCGGACCGGTCGCTCCCGGTCCGGGCCACCACCCGTGCTGCCGCGCGAAAGAGTCACGCGGAGGAGTCACCCGTGGTCACGCCGGAGAGATCACCCGAGGGCCGCGACCCGTTCGCGGTATCCCCGTACCGCGGCAGCGTCCCGGTACGGCTCCAGACGGCGCTCGAAGTCCCGTACGTACTCTGTCGCCCGTACCGACCGCATCTCCGCGGCCTGCTGTGCGGCCTCGGCGCCGAGCAGGCACGCCTGGTCGAGCTCGCCGAGCCCGAGCCGTGCGGAGGCCAGCACCACCCGGCAGAACAGTCGGCTGCGGGCATACGCCGGGGCGCGCAGCTGGAGGGAGCGCTCGGCGTGCTGCGCCGCGGCCCGGTACTGCTGCAGATCCCGGTGGCAGTGCCCGAACTCGTCGGCGAGCTGGGCCTCGTCGAAGTACCGCGCCCAGTGCGGCACCTCGTCCCCTGGGCGGGCGATCTCCAGTGCGCGTTCCGCCCGCGCCAGAGAGGCGGTGCAGGGCCTGGCCTCGCCGAGGACCCCGTGACCACGTGCCTCGACGGCGTGCAGCAGGGCCTGGACGACGGGCGGCGCCGACGATCCGATGCCCTGCTGGGCTACGCGGGCCAGCTGTACGGCTTCCCTGCCGTGCCCGAGGTAGACCGCCTGCCGGCTCATGGTGATCAGGACGTAGCTGCCGTACGCGCGGTCCCCCGCGGCCTGGGCGAGCCTCAGCGCCTGGACGAAGTACCGCTGGGCCAGGCCGTGGGCCGCGATGTCGTACGAGGTCCAGCCCGCCAGCCGGGTCAGATCGGCGGCGGCGGAGAAGAGCAGGCGCCCGGTGGCCTCCCCGTATGTCCCGCGCAGCATCGGTTCCGTCTCGTGCTCCAGATACCGGACGAGGGCCTGCCGGGCGTGGCCGCCGCCGTAGGCGTTGTCGAGGGCGCGGAAGAGTTCGCCGACCGAACGCAGGGCGGCGACGTCACCGCCGCTGACCCGCTGGCCGGGGCCGCGGTCGATCTGCCGCTGCCGGGGGACGCCGGGGGCGCCCGACAGCCCTGTTCCCAGGGAGGCGGGAGCGGTCGGGGGTGTGGGGGATCCGGGTGGCGCGGAGGGTCCGGAAGGCCGGGAGGGTACGGGCCCGCGGGCCCCGTTGCGGCTACCGGCGCCAGCCGTCCCCGTACCGGTGTGCCCACTGCCGGTGGGCCGGTACGACCCGTGCGACCCGTGCAATCCCTGTGCCCCGGGCAGCCCGAGCCCACCAGCGGGACCACCGGACCGAGCAGGACCACCGGCTTCGGCGGCCCCCACAGTCCCGGCGGCCCCGAAAGCCCCACCGTCCCCGACAGCCCTGCCGAACCCACCGTCCGTGTGGGCCCCGCCACCGGTCACCTGGGCACCACCGCCCGCACGGGCCCCACCGGCCCCGCCCTGCACCGGTGGTGAGGACTCGCTCCCCCGCCCCACCCACTCGTCGGCCCGGCCGATCAGCCAGTCCCTGCTGGGGACGACGAGCCCGGCCGGGGTAAAGGCGATCTTTCGCAGCTCCGCATGGCTGCCCGAGTCCTTCCGCCACAGTCCGCTGACGATGTCTACCGCCTCGGCGGGCGTCGCCGCGAACTCCAGGCCCGCGTAGACGGGGGCGCATGCGTCGAGGCCGAGGTCCTGTGCGGAGAGGCGGCGCCCGAGCCGCCGGGTGAAGACCTCGGCGATCAGCGCGGGGGTGGTCCCGCGCGGCTGCTGGCCACGCAGCCAGCGGGTCACGGAGGTCTTGTCGTACCGCAGGTCGAGGCCGTGTTCCAGGCCGAGTTGGTCCACTCTGCGGGCGAGGCCGGCGTTGGAGAAACCGGCCTCGGTGATGAGCGAGGCGAGTCGGCGGTTGGGGGTGCGCTGCGGAGGTCGTTCCGACATCAGCTGTACGGTCTCCTGCCTTCGGGGCCGGGCGGGCAGCCCTAATGGAACGGCGTGAATTTAGCGGCCTCTGCGGCGGTCGCAGCCGCCTTCGCTTCACTTTCATCCGATCGTGTGAGGATTGGGGGTGGCGCTGACGGGAACGACCTGCTGGGCCACCGCCCGGAGTCCGGTCGTACAGTGGCTCGGGGCTGATTCAGTGCATGGTGGCGTGGCTCGGGGCCCCCGGCTCCCACCACCGCGAGTAGGGAGGCATCTGTCGTGGCTGAGCTTCGGTTCGTCCGGCTGGGATTCGGCGCGGAAGCCGTCGACTACCAGGAGGCCTGGCAGAAGCAGCGCGAGGTGCACGCCGCCAGATTCGAGGACACCGTCCCGGACACCTGTCTGCTGCTGGAACACCCGCCCGTCTACACGGCGGGGCGGCGCACGACCGACAGTGAGCGCCCGCTGGACGGCACCCCGGTCATCGATGTGGACCGCGGCGGGAAGATCACCTGGCACGGTCCCGGACAGCTGGTCGGCTACCCGATCCAGAAGCTGCCCCGCCCGGTGGATGTCGTCGCGCATGTCCGCCGGCTGGAGGACGCGCTGATCCGCACGGCCGCCGAATTCGGTCTGGGGACCTCCCGGGTCGAGGGCCGCAGCGGGGTCTGGGTCCTCGGCGACCCGGTCGAGGACCGTCCGTCGATCGGCGGCCTCTCCCTCGACTTCGACCCTCGGCTGCAGGACGAGGAGTTCGACCCGCGGCTGAACGGACCCGAGTACGCCCCCTCCAACGCCGGGCAGCGCCGCGAGGACCGCAAGCTGGCGGCGATCGGCATCCGGGTGGCCAAGGGCGTGACCATGCACGGCTTCTCGCTCAATGTGAACCCGGACAACACCTGGTTCGACCGCATCGTGCCGTGCGGGATCCGGGACGCGGGCGTCACGTCACTCGCGTACGAACTGGGTCGCGACATCGCAATCGCGGAGGTGCTCCCGGTCGTCGAGAAGCACCTCAAGGACGTCCTGGAGAACGCGGATCTCGCCCCGCGCACCATCGAGCGCCCGTCGGATGCCGTGGCCACGACATGACAGTCTGGACCCCCGGCAGGGAATAGGCCCTGTCGGCCAGAGGTTGGCCAGACGTAAAGCCGTTTGAACTACGGGCGTACCCTGGTGTTCGCCGAAGAATCCAATGCAGTGAAAGCAAAGGGGAGTGCCGGAGTGTCCGCTGTCGCACCCGACGGGCGCAAGATGCTGCGCCTTGAGGTCCGGAACAGCCAGACCCCCATCGAGCGCAAGCCCGAGTGGATCAAAACCCGGGCGAAGATGGGCCCCGAGTACAACCAGCTGCAGAAGCTCGTGAAGAGCGAGGGTCTGCATACGGTGTGCCAGGAGGCCGGCTGCCCCAACATCTTCGAGTGCTGGGAGGACCGCGAGGCCACGTTCCTCATCGGCGGCGACCAGTGCACCCGGCGCTGTGACTTCTGCCAGATCGACACGGGCAAGCCGCAGGCGCTGGACCTGGACGAGCCCCGCAGGGTCGGCGAGTCCGTCGTCACGATGGACCTGAACTACGCCACCATCACCGGCGTCGCTCGCGACGACCTGGAGGACGGCGGCGCCTGGCTGTACGCGGAGACCGTGCGCCAGATCCACGCGCTGACCGCCCAGCGGGAGGCCGGCCGCACCAAGGTCGAGCTGCTGATCCCCGACTTCAACGCGGTGCCCGAGCAGCTCGCCGAGGTCTTCTCCTCGCGCCCCGAGGTGCTCGCGCACAACGTCGAGACGGTGCCGCGGATCTTCAAGCGGATCCGCCCCGGTTTCCGTTACGAGCGCTCCCTGGAAGTCATCACTCGGGCCCGCGAGGCCGGCCTGGTGACCAAGTCCAACCTGATCCTCGGCATGGGCGAGACCCGCGAGGAAGTCAGCGAGGCACTCCAGGATCTGTACGACGCGGGTTGCGAGCTCATCACGATCACGCAGTACCTGCGGCCGTCCGTGCGCCACCACCCGGTCGAGCGCTGGGTGAAGCCGCAGGAGTTCGTGGAGCTGAAGGAGGAGGCCGACGAGATCGGCTACTCCGGCGTGATGTCCGGGCCGCTGGTCCGCTCCTCGTACCGTGCGGGCCGCCTTTTCCAGCAGGCGATCGAGCGTCGCGCCGCAGCGGCGCCCGCTGTGTGAATCCGAGCACAAGAAGCTACCGAGCGGTAATGGGATTCGATGCGGCCCCTACGCTCCCCGCAGGTCGGGGGCGCGTATGGGCCGCGTCAGCGTGCGCGGCGCCGATATCAAGGTTTCATTGGTGTTTGACCGACCGGTCATGCGCTGGTAACACCAGGCGTTGACGCTGGGTGCACACGGTGCAGTAGCTCTCCGGGCCGCTGCCACCCCTGCTTCCCGCACCCAGCCCACGCCACCCACTTCGCGCAACGCAGTCCCGGGTAGCTCAGCCCGGGCAGCTGAGTCCACGCAACTCAGTCCGCACATCCGCTCCGAGGAGATTTCCACGATGCAGGCCGTGCCGGTACGCGCCACCGCCATCCCTTCCGTCACCGATGCTCTCCGTGCCGTCGAGTCGCTGCTGCTGAGCAGCGGCCAGCGCACCGCCCGCCGCAACGCCTGGACGGCCGTCCTGGAGGACCGGCGCCGGGCAAAGGACCGGGTCGAGACCGAGTACGTACTGGAGGCCGCGGCCGACCACCGTTCCTAGGCCACGTAAACTTCTGTTTCATGGCGAGGAAGGCAAAAACTGAAGGCGCGAACAGCGCCGAGAACGCGGGGCGGCTCAAGCAGATCGCCCTGACCTACAAGATGACCCGGCGGACCGACCCCAAGATCGGTCTTGTCGTCGCGGGTGTGGGAATCGTCACCTTCGGTGTCTTCCTCGCGGTCGGTTTTCTGATCGACCACCCGATCTACCTGGGCATCCTGGGCTTCGTGCTGGCCCTCCTCGCGATGGCGATCGTCTTCGGACGGCGTGCCGAGCACGCAGCCTTCGGACAGATGGAGGGACAGCCGGGCGCCGCAGCGGCGGTGCTGGACCGGGTGGGCCGTGGCTGGACCACAACTCCCGCGGTCGCGATGAACCGCAGCCAGGACGTCGTCCACCGTGCCGTGGGCAAGGCGGGCATCGTGCTGGTCGGCGAGGGCAACCCGAACCGGGTGAAGCTGCTCCTCGCAGCCGAGAAGAAGAAGATGACGCGCATCCTGGTCGACGCACCGGTGCACGACATCATCGTCGGCAACGACGAGGGCCAGGTGCCGCTCAAGAAGGTGCGCACCACGATGCTGAAGCTGCCGCGCGTCCTGACCGGCCCGCAGGTGACGGCCGCCAACGACCGGCTGCGCGCGATGGGCGACCTGATGAGCAACATGCCGCTGCCCAAGGGGCCGATGCCCAAGGGCATGCGGATGCCGCGGGGCGGGAAGATGCGCTGACGCTTGCGCCGTACGCAGGAAGAGGGCGGGTTGCGAACCGATTCGGTTCGCAACCCGCCCTCTTCATCGTTTCGCCCTCGGCATTCCGCGCTTCTTGGCTCAGATACGGACCTGAACGGCACGGGCCAGCCGGTCGTGCAGGCCGCGGCTGTCGCGGTCCCAGACCAGGGCCGGGACCGCCAGGCACAGCAGCACGCTCCGGACGATCGTCCGCCCGAAAGTGAGCCGTCCACCGCTCTCGGCGACGACCCTGATGCCCATGAGGCGCTTGCCGGGCGTGCAGCCGATGGTCCCGACGGTGAGCACACTCAGTACGAGAAAGATGCCGAGCGCCCAGTTTCCGGCCGTTTGCTGGTCACCTTGAGCGAACAACCCGTATGCGATCAGCATGCACAGGGCCCAGTCGATGAAGAGCGCACCGAAGCGCCGGCCGAGCGGCGCCACGGATCCCGGCCCGTGCTCGGGCAGCCCGAGCCGCTTGCCCCGGTGACCGAAGTCGACGCCCATCTCCTCGGCGGCCGCGCGCGGGCCGGAGAGCCACGATCCGATTGCTTGCCTCTTGTCCACCCGACCACGGTACTGCGCCCGCCCGCGCCCCTTGCCGGGCGGGGGGCCGCTGCGGGCTTCCGGGCGACCCGGACAAGGGCCTGGGACCGGCCACGAGGTGCCGCCCACCCCCGGCTCGATTAACTTCTGCGAAACAAATGGGTCATGATTGAGAAATCCGGTCTACCTATGGTCGGGTCCAGCGTGTGCCACTGCACTGGCCGCACCACGAGCTACAACCCCGTCCCTCCCGGGCCGGGAGTAGGAGGAGTTGGATGTTCCAGAACGCCGACGACGCGAAGAAATACATCGCCGACGAAGACGTCAAGTTCATCGATGTCCGGTTCTGCGACCTGCCCGGTGTGATGCAGCACGTCACCGTACCGGCGGCGACCTTCGACCCGGCCGACGAGCTTGCCTTCGACGGCTCGTCGATCCGCGGCTTCCAGGCCATCCACGAGTCCGACATGGCGCTGCGCGCAGACCTGTCGACCGCCCGCGTCGACCCGTTCCGCCGCGACAAGACCATCAACATCAACTTCTTCATCCACGACCCGATCACCGGCGAGCAGTACAGCCGTGACCCGCGGAACGTGGCCAGGAAGGCCGAGGCGTACCTCGCCTCCACCGGCATCGCCGACACCGCGTACTTCGGTCCCGAGGCAGAGTTCTACGTCTTCGACAACGTCCGTTTCCAGACCTCGGCGAACGAGAGCTTCTACCACATCGACTCCGAGGCCGGCGCCTGGAACACCGGGTCGGAGGTGAACAACCGCGGCTACAAGGTCCGCTACAAGGGCGGCTATTTCCCGGTCCCGCCGGTCGACCACTTCGCCGACCTGCGCGCCGAGATGTCCCTGGAGCTGGAAAAGAGCGGCCTCCAGATCGAGCGCCAGCACCATGAGGTCGGCACCGCCGGCCAGGCGGAGATCAACTACAAGTTCAACACGCTGCTCGCCGCGGCCGACGACCTGATGCTCTTCAAGTACATCGTGAAGAACGTCGCCTGGCGCAATGGCAAGACCGCTACCTTCATGCCGAAGCCGATCTTCGGCGACAACGGCTCGGGCATGCACGTCCACCAGTCCCTGTGGGCCGGCGGCGACCCGCTGTTCTACGACGAGCAGGGCTACGCGGGCCTCTCGGACACCGCCCGCTACTACATCGGCGGCATCCTCAGGCACGCCCCGTCACTGCTGGCCTTCACCAACCCGACGGTGAACTCGTACCACCGCCTGGTCCCGGGCTTCGAGGCCCCGGTCAACATGGTGTACTCGCAGCGCAACCGCTCCGCCGCGATGCGTATCCCGATCACGGGCTCCAACCCGAAGGCCAAGCGCGTCGAGTTCCGCGCCCCGGACCCGTCGTCCAACCCGTACCTCGCCTTCTCCGCTCTGCTGATGGCAGGCCTCGACGGCATCAAGAACAAGATCGAGCCCGCCGAGCCGATCGACAAGGACCTGTACGAGCTCGCTCCCGAGGAGCACGCGAACGTCCAGCAGGTCCCGACCTCGCTTCCGGCCGTCCTGGATGCGCTGGAGGCGGACAACGAGTACCTGCAGGCCGGCGGCGTCTTCACGTCCGACCTGATCGAGACGTGGATCGACTTCAAGCGCACCAACGAGATCGCCCCGATCCAGCTGCGCCCGCACCCGCACGAGTTCGAGCTGTACTTCGACCTCTGAGCAGCGGGGTCGGGCAACCTGGGCACAAGCTCTACAAACAAGCCGTGATCCGCGAAAACTCTTCTCAGGAGTTCTCGCTGTCACCGCTTGCTCTCCGCTCCGTTGTGCACCAAGTGCGCACCGCCCGACCGATTCACTGACTTGATGTCAGAGGCAAGCCGACGCGGGCCGCTACCCCATGGTCGGGGCAGCGGCCCGCGCCGACTTGTCCCGGCCCTGCGCAAAGGCGTCGATCTCGGTCATGAGCAGCAGCCACCGGCGACCGGGCCTACGCCGGTGTCGGTTGGTGCTGTGCAGCAGGTACCGCTCTTCCGTCTGGCCAGGAGTTGACGATTCGGCTGGAATCATCCCTGCCCGGAAACGGCCGCAGTCACCCCGAACAGGCTCTCCAGCTCGGCGACCGTGTCGTCCTCGTCCTTCGCGAGGAAGGTGGCGATACCGAGCGCCTCGCCAAACTCACTGCCGAAACCCGCAGGTTCTTCCGCAGACGCCAACGCCAGCCGCACATCGTGCGCGGCTAATTCGACGGCCCGCACGTCCGTCACGTCCTGGACGAGAAACCATTGAGTTTCTGACCAATATCAGTCCTGCCGCATTACGGGATACTCCACTGATTGGGCGTCCACCCAATTGAACAGGGGGGTACGGAATGGACCGCCCTCCCGAGGGTCGGGGCCAGGCTTCTCTTCAACTGCCACACCCCCTGTAGAAAGCCCGCTCACGCCGTAAAGACATCCTGGACGCGAAATGCGTCTTCCCCCGACTTCACAGCCGCACGAGAGGAGCCTGACACTGCCACTCCTAGGATAGGTGGTCTCTTGTTGCCTATCAGCCCTCATGCGACGCTTTTCTCTGCACGGACCCATCACAAAGGGGAATGTCATGCAAGGAAAGAAGCAAATTGTCGCACTGCTCGGCCTTCCGCTGGGCGCCTCTTGCCTGCTGCTCACGGGCAGCCCCGCGCAGGCCGCCGAGGCCACGGCCTCGGCCGCGCCCAGCGCATCCTGTTCGACAATCGCCATTGCGCCACCCAACCCCTTTGGCAACATCGTGGGCGAGGGATTCGTGGAGAACGAACCGGTTCGAGTCTCCGCGGACGGGCAAGCGATCGGCCTCCCCACAGCGACCACTGCCAACGGCATAGCCACGCTCAACGGCGTGAATTTGTCGGCCAAGAACTACTCCTTCCAGGGCCAGACCTCGGGCAGGATTGCCAACTGCGTTGGTATGCCGTCCGGGCCCACAATCCCGCCTGAACAACAGCCCCCGGTAGTTGCTATACGGGCAGCTGGGTACAACGACGGGAAGGCGGACGGTGTGAGCACGTGCCTGGCGGGGCGTGCCGTGACCACGGCGCTTGAGCTCCAGCAAGGTGCCAAGACGGAAGAGTACTTCGCCGGTTACCGGGCAGGCCAAGCGGACGCGCTACTCCTCAGTGCCTGCGTGAATAGGCCCACGACCCAGCCCGGCCAGGGTCAGCAGGGTCAGGGCCAGGGCCAGCAGGGTCAGGGCCGGGGCCAGCAGGGTCAGGGCCAGGGCCAGGGCCAGCAGGGTCAGGGCCAGGTTCAGGGCCAGGGCCAGCAGGGCCAGGGCCAGGGCCAGGTTCAGGGCCAGGGCCAGCAGGGCCAGGGCCAGGGCCAGGGCCAGGGCCAGGGCCAGGGCCAGGGCCAGGGCCAGGGCCAGCAGGGTCAGGGTAACCGCCGCTAGCCTCATCAACCCCGCGAAGGGTCCGTCAGCTCGCTGCCGGACCCTTTGTGGTGTGCGCGAGTACTGGGCCGGCCTCACCATGGGGCCGGCTGCGTAGAAAAGTCTCCACGGTCAGAGGGACTGACACAACTCGATCTCGCAAACAGCAGCGAGGGCCGCTGCCCCACGCCTCGAAGCAGCGGCCCTCGTCACGCTGTCGCTGAGGACCGGCCGAACGGGGGCGGGTACCAGGGGTCAAGCGCCCCAGGGCGGCACGGTGTCCGCCAGACAGCCCGTTTGGACGGCCCGCTGCTGTTGTTGTTGCTACTACTGCCGCAGCGGCCGGGGGTGGGGCGCCGAACGCTTCCCCCGGCGAAACCCGCTGGGAACGCCGGAGAAGCGACGAGCAATGGGCTGAGCCGGGCAAGGTACTGCTTGCCACCGCATGACTTTCTCTCTTCAGCAACCGGAACAAAAGACAGGTGTTCACCCTTGAACGGGTCCTTTCTCAGCACCTCGTACGGCCGAACACCGCTGCCAGCAGCAACATCACGCGTGAAAGAGCGAGAATCCAGAAACCGACTATCCTCGGAGTAGAGGTCCCAGGTAATAACCATCCGCAATAGTCGCCCAGCAAAGGGAACAACGGATGAATTACGACCCACGGCGAGCAGAGCTCGCGGACTTCCTCAAAACACGACGGCTGGCCCTTCAACCTGAAGAGGTCGGCCTTCCATCGCGAACATCACGGCGAACCCCGGGCCTGCGACGGGAAGACGTCGCCGACCTGGCGGGCATCAGCGCCTGCTGGTACGCCCGCCTTGAACAGGCTCGGAACATCAGGGTCTCCGACCAGGTCCTCAATTCGTTGGCCAAAGCCCTTCGCCTCAGCACCGAAGAGCGCGACTATCTGCTCGTTCTGGCGAACAAGGACGCCCGTTCAAGCGTGAGCGTTCCTGCGGACGGTGTGTCTCCGGCTGTCCAGCGCATCCTGGACAGCCAGCATCCGCATCCGGCACTCGCTCTCGGTCCCCGTTTCAACATTCTGGCCTGGAACCAGGCCAGAACCGACGTCTACGGCGACCTCGCCAAAATCCCTCCTGAGCACCGCCACATGCTGTGGCTGTTCTTCGGCGGCTATCTGCGTGAACTGATTCAGAACTGGGAACCGAGCGCCCGATCCGTACTGGCCAAGTTCCGCGCGGCCACTGGATCGTACGTCCACGAACCATGGTTCACCACGCTGGTCGGCGAACTGAGCCAGAACAGCCCGGAGTTCTGCAGTTGGTGGCAGCAGCACGAAATCGACAGGCGCCACGTCACCGCTCGGGAATTGAAGCACCCTTCTGCCGGCCGAATGGTGCTGGAGGAAAGCGCGCTCATTGTCGACGACTGCTCGGATCAGCGGATCATTCTCGAGATCCCGCAACCCGGCACCGGCACCGAGAGCAAGTTGACGGCGCTTTCCTGCCGGTCCCACCGGGTGCAGGATCCGCCGTGGCACGTGCTTCGGAGCCCTGCCTCACAGGAACAGAGGCCGGCCTCACGGAAACAGCCGGCCTCACGGAAACAGCGGAACAACCACTACTGACGTCGCTGTCGCGTCGGTGCCGAGCCGAGGCTTCACCCGGGCGACAAGGGGTGCCTGCCGATGAACGCCGGCGCGATGGCGACGATCGTTCCGCCCATGGAACAGCAGGGTAACCACCCTGCTGTTGAAAGCAGTTGTGGTGCAATCTGCGATCAGTGCCGCAGAGCCCTTCCCACCTCGGCCTTGATGTCGCCCAACAGTTTGCGGTTGCTGCGGGCCGTGGCGTCCTTGGATGCCTTCGGACCGACGTCGTCGACCGTGACCACCACCGTGTCGAGCAGATTGCCGTTCGGGTCGCGGAAGTTGATCTGCACGGCGTACGACTTCGTCGAGTCGGCGCTGTTCGTCACAGTGACCTTCGCGGTGACGCGGCCGTCGCGATCGGTGCTCGGTGCGCCCAGCTTGACGTCGCTCTTGGCGTTCACGCCGTTCTTGAAACCGGCCAGCTTCTCCCCCGCGGCGGCTGTCGCCGAGGCCACCACATCGGCGCCCCTGGATACCACCGACGCCGCGGCGGACGCGGCCTCGGACGTCGCGCTGGAGGCGTTGCCCCCGCCGTCGGAACAGGCGGCGGCCGTCGACATCACGGCAGTCGTCAGCAGTACGGCCCACAGACCTCGCGCGGCTCTCCTCGTCATCGTGCCTCCCAGCACTCGCCCGTCACCCATCGCCCCAGTCAAAGCGGCGGCGGGCGGGAGCGCATGCCGTGTACACCGAACGGGTGATGGGCCGGGTTGGTGCGGAGGTCGTACGTCCGGGAGCGGCTGCTATGTGCGTACGTGCCTGTGCCCCCGGGGTTCCGGGGGCACAGGCTTCGGGTTACGTGAGCAGTCGATCGTCAGCCGCCGGCCGGCACCGTCAGCGGCCGTAGCGGATCAGGGCGCGGACCATGCGGCAGGTCGTGTCGGACGGCGGGTGGATGCCGATGCGCTCGGCAGTCGTACGTATCTTGTAGTCGGTCGCGGTCGACGGGTAGTAGACGCCCGCGTCGAGCAGGGCGATCGCCAGGCGCATGGCCTTCAGGCGGCGATTGTGGGAGACGTACCACTCGCGGGGCCGGCCCGCGGGGAGCGGCTTCTTCGGCAGGGGCTTGTGGAGCGGCTTGGTCGTGACTGCGGCAACGGCCATGGGCAACCTCCTGGCACCGTCGTGAAACCCTCACGAACTACCTCTATTTTACGGCCCACCACTGACAATCGTCGCTGGCCGGACGGGCTTTCGCGGCGCCCATCCCGTTCTCTCCCGTACGGTTGACGCCATGGAGATCTGGATCAATCCCGCCTGTTCCAAGTGCCGCAGCGCGGTGACGCTGCTCGATGCGGAGGGTGCCGAGTACACCGTCCGTCGCTATCTGGAGGATGTGCCGTCGCCGGACGAGATCCGGGCCGTGCTCGACCGGCTCGGGCTGGAGCCGTG
The DNA here is from genome assembly GCF_055563255.1 of Streptomyces sp. NPDC002958. Classification (NCBI taxonomy): domain Bacteria; kingdom Bacillati; phylum Actinomycetota; class Actinomycetes; order Kitasatosporales; family Streptomycetaceae; genus Streptomyces; species Streptomyces sp. NPDC002958. Next base: position 218,180 of record NZ_JBVHDS010000003.1, on the reverse strand, counting down.
GGACATCACACGGACGCAGGAAACGGACGCGAAGGAGCTCGGGCTCAAGGAGTGGCCGCGCGAGGCCGGTTCGCGGGAGCGGTGGATCTCGGCGCTCGCAGAGCATCCGAAGCTGATCCAGCGGCCGATCATCACGGCGGACGACGGGACCGCCGTCGTGGCACGTACGGACGAGGCGGTACGGGACGCCATGGAGCGCTGAGCACCCCGCGCACACACCGCCGCCTCGCCGCCCGGGCCTCGCCCGCCATGCCCGCCCCCTACGCCCCCGCCTGCTTCTCCGCCTCGGCCAGCAGTTCCGTCAGGCGCAGGCCGAACCGGATGTCGCAGGGGTGCGGCTCCCCTGTGCGTACCGAATCGATCAGCGCGTCCACCGCTGCCCGGAAGGAACCGGCCGCATCGGACCACCGCGGGAGTGTGGCGGTTCCCTCCTCGCCTCTGAGCTCGATCTCCGTGACGACCGCGCCCACCGGGGCACCCAGTGCGAGCGTCACCGTGCTGGACGCGCCGGAGGTGTGGCGGAGGATCAGGTGAGTGGTGTCGGACGGGCCGTGGGCCGCGGTCAGTTGCGTCACGTCGCCCAGAACCGGGATCAGGACCGACAGGACGTGCGGGCCGACGTCCCACAGGCCGCCCTTCTCGCGGCGCCAGGGCGAGGCTGCGTACTCGCTGGTCGTACCGGGGGTGAACAGTGCTCCGATCCACTCGGCGCGGGCGGTGAACCAGCCGTTCAGGGCTGCCTGTTCGGCGATCCAGGCGGACGTCTCGGCCGCGAACCGCAGGGTGCAGAAGACGACGGAGGCGACGCCGGTCTGCTCTGCGGCACGGGCGACCTCGCGGGCTGCCGCGACGTTGGTCGCCACCGGCTTGTCCATCAGCAGATGGCGGCCGGTGGCCGCGGCGCGGGCGGCGAGCGGGGCCTGGACGTCCGGCGGCACGGCGAACGCGATGGCGTCGCTGGCCGCGAAGAGCTCGTCGATGCCGGCCTCGTCGGAGTACGCCGTGGTGCCGTGGGCGGCGGCCAGCGCGTTCGCAGCCTCGGGACGGCGGCCCCACACACCACTCAGTACGACGCCGGGGTGGGCGGCGAGTGCGGGGGCCTGGGTGTTCCGGGCCCAGGGACCCGTACCGACGAGGCCGATACGCAGGGGGGTCGGGGAAAGTGTCGTCATGGGGCAAGTCTGCCGGGTTCGCCGGGCCGGTCCCGTATTGAGTTGGCGCAGAGTGGGCGTCAGTGGCTACGTTTGCGGTGCCGGCCGCGGGACTCCGGCGCGACTTCCGGGACTTGCCTCTGAAGCAGTGATTTCGCTGTTCGCGCCTCCATTCCCCGGCCGGCGCTCCGCCCCTGCGTACGGCGGCGCGTGACACCACGGGGGAAACCATGACGGCCAGCACCGAGACCACTCGCGCCGGGACCGGTGCCGACCTCGTCGCGGCCGAGGACGTACTCCTCTTCGTCAACGCGGCGATCACCGCGACCGGGCAGCGTGAGTTCCGCTCGACGGCATATCAGCAGCGGCTTTCGCTGGACTTCCTCCATGAGTACGTACGGGTCAACTACCGCCGGGTGTACGCCGCCGCGCTCGCCCTCGACATCAACGACCACAACGCCGTGCGCATCGTCCAGGGCCTGCTGGAGAGCGCCGCCGACGCGACCGCCGTGGAGAAGCGCACCGAGGGCCGGCTGATCGCCGCCCGGCTGGCACAGCTGCCGCCGCAGCGCGTGTACCGGCTGTTCCGGGCGTTGCGCGGGGCCAAGGTGAACAACCGCCGCACCCGCGCGATCATGCGCGACTGGCTGGCCGCCCGGCCGGATCCGGCGCACGACGCCGTGAAGTACCGCGCCGGTCTGAAGACCGCCGCCCGCCACGTCCACCTCCGGTTCGACGGGCCCGGTGAGCCGGGCGAGACCGGGGACTTCCTGTTCCGGCCGGCGCGGCGGCCGCGCTACCGGCACCAGCTGCTCGACGCGTGGCGGCGCGCCCACTACGAGCAGGGTGCCGTCGACGAGCTGCCGTTCACCGTCGCCGAGGGCTTCGCCGCCCGGCACGGGATGAAGCGCGAGGTGTTCCTGGAGCGGATGGTGCCCCGGATGACCCGCCTGGAACGGTTGCGGACCCAGGGGCAGCGCAGTGCCGGAAACGATGTGCGGCTGCCCACGGATGTCGATCTGACGGTGATGCCGCTGACCCGGCTCGCCCTGTACGTCCTGTCGCTCGGGTTCGAGGTGCGGGGGCTCCACCGCAAGGAGCTGACCCATGCCCTGCGGACCGCCGCCCGCCGAGCGGCGGGCCCGCACGCCGGGCGCTGGGGCCGGGTGGCTGCCGTGCTGGACGACAGCTACTCGTCGTCCGGGTCGGGCGAGAAGCGGCGCCGTCCGCTGGCCGTGGCGCTGGCCTGCCACTTCCTGCTGGAGGCGCTGGCCGCGCCGGGCGCGTACATCCCGCTGTGGACCTCGGGCGGCACCGATCCGCTGCTGGTCAGGCCCTGGGGCCCGACCCCGCTCGGCACTCGCGTACTGGACGCCCTGGAGCACAACCCGGACCGGCTGGTCATCGTCTCGGACGGCTGGGACAACGCGCCGCCCGGACTCGCGGGCGAGGTACTGCGGGTGTGGCGGACCCGGTTCGATCCGAACCGGCGAACTGCTGTGGTGCATGTGAACCCCGTATACGACGCGGACGGTTTCGATGTGCGGCGCCTCGCGCAGGGCGTGCCCACGGCCGGGATCCGGGACGCGGAGGACCTGCCGGCGCTGGTGGAGATCGCGCAGTTCGCCGAGGGACGCACGGGCCCCGCGGCCCTGTACGCCTATCTGGACCGGCAGGTGGCACGTTTCGTGAGTGGGGAGAAGGCGGGAGCCGCAGCGTGAACAGGCTTGAACTGGCCGGGCTCGCCGCCCGCCCCGCCCAGGTGTGGGGCGGCATCCGGCTGGTGCCGCTGGTGCGTGAGCAGCCGGTCGAGGGGCTTCGGCTGCACCGGGAGATCTACACGGGTTACGGGAACGGTGTCGTGGACGTCGGTCCGCGCACGCACTACACCTCGTACATCCCGCACGGCTTCGTCGCCGACTGGTCCGGCGAGGGCGCCCGGTCCGCCGCGTACGGTACGCAGCTGGGCGCGGGCACCTCGCCCGGGAACCCGCCGCCCCGGACCGCACGGCTCCAGCGCAACCGCCACCACCGCATGGCCAAGCGGCAGCCGGGCGACCGGCTGCGCTTCCTGCCGCTGCACCTCGCGATGGAGGGCTATCTCGCCCTGCACTTCGGTGGCCCCGCGATCGCCTGGGAGGAGTGGTCGCGGCAGGCGCTGCGCGACGGGCTCTCGCCGCGTGCCGAGGACGCGTACATGGGGTGGTCGGTGCGCGGGCTCGGCGACGCGCTGCGGGCCTTCGAGATCCATCCCGACCAGTGCGGGGTGATGGTGTACGCGGCCGATGCGCTCGCCGCCGCCTTCGTTCTGCCGCACCCGGACGACTACCGTCTGCTGCACCCTTCGCTCGTACAAGACCTGTACGGGGAACTGGTCCACCAGTACGCGCTGTACGGCGCGCCGGTGGCAGAGTTCGCGGCGCGGATTTCCGATGGACCGCATCTGCGGACGCTCGCCGGTCTCAGGGCGGCGGCGCGGGCGCAGGAGCGGGAGTGGGCCGAGGCACACGACACCCTGTTCGCACGTGAGCTGCTGGACACCTCGTACGCCTTCGACCGGGTGTACCGGATGGGCTCGTTCACACTGTGGCGGTTCCTGCCGCCGTTTCTGCGCAATGGCGAGGGTCGGCACATCGGTGAGACGATCACCGATCACAAGGGGCAGGTCGCGTATCTGAAGACGTTCCGGCTGTCCGAGGCCCAGATCAGGCGCGGTCATCTGCTGCACCGGCTCTCCGACGCGGACTGGCGGCTCGCGCAGGCGGCCGTGGCGCTGGGCACCACCGAGGAGGAACTGGTGCGCCGGATCCGTGCCGCCGGTTTCGAGTCGCTGCTCAGGTCCCGCGCATGAAGGGTCGCTGCTCAGGGCCCGCGCACAGCGCAGGAAACCTCGGTAACACGGGGTTGTGAGCTGCTGTCGGTTTACTGAGCTGGAGTCCGTTGTGGTGAGCGGGAGTGAGTCCTGTCGGCGGGTTCGCGGGGTGGGAACGGTAGTTCTGGGGCCGAATGGGCGACCTTGGCGGCTGTTGCTCGTTGGGCTGGGTGGCAGGTGCTCGGCATGGTGGGGGGTGTTGTGGTGGGTGGTGTGCGGGAGGTGGCCGCGCCCTTTGTGGTGCCGGGGCCTTGCGGGGTGGCGGTCCGGGGCCGTCTGAAGCACCTCACCCCGCAGGACGAGAAGGTTCTGCGTGCGGTCGGGGAGCATCAGGGCGCGCTGGCGTCCCGTGACCTCAGGGCCCGTTGTGCGGATGGTCTGGAGCACAGCGCGGACACCTGGGCGTCGCGCAAGCGGGGCCTGACGCCGCTGTCGTCGTCGCGGATCGCGGGTGCGATCACCAAGGCCACGCACGATCAGTGGGCGCTGGCGCGCCGTTGTCAGGCCGCGCACATCCAGACGCTGGAATCCGGGATCAGGACGCTGCGGCACCGCCTGTCCCTCCCGATCGGGGAACCCGGGACGAAGCGGGCTGCGGGCGGCTACCGCTCCAGGGGCGAGTGGTTCCACAAGTCCCGCCGCCTCGCCGCACTGGAGGCACGGCATGCGGCCGTTGTCGCCGACCGGCAGGCCGGACGGGTGCGGGTGGTACGGGGCGGCAGACGTCTCCTCAACACCCGCCACCACCTCACCCAGGCCCAGCTCACCGAAGGGCAATGGCGGGAACGCCGGGAGGCGGAACGCTGGTTCATCGCCGCCGACGGCGAGTCCGGGAAACGGTTCGGGAACGAGACGATCCGCTTCACCCCGGACGGCGAGGTCAGCATCAAACTGCCTGCCCCGCTCGCGCACCTGGCCAACGCCCAGCCACCGCTGTCCACACCGAACCCGGAAGGCCCTCACTCGTTCAAGAACATCCGACCGTGATCACTGTCACCAACCTCCGTGGACAGAACACCTAAAGCCGCTCACCCGGCCTTCGGTCCGCGCGCACGCAAGCAAGTCCGTCCATCGACGACTCCTTCGCGCGAAAGAGCTGACCCTCATGGCGAACACTCGTACCTTCTCCGCCGCAGCCGCTGCCAACTCGGCGCCTTCGGCTACCGCTGCGGCCACCACCTCCGCCCGCTCCCTCTCCCCCAACCGCCACCGGCTGCGCGCCGTCGACCCCGATGAGGTCGTCCAGCTGGCCGATGTGGCCGAGTTCCTGCCGCCGGGTGCCACCTGGTTGCCCGCACCCCAGCACACCGTTCCGGCGCTGCCGGGCCGGCCGCCGGTGATCGGCTACCTGGTGCCCGTACCGGCCGATCAGCAGCCGGCCATCACTGCGGCTGCCGCCGCCCAGTACGTGGTGCCGACGCCGGTGGAGCACCCGGCCACCGCGGGTCCGGTACGCATCGACCGAGCGCACCGCCGCGGTGGACGGGAAGACGCTCGACCTCACCTTCCTGAGCGAGCAGCTCGAACCTGAGAGCGGCCCTGGTCCGGTACGTACCGGACCAGGGCCGCTCTCCCATGCCGGGCGGCCTGTCAGCCCCGCGCCCCCGATCCCACCGGAACCTCGCCCGTCTCCGGCTAGCCGTGCTCCAGGACCGGCAGTCGGGTCAGTCCGCGCGGAGTCCGCCAGTTCCGCTCCCCCAGCAGCGCCATCACGGAGGGCAGCAGAATCATCCGTACGATCGTGGCATCCAGCAGCACCGCGACAGCGAGGCCGACACCCATCTGCTGCATGTCCTGCATCGACAGCGTCCCGAAGACCGCGAACACCGCGACCATGATCACGGCCGCGCCGGTCACCGCCCCCGCCGTCCGCCGGATGCCCTCATCGATCGCGGCCCGGGTGTGCAGACCGCGGTCGTGGGCCTCACGGATCCGGGAGACCACGAACACGTGGTAGTCCATGGAGAGTCCGAACAGGACGACCAGGACGATGACGTACGAGCGGAAGCAGAACAGCATCAGCAGGAAGGTCATCGCCGTGATGAACGCGAAGACGGGGCCGATGCCGCGCTTCAGCTGGTCGTTGAAGTCGACGGACCCGGCGATCTCCCCGGTCACGTACGCCTGGGCCCCGGTCCCGTCGAACGCGGCGGGCAACCGTTCCTCGCGCAGCTCGGCAAGGCCGGCCTTGCCGTCGGGGAGCGGCACCTCGATCTCCGCGACGTTCTGCGCCTTGTGGACGGTCACCTTGTCGAAGCCGTCGAACGCCTTGCGCAGTGCGGGCGCCTCGATGTCGTCGGCCTTGACCACCACCCGCGCCGGTGCGGGGCCGCCGGGGAAGCTCTCACTGATCTGCCGGTAGGCGACCGACAGCTGCGAGTCGGAGCCGAACTGCTTCTCCAGGCCCAGCTGTTCGGTCTTCATGCCGAGGGCGGGCGCGGCCAGGGCGAGCAGCACGACGGCCGAGGCGACCGCGGAGATCTTCGGCCTGGACAGGACGGGCTTCAGCACCGTGCTGGCGAGCCCGCCACTGATGCGTGCGCGCCGGTTGTCACGTCGGCTCGACCGCCGGTTGAGGAACGGCACACGTCCCGCGTCGATCCGGTCGCCCAGCCAGGACAGCAGCGCGGGCAGCACCGTCACCGAGCCCAGCATCGCGATGAAGACCACGATAATCGTGGCGAGGGCGAAGCCCTTGAACAGCATCAGTCCGGACAGGAACATGCCGGCCATCGCGACCATGACCGTGAGCCCGGAGGCGAGCACGGCCCGGCCGCTGGTCGCCGCCGCGATCCGCAGCGCCGTCTCGGCATCGCGTCCCGCCGCCCGCTCGTCGCGCTCGCGGCCCGCGCCGAATCACCCGCGGCGTTCTCCGAGTCGGACATCTCGACCAGACCGGATGCGCCGCCGATGCCTGTGGCGAGCACGGCGAAGAGCAGCCAGCCGAGAATGGCGGTCTTGCGGTGGTGTGCGCTCCACACACCGATGCGTGCCGCGAGGTTGCGCCTCATGGCGTGTTCGCCCCCAGAATTCAGACGGAATCAGATGGAAGTGGAAGACCTACGAGGAAGTGCGAGGAAGTCGACGTCGAATGCGTCGTCGATGAATCTAGGAAGGGCACGCCACCCGCCCCAGCCGCCGAAGTCCCCTCCCGCGGAGCCGTAGAGCGAGGTCGGCAGGGTGGTGCTGGGTACACCCCGCCCGGGTGGCGAAACGGCTGACGCCCGGGGAGCCCGCCGGGTGAGACTGTCTGCGGACGGGCCCGACACGGGGCCCGGAGAGGGGAGACGGACCGAGATGAACGCGATACGGACCCGGGTACGGGGGGCGCTGCTGGCCGCCAAGCGGGGAGTCGTGCTGTCGATCGCCAGCCTGGCCGGTCGGGCCTGTGGCGGGTGTTCACCGACGACCGATACTGGTACGCGTTCGTTCCGGTCGACAGCCAGGCAACGGGGCTTGCGGCCGCCGCGCTCGGCGTGGTGTTCTTCGCGACGGGCGTGCTGGTCAGTGAACGGCTGCTGCGGCTGCACTTCGTGATCGCCCACTCGGTGCTGGCCCCCACCCATGAGCAGGAGCTGGCCCGGCGCATCGACCGCCTGACCGAGACCGGCACGAGGCCGTGGACACCGCTGCCTCCGAACTGCGGCGCATCGAACGCGACCTGCACGACGGTGCGCAGACCAGGCTGGTCGCCATGGGCATGAACCTGGGCACCGTGGAGGCGCTCATCGAGAAGGATCCGGCGCAGGCGAAGAAACTCCTCGCCATGGCCCGCGAGTCATCGGCCGAAGCCCTCACGGAGCTGCGCGATCTGGTCCGGGGCATCCACCCACCGGTCCTCGCCGAGCGCACGGGTACACCGCCCGCAACGCGCTGGAAGTGGTCCTAGGCATCGGCGCGTACACGATGTCGACGCTGGGCAACCGGATGACCGGGGCGCCACTGGATCCCCAAATGGCAGCCTTCGCCTGAGCCTTGGCCATTCCATCCGGTTTACGGATGGAGCTTCCAACGGGTTCCGCGACCGACTGAACGGACTGCACGCCGGGGTCGTACGGGACGTCATGCTTCTCCCTCGAAGCAGAGGAGTTGAGGATTTCCACGGAACCTTCCGTGCTCGAAGAACTCCCGGCACGAATGGAGTTGGTCGTCCAGTCGTGGGTTTCGCTGGCCGATTCGACGGCGCCGATCTGGCTGGACGGGCGGCGAATTCCGCGCAGGGAACTGGAGATGCAGCTGGTGCACGACTTCGCGGCGCTGGCCGCGGTGAGTGCCGCGTACAACACGGAGACGGCCGGCATCGTGTTACGGGTCTTCGCGCAGGAGCCGGCGGACGGACCGTTCGGGGAGCTGTTGAACCGGCTCTCCGCTCTGGCGCCCGCCGCGCCGGCTGTTCCCGTGCAGCGGCTTCCGTAACGGCGGTACGGCTCAGCGCTTGTGGTAGGACGGGTCCAGATGGCGGGTCTCCGCCGACGCGTGGACGGTGACGCCGTCGACGGGCTTGAGGTGTGCGGTCAGCAGCTCCAGTACGGAATCGGTCAGTTGCGCCTTGATCTCCTCGGTACGGCCGGGCAGCAGGGCGATTGAAATGTGCAGGACCGCGTCGCCGGTGGCCGCGTCGCCCGCCACGAATTCCTCGACGCGGCGGAAGCGGGTCTTGCAGGCGGCGATCTTCGTGGTGACCGTCTTGGCGACCAGCGGGTGCAGGGCGAGTGCGAAACCGCGGCGGTCGAAGCTGTCGTCGAGCTCGGCGGAGTAGTCGACGGTGATCTGCGGCATCAAGCGCTCCTGGGTGCGGGTACAGCGGTTACTGCGGGTACGGACGGTTGTCGGACCTCACATTTACGCAGATCGGCAGGGCCGCACAAGAGGATTCGTTTCTTGATCCGGATGCTCCGGGTGCCCTCAGGCCCTACGTGAGCAGTTCGCCCTGGAGCGCGGCAGCCAGGCCGGCCTCCGCGTTGTCCGCCCGGCCCCTCTCGAAGGCGCGCTGGTAGGCGGCGTCGCCGACGGCCGCGCGGGCCTGGCGTTCGCAGGCCTCGCGCAGGGGGCCCAGTTCCGGGGTGCCGCGTTGCGGGTGGCCGACCATGCGCCAGTAGATCTGCCCCGTGCCGTACACCCGGGCGGCGCGGGCGCCCGCGCCCTGGGCGGCGATCGCCGCGGCCAGGATGTCCAGGCCGAGCGCGATGCCGAAGCGGTCACGGAGGCGGTGTTTGCCCGCGAGCATCGAGCGGGCGTGGGCGGCGGAGGCGTCGGCATCGCCCTGCAGCAGGGCGATCAGGGCAAGTTGGTAGTCGACGTAACTACGGGTCCAGCACTCGTCCTGGGCTTCGCAGGCCTCGCGCAGGACCATGGCCGCCTCCGCCGCCTCGTCCAGCCGCCCCAGGCTGGTCAGGGCGAAGACGGTGATGAGGTGGCAGCGCAGCCGGTAGACCGATTCGAGCGGGGTGGCGGCGCCGGTGGAGCGCAGTACCCGGTCGACCTGGCGCAGGCTCGCCTGGGGGCGGCCGGTCATCACATGGGTGAGGCCGCACAGATAGGCGGCGGCGAGGATGCCCTCGTCGGCCCCGTCGCGGGCCGCCGCCCTGGTGCACTCTCTGCCCAGGCGGCGGGCGGCCGCATAGTCGCCCTGGAGCATGACGGTGATGCCCAGCACCCACAGGGCCCGGGTGCGGTGGGGACCCTCGGTCGGTCCGGTGTCCAGGGCGCGCTGGGCGTATTCGCGGGTCTGCGGCAGATGGCCGCAGCAGCACCAGAAGAATCCGATCCGTCCCGCCATCTCCTGGGCGGCGCCGGTGTCATGGGCCAGCAGGTGGTCGAGGGCTGCGCACAGGTCGGCGTGCGACTCGGCGATGCGGCGGTACCAGATGATCTGGTCGTCGCCGGTCCAGCCCGCGTGGGCGTGGCGGGCCAGGCTGAGGAAGCAGGCGGCGTGCCGGTCGGCGGCGGCCCGCTCCTCGCCGAGTTCGGCGAGCCACATCCGTCCGTACTCGCGGATGGTGTCGAGCATGCGGTGCCGTACGCCGTCCCGTCTGATGACGGACTTGGCGACCAGGCCGTTCAGTGCCTCGGTCACACCGTCCTCGGTGAGCGGCCCTTGGGCGCAGACCTCGCGGGCCGTGGCCTCGTCGAAGTCGCCGCGCAGAACGGTCAGCCGCGCCCAGAGCAGCCGTTCCAGCGGGGTGCACAGCTCATGGCTCCAGCCGATCGCGGTGCGCAGGGTGCGGTGGCGCGGTGGCCAGAGCGAATCGTCGGTCGGTACGTCGAAGCGGGAGCCGATCCGTACGGCGATCTGCTCGACGGTGTCCCGGCCGAGGGCTCCCGCAGCCAGTTCGATGGCGAGCGGAATGCCTTCGAGGCGGCGGCAGATCTCGGCGGCGGCCTCGGCGTTGCCCGGCGTGTCGAGGGCGAGCCCCGGGGCTGCCGCGGCCGCCCGGTCCCGGAACAGGGTCAGTGCGTCGCCCGCGCCCTCGACGGTCAGCGGTTCCACCTCGACGAACTGCTCGCCCTTGATGCCCAAGGGCTGCCGGCTGGTGGCGAGCACGGTGAGGCCGCGTGATGTGGTGAGGATTTCGCCGAGCAGATGCGCGCACGCGGAGCGCAGATGCTCGCACGAGTCGAGAACCAGCAGCAGTTCCTTGTCGACGAGCCATTCGCACAGCGCGTCGATGGGCATGCGCAGGGTGTGATCGGAGAGCCCGACCGCGTCGGAGACGGTCGCGATGAGCAGTCCGTCGTCGTGGAGCGGTGACAGATCCGCCCACCGGACGCCGTCGCGCTGTCCGGCCGTCGCCTGCCGGGCCGCGCGGACGGCGAGCCTGGTCTTGCCGACACCGCCGGTGCCGGTGAGTGTGGTCAGCCGGTGCGTGGCGAGGGTGTGTTCGAGCCTGGCAAGTTCCGCTTTCCGTCCGACAAAGCTCGTTGTCTCCTCGGGGATGTTGCTCGCCATGGTCACCGTCGCTGAAACAGGTGGAACGGCCGGTCCCGGCCCCTGATTCCCGTACGGCACAGGTATGGGAGGACGCCTGGCGTACCGGAAAGGGGCCGGGACCGGCCGGGGGTGGGAGGGCGTGCCCGGGAGTACGGTGCTGCGGGACTCCCCGGCGACTGCTGCCTGTCAGCGTAGTCCTGTACGGCTCAGCTCAGGGAAAACACCGCTGCCGTGCGCCCCGGGACGGTGAAGCTTCCCGAACTCCTCTCGTACGTCGCCTTCTTGACGGTAGGATCCGCGCCCGCAGCCTGGACGGGATGCAGGGCGTACTGCTTCCCCGCCAGCCCGGTGACCCTCTGGATCTCGGTGCCGGGGGTCGCGTTGAGGACGACCACCAGCTTTCCGAGCCGCATGGTGATCACACCCGGTGTCTCGTCCTTCCCGGAGAGCGGGAAGGACAGGGCGGACTGGACCTGCCCGGTGGTGGAGAGGTCGAAGTCCTTCTCCGTGGAGCGGATGGTGAGCAGGTCCTGGTACGCGGCGGACGCGCCGTTGATCTGTGCGCAGCCGGGGCTGAGCGCGGCCACGGTCAGCAGCGGCCTGGCGTAGGACCACTTGGACTCGTTGTCGGCGGCCGGGGGCAGTCCGCGGCCGAAGCCGTTGCCGTCGCGGCAGTCCCAGTGCAGGGCGTTGAACCAGTCGCCGCTGTCGTACGAGTTGCGGTCCAGGGACTTGGAGCGCAGCAGGTCGGTGCCCGCCTGGGAGAGCGAGGGCCCCTGGGAGAGGGTGGCCGTCGCCATCGCCAGGACCTGCATGCGGGCCCGGTCGCTCGCCGATGTGCCCGCCGGGAGCTTGAACGCGAGTGCGTCGTACAACGACTCGTTGTCATGGGCGTCCGCGTAGGCGAGGGCGTCGCCGGGAGCCGCGGCGTATCCGGCGGGGGCGCCGTTGTAGTCGACGCCGGAGCCCTTGACCGTGTTGCCGGACGAGTCGGTGAAGGTGTAGTCGGCGAGGTTGCCGGTGAGGCCGACCTTGATCAGATCCTGGTAGTGGAGCAGCCGGGCCTTCTGCTCGGCCTTCGTGCCATTGGCGGCCGAGGCGTTGGGGTCGGTGTAGAGGCCGGTGGCGAAGCCCTGCACACCCGGATCCTCGTCGAAGGGGCCGCCGCCGCGGACGGCGTCGCGGGACCGGTCGGAGAAGGTGGCGATGCCGGTACCGGCCATGTTCTTCTGGGTGGCCTGGACGAAGCGGGCGTCGTCGGCGATCTCACCGAAGTTCCATCCCTCCCCGTACAGGATGATCTTCTTCCCGTCGACGCCGTCCTTGGCCACGGTCAGCGCGTCGAGCGCCTTGCGGACGGCAAGGATGTTGGCCTTGGGATGGTGGCCCATCAGGTCGAAGCGGAAGCCGTCGACCTTGTACTCCTTGGCCCAGGTGACGACCGAGTCCACGACGAGCTTGCCCATCATGGTGTTCTCGGGTGCGGTGTTGGCGCAGCAGGTGGAGGTGGCGACCATGCCGTCCTCCAGCAGCCGCTGATAGTAGCCGGGCACGATCCGGTCGAGCACGGACTTGTCGTCCTGGCCGGAGGCCACGGTGTGGTTGTAGACGACGTCCATGACGGTCCGCAGACCCGCGCCGTTCAGCCCCTGCACCATCTGACGGAACTCGACGGTCCGCCGCGTGCCGTTCGGGTCGGAGGCGTATGAACCCTCCGGGACGGTGTAGTGCAGCGGGTCGTAGCCCCAATTGAACCCGTCCTGCGCCGCGGCCTTCGCCACGCAGGCCTGCTGCTCCTCGGAGTCGGGGGCGTACACGGACAGATCGCAGGCCGGCTTCTGCTGGCCGGACTTCTTCTCGGGGATGGTGCCGATATCGAAGGCGGGCAGCAGATGGACGTAGCTCGTGCCGGAGTCGGCCAGCTCCTTGAGGTGCTTCATCCCGTCCGAGCGGGTGTCGGTGAAGGCGAGATACTCGCCCGGGTGCTGGGACGTGCGGTCCGCGATCGAGAAGTCGCGGACGTGCAACTCCTGGATCCGGGCGTCACGCATCGGGACGGCGGCGGGCTTCTTCAGCCCGGTCCAGCCCTTCGGCGCGAGGCCCGGGGCGTCGAGGTCGACGACGAGGCTGCGAGCGGAGTCGGTGGTCAGGGCGGTGGAGTACGGGTCCGTGACCTTGTTGGTGACGATCTTCTGGACGGTGGGCGCCCACACCTTCACCACGAAGCGGTACGGCTTGCCGGTCCACTTCGCGGTGCCCGTGACGGACCAGACGCCGGTGCGGTCGTCGCGCCGCATCGGGACGCTCTTGCCATCGAGTTCCAGGGCGACTGTCTGCGCGGTGGGCGCCCAGACGGACAGCGTGGGGCGGCCGTGGTCGAAGACCGGGCCGAGTGAGGCGGTGGCCGCGTTCTTCCCGTAGAGGTCGTCGAGCACACCCGCGCTCTGTACGCCGGTGGCCGCGAGCAGCGCACCGTTGGCGGCGCGCTGGGTGGCGATCAGCTGACCGCGCAGCGCCTCACGCACCCTGTCCCGGTCGCGGACGTCGACGGTGAACGCCGGATGGTCCTTGAGGTGCGGGTACTTCGTCTTCTGCGCGTCGGTCAGCGCGGTCGGCGTGAGCCGCAGCCACCGCCCCTCGTCGGAGAGTGCCCCGTCGACGACGGAGATGCCGCCGGGTGCGTAGACGAGCTGCTGGCTGGTGGCTTCGGTGGCCTCCACCTTCCATACGACGGTGTCGGCGTCGATCCACTGCGCCTCGGCCTTGGTGAGGTCGGGCGTGGGTACGCCGCCGGTCTGCGGCAGCAGATAGCCGGGCGTGCCGCCGAGCATCCAGACCTCGTGCCCGTAGGTGGCGATGTCGAGCGACTGGTCGCTGGGGAGGTCCTTCTCGTCGCCCTTGTGCAGGATGTAGCTGAGCGAGGTCGCGCCGTCGGTGAGCGGCACCTCGAAGGTGGCTCCGGAGGCGTCCTTCTTCACCGGCTGGAGCGGCTTGGCCCAGTCGGTGGGGTCCTTGGCACCGGTCCAGGTGTGCAGCCCCCAGCCGTCGTAGTCGCCGTCGGCCCGGTAGTAGTGCAGTACGGCCTTTGTGGTGTCCTGCGGCGGGTAGGCGCCGGCGGGGGCCTCGTCGGCTTGGCCGTCTTCGCCCTGCTCGATCCAGACCTGTCCGGTCTTCGCGAGGTCTACGGTGCGCTGGGGCCCGTCGGCGGTGCCGGACTTCTCCACGCTGTACGCAACGGTGGACGCGCCTTCGTCGAGCTTGATCCAGGCGAAGGCGCCGTAGGCGTCGCGTCCGATGAAGTCGGCCGTCGTGTCGCCGGACCTGAGCTTCCAGCCGTCGTAGTCGCCGTCGGCGCGCTTGTAGTGGACGACGGCGTGGTCGCGCTCGACCGCGACGGGATTCTCGGCGGCGGGTGCCCGGCCCACGGTGGACGAGGCGGTGGCACTCGCGGTGCGGCCGGTGCGGTCGACGACAACCGCCTTGTACCGCAGGGGCGTTCCGGCGGTCACCGTGTCGCCCACGGTCTGGGTGACCTTGTACGGGGCGTGGTCGGCGGAGCCGAGGGTGACCCACTTGCCGTTGCCGGTCTGGGCGGCGAAGACGACCCGGTTCAGCTGTCCGCCGTCGACGTCCGCGGAGATCTCGACGGTACCGGTGGCTCCGGCTGCCGGGGCCTTGAGGGTGATCGAGGGCTTGGCGGCCGGGTCGCCCAGCGCCTTCTCGGCGCGCAGCACGATGCTGGAGAGGGCGGGCACGGTGACGGTGATCTTCTTGTCGGCGCCGCTGCGGACCGTACCGGAACCGCCGTACAGCGTATGGAAGTTCATGCCGGACGATGCCGTGGGCAGCTCGACCGTCCTCGACGTGGTGCCGTTGTTGGTGGCGACGACGTACTCGTTCGACCGCTTGGGTTCCGTCCGCGAGAAGGCGTAGACGGATCCATCCGCGTACCGCTCCGCCTGGACGCCGTCACGCAGCGCCGGGTTCTGCTTGGTCAGCTTGGCGAGCGCGGCGATGTTCCGGTACAGCGGGTGGCCGGTGTCGTAGGCATCCGAGGCATGCGTACGGTCGGTGCCCACCTGGTCGTCGTCGAGGTAGTCGGCGGTCTTCGAGGCGAACATGGTCTGGCGGGCGTCCTTGTCGCCGCCCGCGCCGGTGAATCCCTGCTCGTCGCCGTAGTAGACGACGGGGTTGCCGCGGCTGAGGAACATCAGCTCGTTGGCGAGCTGTGCACGCTTGACGAGTTCGGCGTCATCGGCCTTCGGGTTGTCCTGCTTCAGGAACGAGCCGATGCGTCCCATGTCGTGGTTGCCGAGGAAGGTGACCTGCTCGTAGGCGTTGGCCTTGTCGGTGGTGTACCGGTAGTCGTCACCGAAGACGGCGGCGGGTTTCGAGGCCGGGGCGCCCTGCGAGGCGTACTGGCGTGCCGCTTCCTGGAACGGGAAGTCGAGCGTCGAGTCGAGCCGCCCCCGGGTGACGTAGGGCGAGGTGATGGCGGTGTCGGCGGAGTAGACCTCGCCGAACATGAAGAAGTCCTCGCGCCCGTGCTGGGCGGCGTAGGCGTCCAGCGCCGTCGCCCACTGGGTCCAGAAGTCCAGGTCGACGTGTTTGACGGTGTCGATCCGGAAGCCGTCGATATCGAAGTCCCGGACCCACTTCTCGTAGATCTTCTCCATGCCGGAGACGACCTCGGGCCGCTCGGTCCACAGATCGTCGAGCCCGGAGAAGTCGCCGTACGTGGTGGACTCGCCTGCGTAGGTCGAGTCGCCGCGGTTGTGGTACATCGTCGGGTCGTTGAGCCAGGACGGGACCTTGTCCCCGGTGTTCTCGGGTGTGTACGGGAAGGAGTCCGCGTCGGCCTTCGCCAGGCTTTTGCTGTCGTCGAACGGGCGGCCGTCCTTGTCCAGGTACGGGTAGGCACCCTTGGGCCGGTAGCCGTAGGTTTTCTCGGCGTAGTCGACAGTGTCCGCGGTGTGGTTGGTGATGACGTCGAAGAAGACCTTCATGCCCTTGCCATGGGCCTTGTCGATCAGTTTCGACAGGTCGGCGTTGGTGCCGAAGTGCGGGTCGACCTGGGTGAAGTCGTTGATCCAGTAGCCGTGGTAGCCGGCCGATGCGTCCTTGCCGGTGCCCTGGACGGGGCGGTTCTTGAAGATCGGGGCGAGCCAGATGGCGGTGGTGCCGAGGCCCTTGATGTAGTCGAGCCGTTCGGTCAGGCCCTTGAGGTCGCCGCCCTGGTAGAAGCCCTTGTCCGTGGGGTCGTATCCGGTCTCCAGGCGCGAACCGGTCAGTCTGCCACGATTGTTGGAGGTGTCGCCGTCGGCGAACCTGTCGGGCATGACGAAGTAGAACTGCTCACGCGTCAGATCGTGACGGGCCGGCTCGGCGGCCAGCCGGGCGTCCGAGGGCGGGCCCGGGGGTCTCGGCGCGGCGGACGCGGATGCCGCCGGTACGACGGGGAGGAGCGCGGCGCAGAGTGCGGCTACGGCTCCCCGTCGGAGAGGGGAACGGGACACGGGCGGGGTCTCCTTGTGTGCGGGGTGGGGTTCTCGGGGCGGGCGGACTTGTCGGGTGGCGGCGCGGACTCGGGGGCCCACCAGGACGTCTCCTCGGACAACGCGGACTCGTCCGACACCGCGGGCAAGACGTCCTCCTACTACGTCGCCCTGCGGGGAACGCCCTGGTACGCCCCCGCCCTCCGGTCGCCGCACACCGCGGGGCGGGACACCCACGTAGGCGCGGCGGTGCGCCGGGTGACGGTGCAGCCTCACGTGGCAACGCGCCCTGCCCTCAAGGCTCCTGAAGGTTCTTGCTGCAAGAATGCAAAACTTGCCGCGGGGAGACCGTACGAGTCCGTCAGGTTCCGGTCAACCCTTCGGGCACCGCCCGCTCACATCGGCGAAATGCTGCAGCTTTCTTCCTGCAAGGACGTACGCAACGCATTGCAGCACTGTTACGTTTCTCCCGAGTCCGGTCGCCTCACGCGCCCGGCCGGCCGGGCCGGTCACGGATAACCAGCCCTCACGCCCCCGGCCGCGCCCGCCCCGTACCCGGGGGACCGCCGGCCCCCTCGTGACGCCGGGCCGTCGACCCCCGTACCACCAGCTCCGGCTGGAACACGTACTCCGTTCGCTGCACCGGGGTGCCGCCGATCTCCTCCAGCAGCGCGCCCACCGCCGCCGTCGCCATCGCCTGGACCGGCTGGCGGACCGTGGTCAGCGGCGGGTCGGTGAACGCGATCAGCGGCGAGTCGTCGAAGCCGACCACCGACACGTCCCGCGGCACGTCGAGACCGCGCTCGCGTGCCGCGCGGACCACGCCGAGGGCCATCATGTCGCTGCCGCAGACGATGCCGGTGCAACTGGCGTCCAGCAGCTCAGCGGCGGCCGCGTGGCCGCCCTCGACGCTGAAGATGGTGTGGCGCACGAGACGGTCGGCGTCCGGGCCGGCTGCGTCGAGGAACCCCTCCGTCTTGCGGCGCGAGGGGACGTAGCGCAGCGGGCCGACCGCGAGGCCGATGCGCTCATGGCCGAGGTCGGCGAGATGGCGTACGGCGATGCGCATCGCCATCTGGTCGTCGGGCGAGACGAAGGGCGCATCGATGCGCTCGTTGTAGCCGTTGACGAGGACGAAAGGGACCCCGCGCGCAGCGAGGCGGTCGTAGCGCGCGGGGTCGGCTGTGGTGTCGGCATGGAGGCCGGAGAGGAACACGATGCCGCTGACGCCGGTCTCCTCCAGTTGCTCGACGAGTTCGTCCTCGGTGGCGCCGCCGGGTGTCTGGGTGCAGAGCACCGGGGTGTAGCCGTGCCCGGCCAGTACCTGTTCGACGGACTGCGCGAAGGCCGGGAAGATCGGGTTGGTGAGCTCGGGTGTCACCAGTCCGATCAGCCCGGCACTGCGCTCCCGCAGCCGTACGGGACGTTCGTAACCCAGGATGTCCAGCGCCGCGAGCACCCGCTGACGCGTGGTGTCCGCGACGCCCGGTTTCCCGTTGAGCACCCGGCTGACGGTCGCCTCGCTGACCGCTGCCTGGCCGGCGATGTCCGAGAGTCTCGGCGCACCGCCGGTCCTGGACACGGGGACCGTCACACCGTCCACCACACCGTGGTGTCCGCGGGCAGGTCGATCTCGGCGCCGTCGGTGACGACCGGGGTGCTGGACAGCAGGACGGTCCCGCTTACGGGGATGCGCACCGGACGGCCCGTCGTGTTGACGGTGCATACGAAGCCGGGGCGGGCGAGGATCAGCAGTCCCTCGGGGGCCTGGAGCCACTCCACCGCGGTGCCGGCGCCGAGCCCCGGGTGCACCCGGCGGGCGGCGATCGCGGCCCGGTACAGCTCGAGCGTGGAGCCCGCGTCGCCGGTCTGCGCTTCGACGCTCAGCCCGCCCCAGCTGTCGGGCTGGGGCAGCCAGCTGCCGCCGCTGCCGAAGCCGTACGAGCTGCCGTCACGGGTCCACGGAATCGGCACCCGGCAGCCGTCGCGGAAGCCGTCCTGGCCGTCCGCCCGGAAGAACGACGGGTCCTGGCGGGCCTCGTCGGGCAGGTCGGTGACGTCGGGCAGGCCGAGCTCCTCCCCCTGGTAGATGTATGCGGAGCCGGGCAGCGCCAGCATCAGCAGGGTGGCGGCGCGGGCCCGGCGCAGGCCCAGCTCGCGGTCGCCGGCCGTGCGGATCTGGGTGCCGAGGCCGGCCGGGTTGGCGAACCGGGTGGTGTGCCGGGTCACGTCGTGGTTGGAGAGCACCCAGGTGGTGGGGGCGCCGACCGGACGCATCGCGTCGAGCGAGGTGTCGATGACCTTGCGCAGTTCGGCGGCGTCCCAGGCGGTGGACAGGTACTGGAAGTTGAACGCCTGGTGCATCTCGTCGGGGCGCACGTAGTTGGCGGTGCGCTCGACGGTCGGGGTCCAGGCCTCGGCGACGGCGATGCGGTCGCCGGGGTACTCGTCGAGGATGGTGCGCCAGGAGCGGTAGATCTCGTGGACCCCGTCCTGGTCGAAGAACGGCATGACGTCGTTGCCGAGCAGCTTGAGCTGGTCGTGCGCGCCGAGGTCGGGCAGGCCCTCGGCCTTGACGAGGCCGTGGGCGACGTCGACCCGGAAGCCGTCGACGCCCATGTCGAGCCAGAAGCGCAGGATCGAGCGGAACTCGTCGGCGACGGCCGGGTGTTCCCAATTGAAGTCGGGCTGCTCGGGCGCGAAGAGGTGGAGGTACCAGTCGCCGGGGGTGCCGTCCGGGTCGGTGGTCCGGGTCCAGGCCGGGCCGCCGAAGATGGACTCCCAGTCGTTGGGCGGGAGTTCGCCGTCCGCGCCCTTGCCGGGGCGGAAGTGGTAGCGCTCGCGCAGTGCGGAGCCGGGGCCCTCGGCGCGGGCGCGCTTGAACCACTCGTGCTGGTCGGAGGAGTGGTTGGGCACCAGGTCCACGATGATCCGCAGGCCCAGGTCGTGGGCGTCCCGGATCAGCGCGTCGGCGTCCAGCAAGGTGCCGAACATCGGGTCGATGGCGCGGTAGTCGGCGACGTCGTAGCCCGCGTCGGCCTGCGGGGAAGCGTAGAACGGGCTGAGCCAGACCGCGTCCACACCGAGGTCCTTGAGATACGGGAGTCTGCCGCGTACGCCTGCGAGGTCTCCCATGCCGTCGCCGTTGCCGTCGGCGAAACTCCGTGGATAGACCTGGTAGATCACCGCGTCCTGCCACCAGCCGGTCTGGTGGGCCGGAGCGTCGCCGGACGTGCCGGTGGAGGCGGCAACGAGGTGCTGGGTCATGTCATCCCTGGGGTGTCTGGGTGGGGAGCGTCGCCGGGACCGCGTCGGGATTCCGGCGTCGCCGTGACTTGGTGCGTGCGGGTCGAGACGGGGCATGCCGCGTCAGCCCTTGACGGCTCCGGCGGACATGCCGGTGACCAGGTGGCGCTGAGCGAAGAGGAAGACCAGGGCCGCGGGTATCGCGATGAGCACGGACGCGGCGGTCATCGGCCCCCACTGGGCTCCGTACTGGTTGACGAAGAGCTGCAGTCCGCCCGCGAGGGTGAGGTTGTCCTCGCCGACCATGAAGGCCGAGGCGTACGCCACTTCGCCCCACGCGGTGATGAAGGAGTAGAACGCTGTGACGGCGAGGCCGGGCTTGGCGAGCGGCAGGACGAGCCGCCAGAACGTGCCGAACGGGGTGAGGCCGTCGACCTGCCCGGACTCGTCGATCTCGCGCGGGATGGTGTCGAAGAAGCCCTTCATCATCCAGGCGCAGAACGGCACCGAGATGGTGAGGTAGGTGATGACGAGGCCGGCGGGCTGATTCAGCAGCCCCATGCCGGCCATGATGTTGTAGATCGGCACGATGAGGACGGCGACCGGGAACATCTGGGTGATCAGCAGCGTCCACATCAGCCCGCGCTTGCCGGGGAAGCGGAAGCGGCTGACGGCGTAGCCGGTGGAGGCGGAGATGATGACGCCGAGGAGCGTGGTGAGCCCCGCGACGAGCA
This sequence comes from Streptomyces sp. NPDC002958, assembly GCF_055563255.1. Classification (NCBI taxonomy): domain Bacteria; kingdom Bacillati; phylum Actinomycetota; class Actinomycetes; order Kitasatosporales; family Streptomycetaceae; genus Streptomyces; species Streptomyces sp. NPDC002958. The sequence goes on along the minus strand of NZ_JBVHDS010000003.1, from coordinate 197,751 downwards.
GGGAGTTGCCGAACCAGGTGAGGAACTTCGTGTCCCGGATCAGGTTCGTGTAGTTCTCGAATGTCGTCTCTTTGAAGAAGTCCGTGGTGGTCGCGTACGCGGCGGGCTTCAGCGAGGTGAGCAGGACCCACAGCACGGGGAAGACAGCGATCACGGACGCGACGATGAGCGTGAGGTGCAGCCCGACGGAGGCGATCGGCGAACGCTCGCCGCGCAGCCGGACCTTGCGCGCAGAGTGCCGTGCGGAGATCGCCGGGGCGGTGGTTGCGGGGGCGGTGGTCACCAGTCGTCTCCCTGGGTGCGCAGGACTCGCCGGTACACGGCGGCGAAGATCAGCAGGAGTACGAGGATCAGCACGCCCCAGGTGGAGGACTGTGCGAAGTCGCGCGGGCTGATCTCGAAGGAGAACTTGTACGCCTGGGTGACCAGGATCTGGGTGGCTTCACCGGGTCCGCCGCGAGTCAGCAGGAAGATCACCGGGAACATGTTGAAGGTCCAGATGGTGGAGAGCAGGATCACCGTGGTGGAGACCGGCCGCAGTCCGGGCAGCGTGATGTGGCGGAACCGCTGCCAGGCGGTGGCGCCGTCCATCTCAGCGGCCTCGTAGTGCTCGCTGGGGATCGACTGCAGTCCGCCGAGCAGGGCGACCATCATGAACGGCACACCGAGCCAGACGTTGACGGCGATGACGGAGAACTTCGCCCAGGTGGGGTCGTTCAGCCACGGTATGCCGTCGATTCCGCCGCCGGAAAGGATCTTGTTGAGCAGCCCGCGGTCCTCGTTGTAGAGAAAGCGCCAGGCGAAGACGGAGACGAAGCCGGGAATGGCCCAGGGCAGGATGAGCGCCATCCGGTAGGCGGAGCGTCCGGCGATACGGCGGTTGAGGATGTTGGCGAGGGCCATGCCGAGACAGAAGGTGATGGCCACACAGGAGACCGTCCACACCAGGGTCCACCCGAGCGTGCCGAGGAACTGATGGCCCGTGAGGGCGTCGGCGTAGTTGTCCAGGCCCACGAACTCGTACGTGGCGGGCATGTGGTTGACACCGATGGACCGCTCGACGTTGCGCTCATTGGCATCGGTCAACGACAGGTAGATGCCGCGGACCAGCGGGTAGCCGATGATCACGCCGATCACGACGACGACCGGGGCGACCATGGTCCAGGCGTACCAGTGGGTCGACAGAGCCCGTTGGAGCCTGCCCGGCGGCGGCGGGGGGTTGCCAGTGCCGCGGCTCCGGCCGCGGGCGACGTCGTCGCCCGCGGCCTTCGCCACCGACTGGCTGGTGTGGACAGCCATCAGCCGGCCTGCCTTCCTGTTACTTCCAGCCCTTGAGAAGCTTGCGGTAGGAGTCGCCGGTCGTCTTGACGGCCTTCTCCGGCGTGGTCTGGTCAGTGAGGACCTTGGTGTACTCGGTGACGAGCGGCGCGAAGAGGCTGCCGGTCTCCGGGATCCAGGGGCGCTCGACGGCGGTCTCGACGACGGGCTTGAAGAAGCCGACGATCTCGTTGTCGACGACGTCCTGCTTGGCGTAGGCGGAGGTACGGGTCGGCAGGAGGCTCAGTTCCTTGGTGACCTTGGCCTGGGTGTCCGCGGACGTCATGTAGTCGACGAACGCGTAGGAGGCGTCGAGGTTCTTCGAGCCCGCGTAGACGGCCAGGTTGTGACCGCCCTGCGGGGCACCCTGCGCGGCGGAGCCGGCCGGGACCGGGGCGATGCCCAGGTTGGCCTTGTCCTTGAACTCCTTGCCGGCGTAGGTGTCGGCGACGGCCCACGGGCCGTTGATCATCATGGCGACCTTGCCGTCCTTGAAGGACGCCTGCATGTTCTCCCAGCCGTCCGTGGCGTCGGTCTTGGCTGCTCCGGAGTCGACGAGGTCCTTGACGACCTTCATCGCCTTGACGCCGTCGGGGTTGTCGATGGTGACGGATTTGGTGGAGGCGTCGACCATGTCGCCGCCCTCGCCATAGAGGAAGGAGAGGAACCAGTACGCGTCGTCGCCGCGCAGGTACATGCCGGTCTTGCCGGTCTTGTCCTTGATCTTCTTGGAGACGGCCTTCAGCTCGTCGATGGTCGTGGGGACCTCGACACCGGCCTCCTTGAAGATCTTCTTGTTGTAGAAGATGCCCATGGAGTCGATGACCTGCGGCACCGCGTACGTCTTGCCTTTGTACTCGGTGGACGCGGCGGCCTGCTTCAGGAAGTCTTCCGGCCTCTTCAGCGCGGAGGTGTCGTCGAGCGGGGCGAGGTAGCCGAGGTCCGCGAACTCGGGGGTCCAGGCGACCTCGGAGCGGATGACGTCGGGGGCGTCGGAGCCGGACTGGGCCGCGTTCTTGAACTTGTTCTGCGCCTCACCGAAGGGCACGTTGACGTACTTGATGCGCACCTTCGGGTGCTGCTTGGTGAAGTCCTCAGCGATCTTCTTGAAGACCTTGTCCTCGCTGCCCGCGGTGGAGGTGTCCCACCACGTCACCGTGCCGGAGAGCTCGCCCGAGCTCTTGCTCGTGCCGTCGGACTCGCTGTCGCTGCCGCAGGCGGTCGCCGCAAGCGCCAGGGCCGCGGCCAGGGCGGTGGCCGTTATGCCACGTCGCATCTGAACTCCTTCAACTGCCGTACCGCTCCGTCGCGGCGCCGGGTCGACGTGAACGTAACAAGGATGAAAGAACGCCGAAAGAGCTTGCGGAAGATTTCTGCAAGCTTCGGCGATCGTTACATTCGCGTGTCCTCACGGTTGCCGTCAAGCCTCTTGACGTAAGCCATCGATCCCTGACAGTGGCAGGCGACAGCCCTCGATTTCGCGGTGCGACAATCTGACTGCGGTTCGCAAAGCGGGCCCGCAAGACCTTGCAAGACGTTGCTGCGACGCCGCCCAGGACCACCGCACAGGGCCGGTCGTCCGATTCCCGCGGATGGTGGCAATCCGACATACGCCCGGTACAGTCCACTTTCATGACCGCACGGCTTGCCGATATCGCAACTCAGGCGGGGGTCAGCGAAGCGACGGTCAGCCGTGTCCTGAACGGCAAGCCCGGCGTTGCAGCGGCCACCCGTGAATCCGTTCTCGCCGCACTCGACGTTCTCGGCTACGAACGGCCCGTACGGCTTCGCAGGCGCAGCGCGGGACTGGTCGGGCTGATCACGCCCGAGCTGGAGAACCCCATCTTTCCGGCGCTGGCCCAAGTCATCGGCCAGGCTCTGACCCGGCAGGGCTACACCCCGGTACTGGCGACCCAGACCCCTGGCGGCTCCACCGAGGACGAGTTGACCGAGATGCTGGTCGACCGCGGCGTCTCGGGCATCATCTTCGTCTCCGGACTGCACGCCGACACTTCGGCCGATATGCAGCGATATGAGCAACTGCGCGCCCAAGGCGTTCCGTTCGTCCTGGTCAACGGCTTCTCGCCCAAGGTGCAGGCGCCGTTCATCTCGCCGGACGACCGGGCCGCGATGCGGCTCGCCGTGACGCACCTCGTGTCGCTGGGGCATCAGCGGATCGGCCTGGCGGTCGGGCCCAAGCGGTTCGTTCCGGTCCTGCGCAAGATCGAGGGCTTCCGCTCCACTGTGCAGGAGCAGTTGAACCTCGCCCCGGACGAGGTGGAGGAGCTGATCCAGCATTCGCTGTTCACCCTGGAGGGCGGGCAGGCCGCCGCATCGGCGCTGATGGAACGGGGCTGTACGGCGGTGGTGTGCGCGAGCGACATGATGGCGCTCGGCGCGATCAGGGCCGCCCGCCGACTGTCGATGGAGGTGCCGCGCGATCTGTCGGTGGTCGGTTACGACGATTCGCCGCTCATAGCGTTCACCGATCCGCCGCTGACCACGATCCGTCAGCCGGTCACGGCGATGGGCCAGGCCGCCGTGCGTACCCTCCTCGAGGAGATCGGCGGCACACCCGCTCCGCACAGCGAGTTCGTCTTCATGCCCGAGCTGGTCGTTCGCGGTTCAACGGCCGCAGGTCCCGGGCCCGCCCCGGCCTCCGGTTCCGAAACCGGACCCGGAACCGGAACCGGAACCGGAACCGTTCCAGGATCGCACGCCCGCTCCTAGCACGCAGTCCCAGCGGGTGGTCCCGGTCCCAGCGGGTGGTCCCGGTCCCAGCGGGCAGTCCCAGCAGGCGCTCCCAGCAGGCAGATGTGCAGCCCGAACCCGGCCGGAGGTGATCGGGCGAGGGGAACATTTCTGGCAGACTCTGTGCCTATGGGTGAATTGAGCGTGACGTCACACGAAGGCCGGTCGGAGGCCACCCCGTCACCCATCGTGGACGAGGCGGCCCTCGCGGCGAACGCGAAGCGCAACCCAGGGCGGCGCAACGGCGGCCCGGTGAGACTGCGTTCGCTGCGGTCCCCTCGCCGGCCACGCATCTGGTTCGAAATCCTGCTGATTGCAGCCAGTTACTGGATGTACTCGCTGGTACGCAACGCCGTCCCCGAGCAGAAGGCCGAGGCCCTGCGCAATGCCGACTGGATCTGGTCGGTCGAGACACATCTGGGCATCGCCGTGGAACGGACGGTCAACCATGCGGTGAATTCCGTGACATGGCTGATCGTGTCGATGAACTACTACTACGCGACGCTGCACTTCGTCGTCACCGTCTGTGTGCTGGTGTGGCTGTTCCACCGTCACCCCGGCCGTTATGCGGCAACCCGTCTGTCCCTGTTCGCCACCACAGCAGTGGCGTTGCTCGGTTACTACCTGTTTCCGCTGGCACCGCCACGCCTGATGTACGGCGGCCACTTCATCGACACCGTCATGGTCCATCAGACCTGGGGTTCGATGGCTTCGGGCAACTTCAAGAACATGTCGAACCAGTACGCGGCGATGCCCTCGATGCACATCGGCTGGTCGCTCTGGTGCGGACTGACCTTCTTCGCGCTGGCCTCCGCCCCCTGGGCCCGCGTCCTGGGCCTGCTCTACCCGGCGGTCACGCTGCTCGTGATCGTGTCGACCGCCAACCACTTCTGGCTGGACGCACTGGGCGGCATGATGTGTCTGGCCTTCGGTTATGCGGTCTCGTACGCCTGGTACGGCTCACTGCCGCACCACCTCCCGAAGCGGGTGCCGCTGCCGCGGGGGAGGCCCCGGCCGACCTGCCCGTCCATGGGCGCGCCGATCCGGACGCAGCGCCCGGCGGCGGACGCGCCGGCACGCAGCTCAAGCCGGTCCGGCGTTTGAGGACCGGGGCCCCGGGGCCGGAGCCCCGAGAAAGGCCCACGCCTCAGCGGGCTTTTCACGCCCCGTAGAACCGCTCCTCCACCACCGCCCGCGCCCGCCGGGTAATCCGCCGGTAGTCGTCCAACATGTCCCCGACGTGCCCCGGCTCGTACCCCAGGTACCGTCCCACCGCAGTGAGTTCACGCGGCCCCGACGGAAACGTGTCGCTCGGCCGCCCCCGTACCAGCATCACCGCGTTACGGACCCGGGTCGCCAGCACCCACGCCTCGTCCAGCGTCTGCGCGTCCTCGCTCGAAATCAGCTCCGCCGCACACGCCGCGGCGAGCGCCTCACGCGTGCGCGTCGTCCGCAGCCCCGGTTCCGCCCAGCCGTGCTGCATCTGCATCAGCTGGACCGTCCACTCGACATCGCTCAGCCCGCCGCGCCCCAGCTTGGCGTGGAGCGTCGGGTCCGCGCCGCGCGGCAGCCGTTCGGACTCCATCCGGGCCTTCAGGCGGCGGATCTCGCGGACCGCGTCCTCCCCGAGGCCCTCCATCGGGTAGCGCAGTGGATCGATCAACTCGATGAAGTCACGGCCGAGTTCCTCATCACCGGCCACCGGCTCGGCACGCAGCAGTGCCTGGCTCTCCCAGACCAGCGACCAGCGCCGGTAGTAGGCCGCGTACGAATTGAGCGTACGAACCAGCGGCCCGCTCTTGCCCTCCGGCCGCAGATCCGCGTCGATGATCAACGGCGGGTCGGCGGTGGGCAGTTGCAACAGTCTGCGCATCTCGGAGACCACCGCGTTCGCTGCCCGCCCCGCCTCGTGCTCGTCGACGCCCTCGCGCGGTGAGTGGACGAACAGCACATCGGCGTCGGAGCCGTATCCGAGCTCGTGTCCGCCGAAACGGCCCACGCCGATGACCGCGAACCGAGTGGGGAGGGTGTCCCCCCACTGCTCGCGTACGGCGGCGCGCAGAGCACCCGCGATCGTGACGGCGTTCAGATCGGTGATCGCGTTGCCGACCCGGTCGACGAGGTTCCCGGGGTCCTCCTCGGCGGGGCTCTCCTCCGTACCGTACGAGCTGATGAGGTCCGCGGCCGTGGTCCGGAACAGCTCGCGCCGGCGCACCGCGCGAACCACGGCGACGGCGGATTCGGCGCCTTCCGCACGCCCCACCGCGGCCAGCACCTCCTGTTCCAGGTGCTCCCGGCTGCGCGGCTTCAGCCCTTGCGGATCGCCGAGGATCGCCACCGCCTCGGGAGCACGGAGCAGCAGGTCGGGGGCGAGCCGGCCCGCCGAGAGGACCCGGGCGAGATTCTCCGCGGCCGCGCCCTCGTCGCGCAGCAGCCGCAGGTACCAGGGGGTCTTGCCGAGTGCGTCGGACACCTTGCGGAAGCCGAGCAGCCCGGCGTCCGGGTCGGCGGAGTCCGCGAACCAGCCGAGCAGCACCGGCAACAGGGTGCGCTGGATGGCGGCCTTGCGGGACACCCCAGAGGACAGCGCCTCCAGGTGCCGGAGCGCGGCGGCCGGGTCGGCGTATCCGAGGGCTTCGAGCCGGTGCTCGGCCGCCTTCGCGCTGAGCCGGGACTCGCCGGGCGCGAGCTGGGCGACGGCGTCGAGCAGCGGCCGGTAGAACAGCTTCTCGTGCAGCCGCCGCACGACGGAGGCGTGCCGCTTCCACGCCTGGTTGAGCTCGGTGATCGGGTCCGTACGCATCCCGAGGGAGCGCCCGAGCCGCCGCAGATCCGGCTCGTCCTCCGGGACCAGATGGGTGCGGCGCAGCCGGTAGAGCTGGATGCGGTGCTCCATGGCGCGCAGGAAGCGGTACGCGTCGTCGAGCTGCGCGGAGTCCACCCGCCCCACGTAGCCGCCCGCGGCGAGTGCCCGCAGGGCCTCCAGGGTGGAGCCGCTGCGCAGGGTGGCGTCGCTGCGGCCGTGCACCAGTTGGAGCAGCTGTACGGCGAATTCGACGTCCCGCAGCCCACCGGGACCGAGCTTGATCTCGCGGTCGACGCGGTCGGCGGGGATGTTGTCGACGACGCGGCGGCGCATCTTCTGTACGTCTGCGACGAAGTTCTCGCGTTCCGAGGCCTGCCATACGAGTGGGGATACCGCCTCGACGTACTCCTCGCCCAGTTCGGGGTCGCCTGCCACCGGCCGGGCCTTGAGGAGCGCCTGGAACTCCCAGGTCTTGGCCCAGCGCTGGTAGTACGCGAGGTGCGAGGACAGCGTCCGTACGAGGGGTCCGTTGCGGCCTTCGGGGCGGAGGTTGGCGTCGACGGGCCAGATGGTGCCCTCGACGGTCGTGTCGGAGCAGATCCGCATCATGTGCGCGGCCAGTCGGGTGGCGGCCTGCACGGCACCGCTCTCCTCGTAGCCGTCGACCGGTTCCGCGACGAAGATGACGTCGACGTCGGAGACGTAGTTCAGCTCGTGCCCACCGCACTTGCCCATCGCGATGACGGCGAGCCGGCACTGGGCGGCGTCGGCGGGTGCGGCCGTACGGGCGATGGCGAGCGCCGCCCGCAGGGTCGCCGTGGCCAGATCGGCCAGTTCGGCGGCGGCCTCGGCGACATCCGTCGTACCGCACACATCGCGGGCCGCTATGGCCAGCAGGCACCGTCGGTAGGAGACGCGCAGCGAGTCGGGGTCGTCGGCCCCGGCGAGCCCCTGCTCGAATTCGGCCACCCCGGGGTGCAGATCGGTGGACTCGTAGGTGACGAGCGCCTGCCAGTCGCGGGGGTGGCGGGCCAGATGGTCGCCGAGCGCCTCGGACGCCCCGAGCACCCCGAGCAGCCGGTCCCTCAGCGGTTTGGCGGTGACGAGCGTGTCCAGCAGGATCTGCCGCTCGTCCGCCTCCTCCGCCTCCACCAGCCGAACGAGCCCGCGCAGGGCCAGATCGGGGTCGGCGGTGGCCCCGAGGGCTTTGAGAAGCACCGGATCGGAGCGTACGGACGACAGCTCGGGCAGATCGAGGAGCTGCTCGGCGGCAGAGGGGTCGGTGAAGCCGTGCCGCAGCAGTCGGGTGAACGTACTGCTCCTGCGCCCCAGCACCGTCATCATTCCGTGCTCTCCTGCTCGCCGCCCACACACATTCCAGCATTCCGAGCCTAGCCCCGCGCCGATCGATTCGGAGCGGGTGCGCGGCCCGCACGTCGCGGGCACGATCGTTCCCAGGACCCGACCGGCAGGCCCGCATGTCCGGATTCGAACCGTTCTCAGAGCTGAATGTCCAGTGCAGCCACGAGAGCGCGACGGCCCGCCCGTGGTCGGCAGCGAGGGGCCTGCTGACCAGGGCGGAGCTGTACTGGCTGAGCACGGTCCGCCCGGACGGCCGCTCCGACGGGCCTCGGCCGCCGGCCCGTTCTCAGTCCCCGGAAGGGGCCGAAGGGCCCGGCCGGGTCGCGATGACGACGGTCGCGTACAGCTCGTCGGAGGTGACGACGCGTGGGATCAGCCCGCTGCGGGCGACGGTCTCCTCGGCCCGTGCCGCCTGCCGTTCGCTCGTCTCGACCAGCAGGTGTCCGCCCGGTGCCAGCCACCGCGGAGCCTCGGCGGTGACCCGCCGCAGGACGTCGAGGCCGTCCCTGCCCCCGTCGAGTGCGACGCGTGGCTCATGGATACGGGCCTCCGGGGGCAGCAGTTCGACGTCCTCCGTCGGCACGTACGGCACATTGGCCAGCAGAATCTCCACCCGGCCGCGCAACGAGCCGGGGAGCGGTTCGAAGAGGTCGCCCTCGTACACCCGGCCCGCGTCGCCGACGTTGCGGCGGGCGCACCGTACGGCTGCGGGTTCGACGTCGGCGGCGTGCAGTTCGATCCGGTCCGACATTGCGGCGAGCGCGGTGCCGAGGGCTCCCGAACCGCAGCAGAGGTCGACGACGACCGCACCGGTCCCGGCGAGGGCGGCGGCCTGCCGGACCAGGAACTCGGTACGGCGACGGGGTACGAAGACGCCGGGGTCCACGGCGATCCGCTGACCACTGAACTCGGCCCAGCCGAGGACGTGTTCCAGAGGAAGGCCGACGACCCGCCGTTCGACCATGGCCGCGAGTTCGGCGTGGTCGGCGGCGGTGGAGACGATCAACTCCGCCTCGTCCTCGGCGAATACGCAGCCGGCGGCGCGGAGTGTGGTGACGATGGAGGAAACGGCGAGCGGTGAAACGGAAACCGACATGAAGCGGAGCCTTTCGGGTAAGCCGATGGGCGCTCCGCGGTCGATTATGTCGGGTCGACCACGCGATCGTGAGGGATGAGCACCCAGCCTGATACAGCGGTAATGGGTCTCACCTCCTTGGTAGCTCCCCGAGTTGGGACGGGTCACACTACCCCAGTCGTCCCTCCGTATCCACCGCCTCACCGTAGCCGTGGCGCAGCACATGGCTGTGCCCCGCGCCGCCGGGGCGCGGGGCACACGTACGAACGGCCGGGCCGACTGCAAACCCACTACGTACGGTCGTCAGTCGTCGCCGGTGGACGCCGGCCACTCCTCGCCGGCCCAGGGACGTTCATCCACTCACTGGTGGAAGCGACGCCGGCTAATCCGCAGTGCTGAGTTCCCAGAACCGGAAAACAGTCGATGTGTCCAGGCAGTTCTGCAGGCCCCGGACGTTGTCGTGGGCGACTGCGTACTGCTTGCCCTGCCAGAGCGGCAGGACCGGCAGCTCGCGCGCCACGACGTCCTGCAACTTGATGAACTTCTGCCGGGTGTTCGCGCGGTCGGCCATGGACGAGGTCTGCGGGATGATCTGGTCGGTTATCTCGCTGTTCTCGTAATTGTTCGACAGGACGTTGTCCTTGCCGAAGAACGGCTGGGTGAAGTTGTCGGGGTCGGGATAGTCCGGTATCCAGCCCTTGACATAGACGCCGTACTTGCCGTCGGCGATGTCCTGCTCGTATTGATCGAACGGGACGGACTTCATCCTGGCGTCGAAGAGTCCGCTCTCGTTCAGCTGATCGGCGATGGTCTGCAGTTCGTCGTCGGTAGCGGGTCCGTAACGGCTCGGGGTGGACCAGAGGGTGAGTCTCACCTTGTCGGTGATACCGGCGTCCCGCAGGACATCCCTCGCCCGTTGTGGCTGCGGGCTGTCACCGTACGTGTCGAAGAAGGACGTGCCGTGCCCGGTGATGCCGACCGGGACGATCGAGTAGAGCGGTGTCGCCGTGGACTGGTAGACCTCGCTGACCAGGGAGTAGCGGTCGACGAGATAGGCGATGGCCTTGCGCACGGCGAGCTTGCCGACCACGGGGTCGGCAACGTTGAAGACCATGTGCTGGACTTCGGCGCTGTTCCCCTGGACTACCTCGATGCCGTCCTTCTCCGCGGTGGGCGAGGTGTCCAGGGCGGCTATCGCCTTGGCGGTGAGACCGCGGTAGGCGATGTCGACGTCGCCCTTCTCCAAGGACTTTTTAAGGGCCTGCTGGTCGCCGTGGAAGAGTTCCAGCGTCACACCGGAGTTCTTCACCTCGGCGGTTCCGTGGTAGCCGGAATAGACCGAGAAGACGGCCCTCGACTTGTCGATGGAGTCCAGCTTGTAGGGACCGGAGCCAACCGCCTTTCCGTCCTTGAGCAGACTGTCCTCGGGGTAGATCTGACGGTCCACGATGGAACCGGCGCCCGATGCGATCTTGCTGGGAAATGTCGCATCGGGCACCTTGAGGCGGAAGACGACGGTCTTCTTGTCCGGGGTGCTGATCGACGAGATGGTGGAGAGCAGCGGCGCCGGCCCCGCCGGGTCGTTGATCCTGATCGCCCGGTCGAAGGAGTATTTGACGTCCGCCGATGTGAGACTGTTGTCGTTGCTGAACTTCAACCCGTCACGCAGAGTGCAGGTGTAGGTCTTGCTGCCGTCCGAGAACTCGCACTTCTCGGCGGCCTCCGGCACAGGGGTGGAGCTCCCGGGCGGGAAGCTCAGCAAGGACTGGAAGACGTTGTTGAACAGCAGCCAGGACCCCGGGTCGTACCCTGCGGCCGGATCCGTCGCGAGGATGTCGTCCGATATCCCGACGACCATCCTCTCCTCGGAATCGAACGGCCAGATCTGATCCTGGGAGCCACAACCAGTCAGTAGCACCGCTGCCAGTCCCCCGGCGATCAGGGCGCTCGACCGCCTCGTACGAACCTTCACAGAACATGCCTCATACTCTCGGCCGGCTTCGCGGGTTTCCCCGGACAACCGGATCGGGTCAGGAAGTACTGCGAACGCCGCGACCGTCCAGCACTGTCAGCCCGGCCGGGCGCGGTGGTGCCAACCGACGGCCTGCTTGGACTCGGTGTTCACCGGGAATTCCATGCATGGTGACTGGCCGCCAGTTTTCCAGCCGGTGAACGACAGGGGACAGGTCGTGATCGGTCTCGTGGTGCCGCAAAACAATCTAGTAGTACACCACGCTGCGCGATGGCACATCGTCCGCCAAAAAATCCAGCTGACAGGCGGTGTTGTTGGCCTGGTATGCCTGGTATCAGAACGTGGTGGTCGAGCTGACCGACCCGGTCGTCACCCCGCCCGGCTGATCGGCGAACGGTCCCAAGGGGCAGTGCACGGGCCGCATGGCGGCGCTGCGGGCCGTCCTCCCGGAAAGCACGGCTGACCACCGGCTCCAGACCGCCATCACATTCCATCACCGCACCATCGAGGCCGAAAACCGTCGGATCACCGACGGAACGCACGGCGAGGTGCTCGTCGAGTGCGGGATCGGGGCTGCCGGTCCAGGGACCTTCGAGGTCGAGGCGGTGCCGCGTGACGTGGACGGTGAACGCGGCCAGTTGGTCGCGGGCGTTCTCCTCCGCAGTGACGTCCTCCCCGACCATGTGCCGGGCACGATGGCTGAGGTCGATCCGTTCTCGAAGCCAGGCCGGCGCGATCCTGGCGCGTTCGGCTGCCTCCTGCGGGTCGGCTCCGGCGAGTGCGGCAATCCGGGCGGCAAGGGCGGAGGCGTCGTGGCGTTCCGCCATGCGCTCGAACCTGGTCCATTCCCGTCCCAGCCACCGCTTCCGCGCCTGACGGCCCACGGACGGCCCAGGGCAATTGAACGGACTCCGGGCCAGCGGCACGAAGCCTCTGGCCCGGATCGTCACTGCGTCGCCGTAATGCGGCTGACCTGCGGTTACAGCACCGGCAGCAGCGCCTTCAGCTCGAAGGCCGTGACCTCGCTGCGGTACTCCTCCCACTCCTGCTTCTTGTTGCGCAGGAAGAAGTCGAAGACGTGCTCGCCGAGCGTCTCGGCGACCAGTTCGCTCTTCTCCATCAGCGAGATCGCTTCGCCCAGGTTCTGCGGCAGCGGCTCGATGCCCATCGCTCGGCGCTCCGCGTCGGACAGCGCCCAGACGTCGTCGTCGGCGCCGGCCGGGAGTTCGTAGCCCTCCTCTATGCCCTTGAGGCCCGCGGCAAGCAGCACCGCGTACGTCAGGTAGGGGTTGGCGCCGGAGTCGATGGAGCGGACCTCCACGCGGGCGGAACCGGTCTTGCCGGGCTTGTACATCGGGACGCGGATGAGCGCGGAGCGGTTGTTGTGGCCCCAGCAGATGTACGAGGGGGCCTCGCCGCCGGCGCCCGCGGCGCGGGAGGAGCCGCCCCAGATGCGCTTGTAGGAGTTGACCCACTGGTTCGTCACCGCGGAGATCTCCGCGGCGTGGGTGAGCAGACCCGCGATGAAAGAGCGGCCGACCTTGGACAGCTGGTACTCGGCGCCCGACTCGTAGAAGGCGTTGCGGTCGCCCTCGAAGAGGGAGAGGTGGGTGTGCATGCCCGAGCCGGGGTACTCGGAGAACGGCTTCGGCATGAACGTCGCCTGCACGCCCTGCTCCAGCGCGACCTGCTTCATCACCAGGCGGAAGGTCATGATGTTGTCGGCGGTGGACAGCGCGTCCGCGTACCGCAGGTCGATCTCCTGCTGGCCGGGGGCGCCTTCGTGGTGGCTGAACTCGACCGAGATGCCCATGGATTCGAGCATGGTGATCGCCTGGCGGCGGAAGTCCATGCCGACGTTCTGCGGAGTGTGGTCGAAGTAGCCGGAGCTGTCGGCGGGGGTGGGGCGGCTGCCGTCGACCGGCTTGTCCTTCAGCAGGAAGAACTCGATCTCCGGGTGGGTGTAGAAGGTGAAGCCCAAATCGGAGGTCTTGGCGAGGATGCGCTTGAGGACATAGCGCGGGTCGGCGAAGGAGGGCGAGCCGTCGGGCATCAGGATGTCGCAGAACATCCGGGCCGTGCCGGGGGCCTCGGCGCGCCACGGCAGGATCTGGAACGTACCCGGGTCCGGCTTGGCGATCATGTCGGACTCGTACACCCGGGCGAAGCCCTCGATGGCCGAGCCGTCGAAGCCGATTCCCTCGTCGAACGCCTGTTCAAGCTCGGCGGGGGCTACGGCGACGGACTTGAGGTAGCCGAGGACATCGGTGAACCACAGCCGTACGAAGCGGATGTCGCGCTCCTCAAGCGTCCTGAGGACGAATTCCTGCTGCTTGTCCATAGCCACATCCTTGCAGTTCAGACGTTCCGTGCACCACCGCCCGGGGTAGGGGAGAAGCTCCAGTATCACGACCCGGGATTTCACCCAGATTACGCACACGACGTGAGATGGAGCACCCGGCCACCCACTACGATCGGCGCCCATGGTGCGCAAGGGGTGGAGCGGCCTCGCAACGCCCGGTGCGCACCGGTTTTCCCGACAGCTTCTCGTCCATTCCCGCCCCTTCGCACAAGGACCTGACGACATGAGCTTCGACCGCAGGACCCGCACGGAGCAGATGCGCGACGCCGACCGCACGCGCGACCGCCGCAACCGCGTCCTGGCCATAAGCCTCAGCGTCCTCGTCGTCGCGAGTCTGGTCGGTTTCGGCTCGTACATGCTGCTGGACAAGTCCGAGGCATCGGAGAAGAAGGAGGCCGTTTCGGCGGAGGACTCCAAGGCCTCCGCGGAGGAGCGGAAGAAGCTTGCCGACGGGCCGATCGAGGGGCTGAGGACGTGGGACGCGAAGAAGCTGACCCGCAACCACGTCACCACGCCGGTCACGTACCCGATGAAGCCCCCGGTCGGCGGTGACCACAACCCCGCATGGATGAACTGCGACGGCGAGGTGTACAAGAAGTCGATCCCCGACGTGAACGCCGTGCACTCACTGGAGCACGGTTCGGTGTGGGTGACGTACACGGACAAGGCCTCGGACGCCGATGTGGCGAAGCTCGGCGAGCGGGTCGGAAGGACGCCGTACTCGCTGATGAGCCCGTACGAGGGCCAGGCCGGGACAATCATGCTGAGCGCCTGGGGCAATCAGGTGACGGTGGACAGCGCCGATGACCGACGGGTCGATCAGTTCTTCGCCCAGTTCGTACAGGGGCCGCAAACACCCGAACCCGGCGCGGCGTGCACGGGCGGACTGGGGGCCCGGTGACCGCGGTGAAACGCGACCGGCGCGTCGATTGGGTGGCGGGCTCCGCCGTCGTGCTCGCGCTGCTGTTCGCGGGGGTGGCGACGGTCGCCTCCGCGACGGACGACGGCGCGGACCACGCCGCCGCTTCCGCCCCGCGCACGCCCGCGGTGGACTCGGCGGATGCCGGATTCGCCCGCGACATGGCGGTTCACCATCAGCAGGCCGTCGAGATGTCCTTCATCGTGCGTGACCGTACGAAGGACGAGGAGGTACGCCGTCTCGCGTACGACATCGCCAATACACAGGCAAACCAGCGGGGCATGATGCTCGGCTGGCTGGACCTGTGGGAGCTGCCGAAGGCGGCCGCCGGGCAGGAGCCGATGGCCTGGATGGCGGGCGGGCACGAGGGACACACGATGGACGGGATGGACGGGATGGGGACCGGATATCGGGCCCATGACGGCTCCCTCATGCCCGGTATGGCCACCAGGACCGAACTGGACCGGCTCCGTAGGGCGAGCGGCAAGGAGGCCGAGATCCTGTACCTCCAGCTGATGACCGACCACCACAGGGGCGGCATCGACATGGCGCGCGGATGCGCCCGGCTGTGCACGGTGAAGGTGGAGAAGCGGCTGGCCCAGGGAATGGTCGAGGCCCAGCAGTCCGAGCTGGACATGATGGCCCGGATGCTGGCGGCACGAGGCGCGAAGCCCCGGTCCTGAAAGATTCCCTCCGAGCCACATATGCACCCGAACGGGTGATAGCGCTCGCGTGCCCCGAACGGGTCCATGACGATGGGTTCGCTCGGGGTCGTACAGCATGCCCACCGGCACGCAGGAGGAATCCCTCATGACCACCGCCAAGGACATCATGCACACCGGGGCCACATGGATCCCCGCGCACGAAACACTCGACCGCGCCGCACAGCTGATGCGCGACCACAAAGTGGGCGCGCTGCCCATCTCGGCCGCAGGCGAACAGGACCGGATGATCGGCATACTCACGGACCGCGACATCGTGCTCGGCTGTGTGGCGATGGGACGCGATCCGTCGAAGATGACCGCGGGCGACCTCGCTCGGGGCACCCCTCGCTGGATCGACGCAGAGGCGGGTGTGGACATGGTTCTGGAGGAGATGCAGACCCATCGGATCCGCCGGCTTCCCGTGGTCGAGAACAAGAAGCTGATCGGCATGATCAGCGAAGCCGATCTGGCGCATCACCTCTCCGACGAGCAGATCGCCCTCTGGGTGGAGAAGGTCTACGCCCCCAGCTGACCGGCTCGCGATCACACAGCCCCATGGCCCGGTCCCCCTCGCCCACGAGGTGCCGCGTCGCTGTGCGCCCTTGCCCCGGGCCCTGCATTGCTGCGGCGATACGTTTCCGCGCGCGGCGCATACGGGGCGGGGGTAAGGTGCTCGACATGACCCTGAGTAGATGTGCGAAGTACGGACAGTTGCTGCTGCCCGTTGCGCTGCCCCTCGGGATCACTCACCTCCTCAGGGGCGTCGTGGCGCGGGTGTCGCCGGCCGCGAGGTCGGCATCCCGGCCGGGCCGGACCCATCTCGCTTCGTTGTCGGTGCTGTGCATATAGGAGGGGTGCCTCCCCCTCCCCCAGCAGACCGAAATACCGACAACACCCCGAGGTGCTTCCGCCATGCGTACTCCACCCACCCGACGCGCCGTGCTCGGCGCCGCTGTCGCCACTGCCGGTACGGCAGTCCTGGCTGCCTGCTCCGGCGAATCCGACACGGCCCGCAGCGGCACGAAGGCCGGCGGCGCGAACGCCGACGGCGCGAGCCACGGGACCGCCCCCCACGGGAAGCCCCAGGGCGAGTATGTCTCCCCCGACGGGGAGGAGGTCGCCGCGGCCGAGGTCGGGCGGGGTTCCGGCCCCGAACACAAGATCCACCTCACCGCCACCCCGTCCCGCCTCGATCTGGGCGGCGGGCTCGTCGTCGGCTCCTGGGCGTACGAAGCCCGGCTGCCCGGCAAGGAACTCCGGGTCGCGGTCGGCGACACCCTGGCGCTCACCCTCGCCAACCACCTTCCGGCGACGACCAGCCTGCACTGGCACGGGCTCAATGTGCGCAACAACATGGACGGCGTACCCGACCTGACCCAGCCGCCCATCAAGCAGGGCGCCGAATACGCGTACCGCTTCAAGGTGCCGCATCCGGGAACGTACTGGTTCCATCCGCACACGGGCGTCCAGCAGGACCGCGGTCTGTACGCGCCACTGATCGTCGACGACCCCAAGGAGCCCCTCAAGTACGACAAGGAGTGGGTCGTCGTCCTCGACGACTGGGTCGACGGGGTGGACGGCTCCACGCCGGACGGGGTGCTCGACGAACTCAGCGGGGGCCGGGGCGGCATGGGCCACGGGATGGGCCATGACGGCATGGGCGACAAGAGCCATTCGGGCGACGCCGGGCACGGAGGTTCCCCCAAGTCCGCCAAGCGCCGCTCCGGCCCCTCTCGGATCATGAAGAACTCGTTCAGCAAACTGCTCGACAGCCACGGGGGCAATGTCGCCTACCCGTACTACCTGATCAACGGCCGCATCCCGAAGGACCCCACCTCCTTCACCGCCAAGCCCGGCGACCGGATCCGAATTCGCATCATCAACGCGGGCGGCGACACCGCTTTCCGTGTCGCGCTCGGCGGCCACCGGATGACGATCACCCACACCGACGGCTACCCGGTCCGGCACACCACGACGGACGCCCTGCTGCTTGGCATGGGTGAGCGGTACGACGTGGTGGTCACCGCCGGGGACGGGGTGTTCCCGCTGACCGCGCTCGCCGAGGGCAAGCGGGCGTCGGCGCTGGCCCTGCTCCGTACCGGACGGGGCGCGGCGCCCACCGCCTCCGTACGGCCGAAGGAGCTGGACGGGAAGCTGGTGGAGGCGGACGAACTGTCGCCGGACGAATCCGTGGCGCTGTCCGTCCGCAAGCCCGACCGGACCATCCGGTTCAGGTTGACCGGCAACATGGCTGCGTACAACTGGGGCTTCGACCACAAGCCGTACAAGGCCGGGCAGCGCCATCCGGTCAAGGCGGGCGAGCGGGTCAGGATGGAGTTCTACAACGTCACGGAGATGTGGCATCCCATCCATCTGCACGGACACTCGTTCGGGCTGGTGGGATCGGCAGGACCGGAGCACCGGGCCTCCCACCGGCGCGAGGCTGCATGGGCGCGCAAGGACACCGCGATCGTCCGGCCGAACAACTCGATCGCCGTGGAGTTCGAAGCGGACAACCCGGGTCTCTGGATGCTCCACTGCCACAACATCTACCACTCGGACGTGGGCATGATGACGGTCGTCGGCTACCGCCACTGACCCGTTCCTGGCGGGTGGCTCCGCGGTTGCGCGGCCCGCCAGGACATCGCGTCAGTCAGACGATTACACTGGTGCGCGTGCCTCAACTACGCCTCGCACTGAATCAGATCGACTCGACCGTCGGTGATCTCGCCGGCAATGCCGAGGCGATCGTCCACTGGACCCGGCACTCCGCCGAGCAGGGCGCCCATCTGGTGGCGTTCCCCGAGATGATGCTGACCGGCTACCCCGTCGAGGACCTGGCCCTGCGGTCGTCCTTCGTCGATGCCTCGCGTCAGGCGCTGCGTGCGCTCGCCGCCCGCCTCGAGACGGAGGGCTTCGGGGAGCTGCCGGTCGTCGTCGGTTACCTCGACCGCTCCGAGACGGCCCAGCCGCGCTACGGGCAGCCCGCCGGCGCCCCGCAGAACGCCGCCGCGGTGCTGCACCGCGGGCAGGTCGCGCTGACCTTCGCCAAGCACCACCTCCCCAATTACGGCGTCTTCGACGAGTTCCGGTACTTCGTGCCGGGCGACTCGATGCCGGTCGTGCGGGTCCACGGCGTCGATGTGGCGCTCGCGATCTGCGAGGACCTCTGGCAGGACGGCGGCCGGGTGCCCGCCGCGCGGGCGGCCGGCGCCGGGCTGCTGCTGTCGATCAACGCCTCGCCGTACGAGCGGGACAAGGACGACACCCGGCTGGAACTGGTCCGCAAGCGGGCCCAGGAGGCCGGCTGCACGACCGCGTATCTGGCGATGATCGGCGGCCAGGACGAGCTGGTCTTCGACGGCGACTCGATCGTCGTCGACCGGAACGGCGAAGTGATCGCCCGCGCCCCGCAGTTCGCCGAGGGCAGTGTCGTCCTCGACCTGGACCTGCCGGCCGCCGAGGCCGAGGCGCCGTCCGGTGTCGTGAACGACGGGCTGCGGATCGACCGCGTGGTGCTCTCCGAGGAGCCCCTCCCTGCGTACGAGGCGGAGCTGACCGGCGGCTACGCGGAGCGGCTCGACGACGACGAGGAGCTGTACTCGGCGCTGGTCGTGGGGCTGCGCGCGTACGCGGCCAAGAACGGCTTCCGCAGTGTGCTGGTCGGGCTCTCCGGCGGCATCGACTCGGCGCTGGTCGCGGCCATCGCCTGCGATGCGCTGGGCGCGCAGAACGTGTACGGCATCTCGATGCCGTCGAAGTACTCCTCGGACCACTCCAAGGATGACGCGGCCGAGCTGGCCCGTCGTACCGGGCTGAACTTCCGCACCGTACCGATCGAGCCGATGTTCGACGCGTACATGGGCTCGCTGGAGCTCACCGGCCTCGCCGAGGAGAATCTACAGTCCCGGCTGCGCGGCACGATGCTGATGGCCGTCTCCAACCAGGAGGGCCAGATCGTCCTCGCGCCGGGCAACAAGTCCGAGCTCGCGGTCGGCTACTCGACGCTGTACGGCGACTCGGTCGGGGCGTACGGCCCGATCAAGGACGTCTACAAGACGTCGATCTTCCGCCTCGCGCAGTGGCGCAACCGCGCGGCCCAGGAGCGCGGGCAGACCCCGCCGATCCCGGAGGCGTCCATCACCAAGCCGCCCAGCGCCGAGCTGCGCCCGGGGCAGGTCGACACGGACTCGCTGCCCGACTACGACGTACTGGACCGGATCCTGGAGCTGTACGTCGACCGGGACCAGGGTCTCGACGAGATCGTCGCGGCCGGCTTCGACCGGGCACTGGTGGCGAAGACACTGCGGATGGTGGACACGGCGGAGTACAAGCGGCGGCAGTACCCGCCGGGCACGAAGATCTCCGCGAAGGGCTTCGGCAAGGACCGTCGGCTGCCGATCACCAATCGGTGGCGCGAGTCGGGGTGACCGGGGCAGGGCGACCGGGGCCACCCGGTGGCCGTTTTGTCCTCAATCGCCAGACGGGCTTGATTTGGCCGGCCCCTGGGTCAGAAGCAGCGGCCGGGGCGGGGCGACCGGCGCAGGGTGACCGGGGCCACCCGGTGGCCGTTTTGTCCTCAATCGCCGGACCGGCTTGATCTGGCCGGCCCCTGAGTCAGAAGCAGCGGCCGGGCTTGAGATCAAGTCCGGCCGCCGCGACGGGGGCGACTGTACCGAGCACCACGTCGTAACCCGGGCTGCGTCACAGCTCGACGCGGGCGGCGATCGGAAGGTGGTCGCTGTCCGTCGCCGGGAGCGTCCACGACGACACCGGCTCGATGCCCTTCACCATGATCTGGTCGATCCGTGTCATCGGGAACGACGCCGGCCAGCTGAAACCGAAGCCGTCGCCGGCCGCGCCCTGGGTGGACCTCATCTGGGAGGTGACCGCGTTGAGCGAGCGGTCGTTCATCGTGCCGTTGAGGTCGCCGAGCAGAATCACCTTGTCGAGCCGTTCGTCGGCGATGGCCTCGCCCAGGGCGTCCGCGCTGTCGTCGCGCTGGTTGGCGGTGAATCCGGCGTTCAGCTTGACCCGAACGGACGGCAGATGGGCCACGTAGACGGCGACCTCACCCGTCGGTGTCGTCACCGTCGAACGCATCGCCCTGGTCCAGCCCATCTTGATGTCGACCGGCCGGGTGTCGCTCATCGGGTACTTGCTCCACAGGCCGACGGTCCCCTGCACCGAGTGGTACGGGAAGCGGTCGGCGAGCGCCGCCTCGTACGTCGGCACCTGGCCGCTCGGCAACTCCTCCAGGGCGATGACGTCGGCACCGGAGCCCGCGACCTGACGTGCGGTGCCCGTGGGGTCGGGGTTGTCGGCGTTGACGTTGTGGGTGGCCACGGTGAGGTCGCCGCCGCTGCCCGACTTGTCGGTGAGCAGCCCGCCGAAGAGATTGAGCCAGACCACGGCCGGCAGCAGCAGGGCGATCAGCGCGGTCGCCGAGCGGCGCAGCAGGCCCAGGATCAGCAGCAGCGGGATGAACACGCCGATCCACGGCAGGAACGTCTCGGTGAGGCTGCCCAGGTTGCCGATGGTGTTCGGAATCTCGGCGTGGAAGACCATCACGAGGGCGAGAAGGACCGCGCAGACCGCGAGGACGATTCCCCGCCGCCACATGCCCTTGTCACGGGTCCATCTGTCGCGCAGGTTCCGGAAGCGGGATCCCGACCCGGTGCGCTGCTCCGCACGGTCGTTCCCGGTGTCCGCTCCGTACGCCTGCACCATCACGCTGTCCTCACTGCCTTGCCGTGCATATAGCCGCGCCCCCGACCCTAGGCGATGGGCGGCGTGTTTCCTGCCGTCCACGACGGCTGTACTGCCACGAGGACGAAAGACGGGGTCCGGCGAGTTCCGGCCGGAAGGGGTCTGCGGGGCCTTGTGACAAAATGATCACACTCGGGCAGGTCAGGGGAGCGTCAGCCGTCAGGCAGCGGGCCGGGGGCGAGGCCCTCGGTCAGGACCTGGATGATGCTGTCGGCGAGATTTTCGGGCAGCGGCGCGTCGGGCCGGTGAATGACGCGTACGAGCATGGGCCCCAGGAACAGATCATTCATCAGTTCCACGTCCAGGTCGCGACGGAGCTCGCCCGCGTCGACCGCCCGCTGCACGGCGGCCAGCGTGGCGGCGCGGCGGGGCGCTATGACGGTGCAGTGGTATTCGGACCACAGCCTGGGGTGGCTCTTCATCTGTGCGAAGACGTTGTGGAGCAGGACGGAGGAGCGCTGGGCGAGGCCGCGTCTGCGCAGCGACTCCAGCAGCAGCCGAAGGTCGTCGAGTCCGGCGGTGCCGGAGACGGTGGGTTCCGGGGGCTCGATGTCGCGCAGGACATCGACGAAGAGCTCCTCCTTGTCGCTCCATCGCCGGTAGATGGTCGTCTTGCCGACGCCGGCGGTCCGGGCTATCCGCTCGATCGACAGGCCGGCGAGGGGCTCTCCGGCCTCCAGCAGTTCGACGACGGCGTCCAGGATCGCCCGCTCGGCCGCCGCACTGCGCGGCCTGCCCCTCCGCGGTGCAGGATCCTGCCGGGCCGGGCGGTCGTGTGCCTGAGCCTGAGCCTCTGCCTCTGCCTCTGCCTCTGCCTGCATGTGAATGCACCTCTCGCCGCACCGTCCGCCGCTCCGATTTTCTCGACGGTGGCGGTGCCTCTGTGAGCCGCCCTCGGGTTCCGGGGGTTGCCCGGGACCCGGGACGGCGCTTTTCAGCTTTCCGGTGCCGTCACCGGCCCGCCCCGGCACGTACCGACCGTTCGTCCTCGCCGGACCCTCCGGACCCCTGTCCGGCGGACGTCTTCCCCGGCAGGAACAGCGCGACCACGAGAGTGCCCACCAGGGCGATGGTCGCCGAACCGATGGCGGCGACATGCATGGCCTTCAGGAAGGCGTCATTGGCCGCGGCGACCAGCTGGGTGCCCGCCGGGCCCAGTTTGTCCGCGACGCCGAGCGTTGCCTCGATCGACTCCCCCGCCGCCTCCCTGGCACCGGCCGGGAGCACACCGAGGTGTCCCTCGATGCTGCCGCGGTAGACGATGGACAGCACCGATCCGAGCACGGCGATGCCGAGCGCCCCGCCGACCTGCCGGAACGTGTTGTTGACGGCCGATCCGGAACCGGCCTTCTCCCTGGGCAGTGCCTGCATCACGGAGACCGTGACCGGCGTCATCACATGCGCCATGCCCGTGCCCTGAACGAAGAAGAGCACGCACAGCACCCAGACCGGCGTAGTGGTGTCGAACAGTGCGAACGCCGCAAGGCCGAGCGCGACCAGCAGCATGCCGACGGTGCAGACCGCACGGGCGCCGAACCGGTCGACGACCAGCCGGGCGCACGGTGCGAAGATCATCTGGGCGGCGGCCAGCGGCAGGATCAGCAGACCGGCCTGCAGCGCGCTCCATCCGCGCACGCTCTGCATGTAGAAGGCGGAGAAGAAGGTCACGCCCATCAGCGCGAAGAAGACCAGCGTCATGGCGGCGACGGCCGCGGAGAACGACGGCTCCCTGAAGGACGAGATGTCGAGGGCCGGGTGGCTGCTGCGCTTCTCGTACCAGACGAATGCGACCAGGACGGCGAGACCTCCGGCGATCGGGAGGAACGCGTCGGGGTCGGCGAAGTCGGCGAGTTGGCCGCCGCGGATGATGCCGTACACCAGCAGGACCAGACCGACGATGGACAGCAGGACACCGAGCGGATCGGTCCGGCCCGGGTCCGGGTCCCTGGAGTCAGGCACCAGCAGCCCCATCGCGATCAGCGCGACGATCACCACGGGCACATTGACCAGGAAGATCGAGCCCCACCAGAAGTGTTCGAGCAGCAGACCGCCGGTGATCGGGCCGATCGCGATGGCGAGGCCGACGCTGCCGGCCCAGATGCCGATGGCCTTGGGCTGCTCGTCCCGTTCGAAGACGTTCATCAGGACGGCGAGCGTGGCCGGCATGACGAACGCCGCGCCGAAGCCCATCACGGCACGCCAGGTGATCAGCTCACCGGGCGAGTCGGACATCGCGGCAAGGCCGGAGCAGACACCGAAGAGAAGGATGCCGAAGAGCAGCACCTTCTTGCGGCCGATACGGTCGCCGATCAGGCCCGCGGTGAAGAGGAGCCCGGCGAAGACGAGCGTATAGGCGTTGATCGCCCACTCCAGTTCGCTCTGGGTGGCCCCGAGGCCGGTGGGTGCGGGGCTGGCGATGGTCTTGACCGCGACGTTCAGGATCGAGTTGTCCAGCACCACGATGAGCAGGCTGAACATCAGGACGACGAGGACCGCCCAACGGCGGCGGTGGACCGCCTCAGGAACCGGGGGCAGGGCGGTGCGAGCACCTGACGGTACTGACATGTCATGATCTTATCCGATTTCGATACGAGACCGTCTCGTATCGAAAGGCCCATACCGGGTGCCTTCCGCGGACATGTGCGGGCCCACTTCCCGTGGACGGCAGCGGGATGCCACCATGGAACCGGTCCGGGGACGCCGTCAGGGCGCCTCGAGATGACGAAGGAGCCGTTGGCAATGTCGCTTCAGGCTGCGCAGAACAAGTCCGCCGCATCCCCCGCGGGAGCCCCCACCGACAGCAGCAAGGCGCTGTACGGAGGCAAGAGCACCCGCCGCATCTCCATCCATGACATCGCCGCCGCCACCGAGCGCGGCGAGAAGTGGCCCATGCTCACCGCCTACGACGCGATGACCGCGTCCGTCTTCGACGAGGCCGGTATCCCGGTCATGCTCGTCGGCGACTCCATGGGCAACTGTCACCTCGGTTACGAGACCACCGTGCCCGTCACGATGGACGAGATCGCGATCCTTTCCGCCGCTGTCGTACGGGGCACCAAGCGCGCCCTGATCGTCGCCGACCTGCCCTTCGGGGCGTACCAGGAAGGGCCCGTCCAGGCCCTGCGCAACGCCACCCGGCTGATCAAGGAATCCGGTGTCAATG
The DNA here is from genome assembly GCF_055563255.1 of Streptomyces sp. NPDC002958. NCBI lineage: Bacteria > Bacillati > Actinomycetota > Actinomycetes > Kitasatosporales > Streptomycetaceae > Streptomyces > Streptomyces sp. NPDC002958. Next base: position 173,551 of record NZ_JBVHDS010000003.1, on the reverse strand, counting down.
CGGTCAAGCTGGAGGGCGGTGAGCGCAGCCACGAGCAGATCCGGCTGCTGGTCGACGCCGGTATCCCGGTCATGGCCCACATCGGTCTGACCCCTCAGTCCGTCAACGCGATGGGCTACCGGGTGCAGGGCCGCGGCGAGGAGGCCGCCCAGCGGATGCTGCGCGACGCCAAGGCCGTGCAGGACGCGGGCGCGTTCGCCGTGGTCCTGGAGCTCGTACCGGCCGAGGTGGCCGCCGAGATCACCCGCACCCTGCACATCCCGACCGTCGGCATCGGCGCCGGTCCCGACACGGACGCCCAGGTGCTGGTTTACACCGACATGGTCGGACTGACCGGCGGCAAGGTGCCGCGCTTCACCAAGCAGTACGCGAACCTGCGCAAGGTGCTCGGTGACGCGGCGAAGGAGTTCGCGGAGGAGGTCGTGGGAGGTAGCTTCCCGGCCCCTGAGCACACCTTCCACTAGTTCCACCGGGGCCTGATCAGCTGGTCCCACCGAGGCCTGATCAGCGGAGAAGGCCCCGGTCACGGACCACTGCCCGCACCACCGACGGCCCGCCGACATCCCCCATCGGCGGGCTGTCGGCCTGCTGTCGGCCTGCTGTCGGTGGACTGTCGGTGGCGTCTGGTCCCATGTTGGTCATGACGCGAATCGACAAGAACCCCAGGAGCGGCCCGAACGCCGTCGAGGTCCGGGGGCTGGTCAAGCACTACGGCTCGACCAAGGCTCTGGACGGCGTGGACCTCGATGTCCGCGAGGGCACCGTGCTCGGTGTGCTCGGCCCCAACGGCGCCGGCAAGACCACGCTCGTACGCTGCCTGTCCACCCTGATCATTCCCGATGCCGGACACGCCACCGTGGCGGGCTACGACGTGGTGAAGCAGCCCCGGCAGCTGCGCCGCACCATCGGCCTGACCGGGCAGTACGCCTCGGTCGACGAGAAGCTCTCCGGCTGGGAGAACCTCTACATGATCGGGCGGCTGCTCGACCTGCCGCGCAAGACCGCCCGCGCCCGTGCCGACGAGCTCCTGGAGCGGTTCTCGCTCACCGAAGCCGCCAAGCGTGCCGCGATGGACTACTCCGGCGGCATGCGGCGCCGGCTCGACCTGGCCGCGTCGATGATCGGCAGCCCGGCCGTCCTCTACCTGGACGAGCCGACGACGGGCCTCGACCCCCGGACCCGTAACGAGGTCTGGGACGAGGTGCAGCGGATGGTCGCGGAGGGGGCGACCGTCCTGCTCACCACCCAGTACATGGAAGAGGCCGAGCAACTCGCCAACGAGCTCACCGTCATCGACAAGGGCAGGATCATCGCCAACGGCGGGGTCGACGAGCTCAAGGCGAAGGTCGGCGGCCGCACCCTGCACATCCGGCCCTCGGACCCGGCGCAGCTGCCCGCGATGGCGCAGGCACTCAGGGAGGCCGGCCTGGACGGGGTCGCGGGCGCGCAGGCCGTCCCGGACGAAGGGCTGCTGTACGTACCGATCCTCAGCGACGAGCAGCTGACCGCCGTCATCGGCCTGCTCGGCACCAGGGGTTTCTCGCTGGCGCATGTCGCCACCGCGCTGCCCAGCCTGGACGAGGTGTTCCTGGCCATCACGGGCGAGAAGAGCACGTCCGCCACCGACACGATCCCCGAGGAGGTCGCGGCATGAGCTCGGCGACTCTGACACCCGCCCCCACCGGGGCCGTACCGGTGAAGCCGCTCCACGACGAGGGCCGGATCGGGCTGCGCGGCAATCTGCGGCACATCGGGGCGCTGGCGCGGCGCAATCTGCTCCAGATCAAGAAGGATCCGGAGTCGATGTTCGACGTACTCCTGATGCCGGTCATCTTCATCCTGCTGTTCGTGTACGTGTTCGGCGGTTCGGTCGGCGGCAGCATGGGCGGCGGCCGACAGGAGTATCTGAACTATCTGGTCCCCGGTCTGATGGCGATGATGGGCATGAACATCGCGATGGCGGTCGGCACCGGTGTCAACGACGACTTCCGCAAGGGGGTCATGGACCGGTTCCGGACGATGCCGATCGCCCGCTCCTCGGTGCTCATCGCGAAGATCGTGGTCGAGCTCGGCCGGATGATGGTCGCCACCCTGATCCTGCTGTGCATGGGCTTCGCGCTCGGCATGGAGCTGCATGGCTCGGTGCTCGGCCTGATCGGGGCGATCGCGCTGTCGGCCGCGTTCGGCGCCGCCATCATGTGGATCTTCATCCTGCTCGGGCTGACCCTGAAGACGGCCCAGGCGGTTCAGGGGATGGGAATGCTCGTGCTGATGCCGCTCCAGTTCGGTTCCTCGATCTTCGCCCCGACCCAGACGATGCCCAGCTGGCTCCAGACGTTCACCGACTACAACCCGCTGTCCAATCTGGCGGATGCGGCGCGCGGCCTGATGATGGGCGGGCCGGTCGCCCACTCGGTGTGGGTGACGCTCGGCTGGGCGGTGGCGATCACCGCGGTGATGGCACCGCTCGCGGTCGCCAAGTTCCGCAAGAAGTCCTGACCGGTCGTCCGGCCGGGGTGCGGTCAGCCCCGGTACGTCTCGGCGAGGGCGGTGGCCTCCTCCAGGGAGAGGCCGCCGCCCTCGGCGTACGCGGTCTCGTAGGCGGCCCGGCCGAGGACGCCGACGGCCAGGCTCTCCGCCTCGGCCCAGTCGTGCCGCTCCATCGACGTCGGTACGTGGCCCCGGGACAGCAGTCCACGGCCGGCCCCCAGCAGCCGGGCCGCGGCTGCGGCCCGGCGCTCGCCGCCGATGCCGGCCAACGACCGTGCGAGACCGACGAGATGGATGATGGACATGTGGGGCGCCACCATCTGGGACAGCCGGTCGTGCGACCGGCTGAGCGCCGTCAGCCCCTTGGGCAGGGCCGCGGCGTACCGGCCGTCCTGGTTGTCCAGCCAGGCCAGTCCGCCCAGCACGAAGCCCTCAAAGAGAGCCAGCGTCTCGGAGCGGAACTCCTCGCGCACCGCGTCCAGTTGCTCCCGAGCCTCGCCGGTGCGTCCGGTCCGCCCCAGCCACAGGGCGAGGTAGAGCCGGGCGGCGGGCATCACGTCGTGACCCGTGCGTCGCTCCGCGAGCACCCCCCGCAGGATCGCCTCGCCCTCGTCTCCGCGGCCGAGTTCGGTGAGCACGGACGCGTACCGGGACCGCAGGATCGACACCTGGGACTCTGCACCGAGCTTCCGCGCGTAACCGATGTGACCGGGATCAGGAAGTGGACATACGTACGGCCGTACCCGTGTTCGCTGTGTGCCGGGATCGCTCGTCATGCTCCCACCCTCCACGGAACCACCGCCCCGACGCGAGACGTTGGTGACGTGTCGCCTGTACGGTCGCTCTCGCCGACCGCCGCCCCGTCCCCCCTTCCGGCCAGCCACCAGGAGTTCGCCGATGGCCACCGCAGCAGCCCGCAGCGACCGGCGAATCAGCCCGGTCTTCCTCGGGATCTCCGGTCTTCCTCGGGATCGTCGCCGTGATGGCGGTATTGGGCTGGGCGGTGTGGACGGACTTCGCGCAGCGACCCGGAGTCCCGCTCTTCCTCTTCGTGACGGCGGCCTGGGTGGTGTCGCTCTGTCTGCATGAGTACGCGCATGCCCGTACCGCACTCCACAGCGGGGACATCTCCATCGGGTCGAAGGGCTATTTGACCCTGAATCCGCTGAAGTACACCATGCACTGCTGAGCATCGTGCTGCCACGCGCTCTTCGACGCGATCCACGCGCTGCTGCGGGCACTGGGTATCAGCGAGTTCACGACGTACTGCGGTTTCGACGCCTACCGCTTCTGGCAAACGGCCGATCCGGTCTGCGCGCCCAGCCTCTAACCGGCGGTCTGTGCGCGCTGCCGACGCAGGTAGAACCACGCCATGTTGGACGAGAGCCCGGCAAGCAGCACCCAGACGATCCCGAGCAAGCTGCCCTGGGCGAACGAGATCACGGCCGCGACGACAGCCAGGACACAGACGACAATGGCGTAGAGAGCGAGGCGGGGCATGGGGTCGGCTCCTGTCCGGGGTGATGCGCGGTCCCGTCCAGTGTCCCTCATGCCCCTTTCCGTTCACCGCAGGGTGGGGTGGGAGCGAGCCTTCCAGCTCGCTACAGGGTGGGGCGGGAGCAACCCTTCCCGCTCGCCACAAGGTGGGCGGGAAGGCACGTGGCTCAGACGTCGGTGGTGCGCAGACCCGCGTGCGCCTTGTAGCGGCGGTTGACCGAGATCAGGTTGGCGACCAGCGACTCGACCTGGTGGGCATTGCGCAGCCGCCCGGCGAAGATGCCGCGCATGCCGGGGATCCGGCCCGCCAGCGCCTGTACGAGGTCGGTGTCGGTGCGGGCCTCGCCCAGCACCAGCACGTCGGTGTCGATCTCCTCGATGGCCTCGTCCTGGAGCAGCACCGCCGAGAGGTGGTGGAAGGCTGCGGTGACCCGGGATTCCGGCAGCAGGGCGGCGGCCTGCTCGGCGGCGCTGCCCTCCTCGGGCTTCAGGGCGTAGGCGCCCTTCTTGTCGAAACCGAGCGGGTTGACGCAGTCGATGACGAGCTTGCCCACGAGTTCCTCGCGCAGCGACTCCAGGGTCTTGGCGTGGCCGTCCCACGGCACGGCGACGATCACGACATCGCTGCGGCGCGCGCACTCCGCGTTGTCCGCGCCCTCGATGCCGTGTCCCAGCTCGTCGGCGGCGGACTGTGCGCGGTCGATGGCACGGGAGCCGATGATCACCTTCTGCCCGGCGCGGGCGAACCGGTAGGCGAGCCCGCGGCCCTGCGGTCCGGTGCCGCCGAGCACGCCAACGGTCAGCCCGGACACATCGGGGAGGTCCCAGGGGTCCTTGGCGGGGGGCTTGGGTGCGCTGCCACTGTCATTCGTAGTCATGGCCTCGACACTACTGCCCGCGTTGGAGGGGAACGCTCCGTCGTCGGCCGGAGCGATCCGGAACGCTCCGCGATGCCTGTTCGGATGGTTCCGCCGTCGTTCGCCGGTGGCAGGGACCGGCCTTGGGGCATGATGCCGGGCCATGGATGCCGTACGCGTCGCCCTGCTGCGTGAAGTGCTCGCCGGGACCGAGTGGCCTGCGGCGATCCGGCGGTTCGCCGGGTCGCTCAGGTCGTCCGTCGTCCCGCAGGGCGGCGGGCTGCTGCTGGTGGGGACGGCGGCGTACGAGCCGTGGCATTTGGCGGCTCATCTGGTCGACGAGTCCACCTGGTCCGGGCTGCCGGAGCTGGCACCCACCCTGGTACGACACCGGATGGAGCCGGGCGATCCGGCACATCTGGCCGTCGGTCTGAGCAGGATCGAGGCGGCCGGGCGGGGCGAGACGCTGCTCCTGGTGGCACCGGAGCGGCCCGGCGACGGACTGCTGGAGCGGGTGCACGACGCGCGCCGGGCCGGGGCGACGGTGTTCTCGCTGGACGACGGCGATCCGGAGGTGCGGGGGCTCGCCCACGAGACGCTCGCGGTGACCGGCACCGACGATGTCGACCTGGACACCGTGCAGCATCTGGTGAGCGCGGCGGCCGGGGAGAACAGCGCCCCCGCGCCGTGCGGACGCCGCCGCTTCCGGGACCGGCTGTCCCGGCTCGCCGACCGGCTGACGGCGCCACCGCCCGCCCGGTGGTGAGGATCCCGGGTGCCGCGGAGGGCACCGCCCGCCAGGTGGTGAGGATCCCGGGTGCCGCGGAGGGCACCGCCCGCCCGGTGGTGAGGATCCCGGGTGCCGCGGAGGGCACCGCCGACTCCCCGGCCGTCACGAAGAACGCGGAAGAGCCGTGCCAAAAGCTGTTGCAGAGGGCACCTAAGGCATCGGATCATCACCCTTTGTGACCTCAGCTCCCACCCCGGCTGCCCGGCTGTTCGCTCTGCTGCCCGATCTCTCGCCCCTGCGCTCCTCGACCGACTTCCGGCTGCTGTGGATCCAGGGACTGGTGACCTACTTCGGCAGCTTCATGGCGCTGATCGCGCTGCCGCTCCAGATCAAGGAGCTGACGGGTTCGCCGCTGGCCGTCGGTGCGATGGGTGCGGTCGAGCTGGTGCCGCTGGTCGTCTTCGGTCTGTACGGCGGGGCGCTCGCGGACTCCGCGGACCGTCGCAAGGTGATCCTGGGCACCGAGGCGGGGCTGGGGCTGCTCGCCCTCGTGCTCCTGATCAATGCCGCGCTGCCCGACCCGGCGCTCTGGCCGCTGTATCTGGTCGCGGGCGGGGTCTCCGCGCTCTCCGGGCTCCAGCGGCCCGCACTGGACTCCCTGATGGCCCGGATCGTGCCGCACGACCAGCTGACCGCGGCCGCCGCGCTGAACTCGCTGCGCTGGCAGTTCGGCGCGATCACCGGTCCGGCGGTGGCCGGACTGGTGGTGGCCTACGCCGGGCACGCCACGGCGTACACGGTCACGGCGGCCACCTTCACCGTCTCCGTACTTCTCTGCCTACGGCTGGCACCCGCGCCGCCCGCCCGGGACAGCGGAAAGCCTTCGCTGCGCGGCATCGCCGAGGGGGCGAGGTATGCCTGGAGCCGGCCGGTGCTGCTGGGCACGTACGCGGTCGACCTGGCGGCAATGTTCTTCGCCTTCCCGAACACGATCTTCCCATTCCTCGCGGACGAGCTGGACGCCGAGTGGTCGCTGGGCCTGATGTACGCCGCGGGGTCGGTCGGCTCCCTGGTCCTGGGTCTGACCAGCGGCTGGACATCACGGGTACGGCGGCACGGGCTGTTCGTGGTGTTCGGGGCGGCGGCCTGGGGGCTGGCGATCGCGGCGGCCGGGTGGTTCAGCAATCTGTGGCTGGTGCTGGTCTGCCTGGCGGTGGCGGGCGCGGGCGACATGCTCAGCGGTCTGGGCCGCTCCACGATCTGGAACCAGACCATCCCGGAGGAACTGCGGGGCCGGCTGGCGGGCATCGAGGTGCTCTCGTACAGCGTCGGCCCGCAGCTGGGACAGGTGCGGGCCGGTGCGATGGCGGGCTGGACGGGGACCCGCTCCGCGATCTGGAGCGGGGGTGTGGCGTGCGTGGCCTCGGTCGCGCTGCTCACAGCAGCGCTGCCGAAGCTGCTGACGTACGACTCCGAGACGGACGAGGACGCGGTACGCAGACGCGCGCAGCGCACAGCGGAGAACGCCGCAGAATCCAGCAGCCCCTCCGGCGTTTGAGGAGCGGGGGTCCGGGGGCGCAGCCCCCGGTCAGCACCCCCGGTTCACGCCTCCGGGTCTGCGGGCGTGCCCCGGTCGTGCCACTTGGGATCCGTCTCCCACTCGAGGTTCCGCTCCTGCGCCGTCTCCATCGCATGCTGCGCCTCCTCGCGGGAGGTGTACGGCCCGAAACGGTCCTTGGCCGGGCACTCGGGGCCCTCCTCGACCTTCCGATGCAGCAGGCAGTAGTACCACTCGCCCGGCTTGCCGACCGTGCGCTTCTTGAACAGGGCCATCATGGGCTCCTTCCCTCGGGGCCATGCTGCCCCAAGCACGCTGGTTAGACTCGCTGACATGTCTGGCCAGTCGTTGCTCGCACCCGGGGAGATCACTCCCATCCGTTCCGTGCCCGGAAACATCCGGCGCCCCGAATATGTGGGCAAGCCGGCCCCCACCCCGTACGCCGGTCCGGAGATCCAGGACGCCGACACCATCGAGCGCATGCGCATCGCGGGGCGGATCGCCGCGCAGGCGATGGCGGAGGCCGCGAAGCATATCGCCCCGGGCGTGACGACGGATGAACTCGACCGGGTCGCCCATGAGTTCATGTGCGATCACGGCGCCTACCCGTCGACGCTCGGTTACCGCGGTTTCCCCAAGTCGCTCTGCTCCTCGCTCAACGAGGTGATCTGTCACGGCATCCCGGACTCCACGGTGCTGCGCGACGGCGACATCGTGAATCTCGATGTCACGGCGTACATCAACGGTGTGCACGGCGACAACAACGCCACGTACCTCTGCGGCGACGTGGACGAGGAGTCCCGGCTGCTCGTGGAGCGCACCGAGGAGTCGCTGAACCGGGCCATCAAGGCGGTCCGGCCGGGGCGGCAGGTCAATGTGATCGGGCGGGTCATCGAGTCGTACGCGAAGCGCTTCGGGTACGGGGTGGTGCGGGACTTCACCGGCCACGGGATCAATTCCTCGTTCCACTCCGGTCTGATCATTCCGCACTACGACAGCCCGCACGCGACCACCGTGATGCAGCCCGGTATGACGTTCACCATCGAGCCGATGCTGACGCTGGGCACCCATGACTACGACATGTGGGACGACGGCTGGACCGTGGTGACGAAGGACCGCAAGCGCACCGCGCAGTTCGAGCACACCCTGGTGGTGACGGAGACGGGCGCCGAGATCCTGACGCTCCCGTGACCACGCAGACAGTTCCCTCCTGAAGCGGCCGCCCCCGGGCGGCCGCTTTCGCATACCCGCGCACAGAAGCGGAACCGGGCGTACCGTTTTTTACCGACAGACCGTCGGGAAGCTGTTGACTTAGGCAAGCCTAAGTAAGAAGATCGGAGATGTCGACAGCCGCTGCCGTACGCAGTCGCTGCCGACACTTCTGTCCCTTTTCGGCATTCCAACCCCCTCGGTCCCCGGAGGCCCGCCTTGGACGCAACCGCCGCCGCCACACCCTTCTCGACGCTCATCCGCACCGCGTCGCACGAGCAGCACACCGAGGCGGAGACCTCGACCTTCATGAGCGACCTGCTGGGCGGGCGTCTCGGAGTGGACGCGTACGCGCGCTACACCGAACAGCTGTGGTTCGTGTACCAGGCGCTGGAGGAGGGGGCCCAGGCGCTGCGGAACGATCCGGTCGCCGGTCCGTTCATACAGCCCGCGCTGATGCGCACCGCGGAGCTGGAGCGCGATCTGGCCCACCTGCGCGGTGCGGACTGGCGCGAGGGGCTGGAGCCACTGCCCGCCACGGCCGCGTACGCCGCCCGGGTCACCGAGTGTGCCCGCACCTGGCCCGCCGGATATGTGGCGCACCACTACACCCGCTATCTCGGTGACCTCTCGGGCGGCCAGATCATCCGCGACAAGGCGGAGAAGACCTGGGGCTTCGCGCGCAAGGGAGACGGGGTCCGGTTCTATGTCTTCGAGGAGATCTCCAACCCCGCCTCGTTCAAGCGGGGCTACCGCACATTGCTGGACGCGGTAAACGCGGACGACCTGGAGAAGCAGCGCATCGTCGCCGAGTGCAAGCGCGCGTTCGCGCTGAACACGGCGGTGTTCCGGGAGCTGGGCGAAATGTTCCCGCTCAGCGCTTAGATCCTGTCCAGTGGCGGTGCGGGAGGCGGGGTCGACCGGGGTCAGTCGGTCGGCCCGGTCCGCCGTGCCGCTCTGTCCTCAATCGCCGGACGAGCTTGATCGAAACGCCAACATGACGCGGCCCCCGATCTCCACCGTGCCGTCCGGCGCGGGAGCTGTGAGGATCTGGGAGCCGCGCCCTTGTGCGATGTTGAGGGCGCGGCCGAGCCGGGCGCTGAGCAGCAGTGCCGCCGCGCCCGTCGCCTCGTCCTCCACGATGCCGTCGTCGCGCCGCGGGAACGCCCGCGCCCTGACCCGGCCCGCCGCCTCGTCCTCCCAGGCCCATACGTACAGCCAGCCCTCACCCGGCGGCGGCCCGGTCAGCGCCTCGACCTCGGCAACGGACGCGTACCGCTCCAGCGTGCGCGGCGGCACCCACTCGGGGCGGGCGGTGATCCAGGTGAACTCCCCGTCCTGACGGGCGAGGATCTCCCCGACCGGCAGCTCCAGGATTTCCAGATCGAGCAGCCAGGCGGTGCCGACGAGCGGATGCCCGGCGAAGGGAAGGCGAAGTCCCGGGGTGTAGATGTCGACGTGCCCCCGCTCGGGGTCGTCGACGAACACGGTCTCGCTGAAGCCGAGTCGGCCGGCCAGTGCCTGCCGGGATGCCTCGTCGGGGTAGGTACGCCCGTCGCGTACGACCCCGAGGGCGTTGCCGTGCCGGCCGTCGGGGCCGCAGAACACCCGCAGGACGTCGATGCCCGCGGGTACGTCGAATTCGCTGTCGCTCACGTGGGCATTCAAGCACCGCCGGGGTGACGGCCGTGCAGCTGGGCCGTCACCGGGGCGGTGTTGTCGGGTGGTGCGGCCGGATCAGGCGGCACGGCGCCGACGGGCGGCGATCACGACTCCGGCACCGGCCGCCACGACGACACCCGAGGCGGCGAACAGGGCGCCGGCCGGGACGTCGGAGCCGGTGGCGGCAAGGGAACCCGAACCGCCGACCGAGCCGCCGCCCACGCTGCCGCCACCGGCGGTCGTGGAGCCTCCCGCCGAGCCGGTGGAGCCTGTGGTGCCCGTGTCACCGGGAAGTGCGGCGTCCTTGTCGAAGGCGACCGCGACGGTCAGTGCGTCGAGATCCTCGCCCGCCTGGTACATGCCGCCGAAGGCCTTGGTGCCGTCGGCGGTGAGGGTCGCCGGGACGGCCGAGAGGGTCACCACACCGTCCTTGGCTGCCAGTTCGCCCTTTGGCAGCTTCAGGTCGGCGACGGCCAGACCGGTGTAGGTGTTGACCTTCTTGGTCTCGCGGTCCTTGGTGGAGACGTCCGCGATCAGCGTGCCCTTCGTCCCGTTCACCTGGATTTCCATGCCGGTGAGGGAGAGGTCGAGGGTGTACGCGCCGTTCTCCTCGTGGCCCAGGAACCGGAGCTTGCCGTCGAAGCCGGCGTCGAGGGTCTGCTTGTCGGCGTCGAAGTGGCCGGTGGCGTGGGGGAATCGGTAGCCGTCGCCGGCTGCGGTGGCACCGGCCGTCGTCTCGACCTTGCCGTGGGCGATCGGGCCCGTGACGTACGTACGGAAGGACTTCTTGACGCCCCAGTCCAGGGTTCCGTCGACGATCGCGCCCGGGGCGGCGGCCGGCTTGTCGGTGGCCGGGGCGGAGAGGGATGGGGATGCGGTCGAAGTGGGCTTCTGCGTGGGCTTGGTGGTCGGCTTCTCGGTCGGCTTCGTGGTGGGCTTGCCGGTCGGTTCGGTGGTGGGCTCCTCGGTCGGGGCCGCGACCGCCTTCACCGAGAGCGTGGCCGGGTCGAGCGCGTCCCCTTCCTTGTACTGGCCGTTGAACGCCTCGGAGCCCGCCTTCGTCAGCGTCGCCGGGATGTCCTTGAAGACCATCGCACCGCCCGCGCCCTGGCCCGGCTTCACGGCCGACAGGTCGAGAGCCGCGAACGCCACGTCGTTCCGGGTGCCTTGCGGGGTCGCGACGTCGACGGTGATCGCGCCGCCGGTACCGGTCGTGGCGAGCTTCACGTCCGAGAGCGTGATGTCGAGGACGCCGCCGTGGGCGTAGAAGTTGACGCCGCCCTCGAAGGCGGTGTCGGTGCCGTGTGTGGCCGTGTCGTAGGTGCCCTTGCCGTTGACGAAGGTGAACACTCCGTTGTCGGGTGCCTGGGTGGCGCCGTCCTTGACGGTGATCTTCCCGCCGGAGAACGACGAGGCGAGGTACTCGCGGAAGGACTCCTTGACGCCCCATTCCAGCGTGCCGTCCGTCAGCTCCAGCTTCGGCGCCGCGGCTGCTGTCCCGTCGGGGGCGGTGCTGTCGGCGGCGAGCGCCGGGAGGGCGAACGCGGTCACGCCGAGGGCGGCTGCCGTGGTGACGGCGGCGGCGAGAGTTATGGGACGGCGGATGGCTGCCATGGTCGTTGGTCTCCTCAGGAAATGAAACGGGGGGCGGGGGGGCTAGTTGCTGTTCTGCCGGGTACTGCGGCGGCGGGCGAGATACAGCGCGCCTGCCGCGGCGGCGAGCACGCCGGCGCCGCCGATGCCGAGATACAGGCCGGTGCGGAAACCGGGACCGGAGTCGGACACCGATGCCGCGGTGGTGGTCTTCTCCGCGGGCGGGCCGGACGGTTCGGACGAGGGGTCGGGGGTGCTGCCCAGGTCGGGCAGGGCGGGCAGTTCGGCCTCGGTGTCGACGGCGACGGCCAGCGAGACCGGGTCCATCGCGGTGCCCGGCCGGTAGAGGGAGCCGAACGCCTCGGCGCCGTCGGCGGTGAGGGTCGTGGGTGCTTCGTCGAGGACGGCGAGACCGTCCTTCGGCGTGAAGTCCTTCGCGGTGAAGGTGACGAGCGGGACGGCCTTCTGCCGGTCGCCGTCGCTCAGGACGTCGGCCGAGAGGGTGCCTTTGCCCTCTTTCACCCGGACCGCGACGGCGGAGAGTTTCAGATCGAGCCCGTCGGCGCCCGTGAAGCGGACACTGCCCGCGAAGTCGGCGTCCAGGGTCTGCTTCTTCGGGTCGTACGTGCCCTTGCCGCGCGGGAAGCGGAAGAGCGCCCCGCCGTCCTGGGCACCGTCGGCGAGGGTCCACTTCCCCTTGCCGATGGGACCCGTGACGTACTCGCGGAAGGTCCGGCGCACGCCCCAGTCGACGGAGGCGTCCTCGAAGCGGCCCGCGGCCCGCTCGGTCTTCGGCTCCGCGGGCTTCTCGGGGGACTTGGACACGGCCGGCTTCCCGGCCGGGGCGGAGGTGTCCACGGAGAGGCTGATCGGGTCGAGCGGTGTGCCGGCGGTGTAGTAGCCGGCAAATGCCTTCGCGCCCTGTGAAGTCAGCGTCGCCGGAATGTTGTTGAGGGCGATGGGGGTGGAACCGCCCTTCATGTCGATCCCGGACAGGGAGAGCGTCGCGAGCGGCACCTGGGCGGCCGAGGTGACGCGGCCGCTCCCCCGTTCCTTGCTGACCACGTCGGCGTGGACGGTGCCGCTGCCACTTGTGATGCGGACGGTGGGGCGGCTGATGGCGAGGTCCAGTTCGTAGCCGATGTCGGACTTCTTGTGGCCGATGAAGCGGACCCCGCCCGAGAAGCCCGCGCTGAAGGCGCCGGTCGCCGGGTCGTAGGAACCGGTGGCGGAGTGGAAGCGGAACTGGCTGCCGCCGACCGTGGCGGCGCCGCCCGTCAGGCTCCAACTGCCGTTCGCGATGGGGCCGGTGACATAGCTCTGGAAGGAGGACTTGATGCCCCAGTCCAGTCTGCCGCCCTGCACCGTGCGGCTCGCCGCTTGCGCGGTGGTGGCCGGGAGCAGGGCTCCCAGCAGCACCGCGAGAAGCGCGACAGCGAGCGCGCGGGCAGGTCTGGACGGCAACATGGGGACCCCTCCGAGGTCCAGAAAGCCAGGTAAGGCTAACCTAAGCTATGCACATCCTGTGGTGATACCCCCACCACCACATTGCTCGCAGCCCCTTACCAACTGCTCACCGCAGACCGACAGGACGGTGCCCCAGTGCGCTTCTCGCAGGACTTCGCCCCACCGGGCCAGGGCCCCAGGCGGCCAGGGCGCGGACCGGTCAGGACCCGTGGACCGCTGGGCGTCCTGACGACCGCCGTCGCCCTGGCCCTCGTCCTGACGGGCTGCGGCGGCGGTACCGGTGCGGGAACAGGGTCCCCCGCCGCCAGTTCCAAGACCGCCGCGGCCGACCGGGTCGAGCCCCTGACCACCGTGCCGGAGCCGCAACTGCCGGTCACGGTGAGGTCGGCGGACGGCGCCGAGGTCACCGTCGCCTCTACCGACCGCATCGTTCCGCTGACCGGCAGCCTGAGTGAGATCGTCTTCACGCTCGGCCTCGGCGAGCACGTGGTGGCCCGTGACATCACCGCCACCTTCGAACAGGCGGCGAAACTCCCGGTGGTGACCCGCGCCCATGACGTCTCGGCGGAGAGCGTGCTGTCGTTGAAGCCGACCGTCGTCCTCGCGGACACCACGACCGGTCCCGCGGAAGCCATCGACCAGATCCGCGATGCCGGCATTCCGCTCCTCGTCGTCGAACCGGCCAAGGAGCTCGCCGACGTCGGCCGCCGGATCGGCACCGTGGCCGAGGCCCTCGGCGTACCGGACTCGGGCGCCGAACTCGATGCGCGCACCCGGTCCCGTATCCAAGCCGTACAGAAGTCCGTGCCCGCCCCGGCGGACGGGCAGAAGAAGCCGCGGGTCGCCTTCCTCTATCTGCGCGGCTCGGCCTCCGTATATCTGTTGGGCGGCCAGGAATCCGGTGCGAGTTCGCTCCTCGAAGCGGCAGGAGCCGTGGACGCGGGCAAGGCGTCCGGGCTGAAGAAGGACTTCACCCCCATCACCAGCGAGGCCCTCGCCGAGGCCGCCCCCGACGCCATCCTGGTGATGAGCAAGGGGCTCGCCTCGGTGGGCGGCGTCGACGGTCTGCTGAAGATCCCGGGCGTCGCCGAGACCCCGGCCGGAATGGACCGGCGGATCATCTCCATCGACGACGGCGTGCTGCTGAACTACGGGCCGCGCACGGACCAGGTGCTGAGCGAACTGATCGCGCAGCTCTACCCGAGGGAAGGAACGAACGCGTGACCACCTCGTACGAGGAACGCACGCGGCCGGGCACCGCGAAGACGCCGCCCGAGCAGAGGGATCCGGCGACCGCGAAGACCCGGCGCTCCGCCACGTTCGTCCTGACCGCGGGGCTGCTCGCCGCTCTCGTGGTGTGCTGTCTGCTCTCCGCCGGACTCGGCGCGTACAGCATCCCGCTCGGCGATGTCCTCGCCTCCGTCCAGCACCGGCTCGGTCTCGGCGGAGCCGCGCTGGACCGGGTCGGTGAGAGCGTGCTGTGGAACGTACGGCTGCCGAGGGTCGTCCTCGCCCTGCTCGTCGGGGCGTCGCTGGGCTGCGCGGGCGCCCTGATGCAGGGTGTGTTCGGCAACCCGCTCGCCGAGCCCGGGGTGATCGGGATCTCCTCCGGTGCGGCGGTCGGCGCGGTCGTCTCGATCGCGCTCGGGCTGAACTTCCTCGGCAACTGGACCACCACCGTCTGCGCGTTCGTCGCCGGTCTCGCGACCGTGCTGCTGGTGTACGCGCTGTCGCGGTCGGGCGGCCGGACCGAGGTCGTGACGCTGATCCTCACGGGGATCGCGGTCAACGCCTTCGCGGGTGCGCTGATCGGGCTGTCCATCTTCTTCGCCGACAACGCGCAGATCTCGCAGATCACCTTCTGGCAGCTGGGCTCGCTGGCCCAGGCGACCTGGCCCAAGGTCTTCGCCGTACTGCCGTGTGCGGTGCTCGGGCTGCTCGTAGCACCGTTCTACGCCCGGAAACTGGACCTCCTCGCGCTGGGCGAGCGGCCCGCCCGGCATCTGGGGGTCGATGTCGAGCGGCTGCGGATCGTGCTCGTCCTGATCGTGGCGCTGCTGACCGCCGCCGCGGTGGCGGTCGCCGGGATCATCTCGTTCATCGGACTGCTGGTTCCGCATCTGCTGCGCATGGCGAACGGTCCCGGGCATCGCTTCCTCATCCCCGGCAGTGCCCTCGGGGGCGCCCTGGTGCTGGTGGTGGGCGATCTCGCGGCCCGTACCGTCGCCGCTCCCGCCGAGCTGCCGCTCGGTGTGCTGACCGCGCTGTTCGGCAGCCCGTTCTTCTTCTGGCTGCTGCGCAGGACCCTTCGCAATCAAGGTGGTTGGGCATGAGGGCCTTGACGAACCCGTTCCGGGTACGGGGCCGGCGGCTGCCCTCCCCCGTCACCCCCGGCTCCCCCGTCGCCGAGGCGCGCGGGCTGCGGGTGCGGCTGGGGCAGCGGCCGGTGCTCGACTCCATCGAGCTGACCGCGCACGCGGGCGAGGTGCTGGCGCTCGTCGGCCCCAACGGGGCCGGGAAGTCGACGCTGCTGGCGGCGCTGGCCGCCGATCTGCCCGCCGAGAGCGGTGAGATACGGATCGACGGGCGCCCGGTCACCGACTGGTCGGCACCCGAACTGGCCCTGCGACGGGCCGTGCTGCCGCAGTCCGCCGCGCTGTCGTTCCCGTTCCCGGTGGAGGACGTCGTACGGATGGGGCGGGCGCCATGGGCCGGGACGGAGCGGGCGGACGAGGACGACCCGGCGGTCGCCGCGGCGATGGCGGCCACCGAGGTCACCGAGTTCGCCGGACGCCCCTTCTCCGCGCTGTCCGGAGGCGAGCGGGCCCGGGTCGCGCTGGCCAGGGTGCTGGCGCAGCGCGCCCCGCTGCTGCTGCTCGACGAGCCGACCGCCGCGCTCGATCTGCGCCACCAGGAACTGGTGCTGCGGATCTGCCGGGAGCGGGCCGCCGCCGGGGACGCGGTCGTCGTCGTGCTGCACGATCTGGGGCTGGCCGCGGCCCACGCGGACCGGGCCGCAGTGCTGTATGACGGACGGATCGCGGTGGCGGGCCCGCCCGCCGAGGTGTTCACGGGTGAGCTGCTCGGCGAGGTCTACCGGCAGCCGGTCGAGGTGTTCCCGCATCCGCGGACCGGGGCGCCCCTGGTCGTACCGACACGAGGGGCTTGACCGCTGCTTGACCCTTGCATGGGCTGCCCAAGAGCCGCCTGTGACCGCCTTGTTCCGCATCGCGCGCATGAGAGCCGAATCACCGGGCGCTGCTCGGCTGGGGCGGCACCGGGCCGGCTCTCGGCGCGGCAGGGCACGTTCAACTTCCAGTCGGACCCGACCGTTCTCCAGGTCACGGTGTGGGCGCTGTATCTGATCCCCGCTCTCGCGCTGTTCCTCGCCCCGGTAGGGTTCGGACGGTCAGTGGGGGCGACGGATCAGAAGGCGCAGAAAGCAACGGATGAGAAGCCTGAGGCCGATTCGGCTGGCGACGGGGCTCGCGACGGCGACGGTGCTGTCCATGACGGCGAGCGGGTGCGTGACGGTGCACGGCGAGCTGGAAGTGGTGCCGACGGCAACCAAGTCTGAGGCCGCACAGGCCCTGAAGGACTTCACCACCGCGTACAACGCGGCTGACAAGGCCTACGACCCGGCTCTGGACGCGGAACGGGTCACGGGCTCGCTCGGCGCGATCAACCAGGCCGGGCTGAAGGCACGGCAGAAGAACTATCCGAACGGCAACGCGAACCACACGCCGTTGGAGCTGACCGACGCCACCTATGTCATCCCGAAGAAGGCCGGCTGGCCACGGTGGTTCCTCGCGGACACCGACTCCAACCGTGACCAGGACAGCGGGAAGCTGGACACCCGCTGGCTGCTCGTCTTCGTCAAGTCCGGGCCCGACGCCGAGTGGAAGACCTCCTATCTGTCGGTCGTCGCACCGTCGCAGCTGCCCGGCTTCGCCAAGGACGACGACGGCTGGGCCGTGCCTGTGGCCGCGGACAGCACCGAACTGACCGTGGCACCGGAGGAGTTGGGCACCCAGTACACGGAGTACCTGCAGAAGGGCACCCCGGACGTCTTCGCCCCCAGCACCGCCACTTCGGGCTGGCGCGAGGAGCGCCGCACCACCCGGCGGGCGGGCTTCTCGTACCAGTACATCGATCGGCCGTTGGACAGCGGTACGTTCGCCCCGCTCGGTCTGGCGACGGACGACGGCGGGGCGCTGGTCTTCTTCAGCAGCAAGCACTTCGAACGGCAGACCGCGGCGAAGGGGCTGCGTCCGCCCCTCAACGCGGATGTGGAGGCGCTGCTGACCGGTGAGGTGAAGTCCACCCTCACCAAGGAGCGGGTATCCAGCCAGCTGGTGTACGTCCCGAAGAAGGGCGCGGGGGACAGCAAGGTCATCATGCTGAACCGGCTGCCGGGCCTGACGTCGGCGAAGGGGTCGTGACAGGGGCGGAAACGAGCCCGTCCGCCGAATGAGGACAGGACGGCCACCGGACGGCCCCGGTCACGCCCTGGTGGCTCGGCGGCTAGTGGCTCGGCGGCCACGCCACCGAGTCGTGGTCGAGATCGCTCCGGTCCGCCGCGTCCGCGTACCGCGCGCACGCATCGGTGAGCGTCTCCAGCAGCGTCAGCGGATCGGGCAGCGGATTCTCCGGCCCCCGCACCCAGCTCACATCCAGCTCACCGGGAAGCCTGGCCGGCGGCAGGAGTACGTAGCTGCCGCGGCAGTGCCACCGCAGCCCCGGATGCTCGTCCATGGTCTCGGGGTGGCAGTCCAGCTCGCACGGCCACCACTCGTCCTCGTCCTCGGGCGTACCGCGGGTGGCGGTGAAGAAGAGCATCCGGTCGTCGCCGGACCGGGCGACGGGGCCGACATCGATGCCCGCGGCGAGGAGCCGCTCCAGCGCCTGGCTGCCCGCGGACAGCGGCACGTCGAGGACGTCGTGGATCATGCCGGTCGCGGTGATGAAGTTGGCCTGCGGCTGGCTGCGGGCCCAGCGTTCGATCTGGGCGCGGTCGGTGGTGGACTGCGTCTGCCAGGCGAAGGAGATGGGGTGTTGGGCGGGAGTGGGACAGCCGATGCGTTCGCACGAACATCGGTAGCCGGCCGGATGCGCGGCGGGCGCGATCGGCATTCCGGCCTCCGCGACAGCGAGGAGCAGCGCCTCCCGGGCGGTGTCGTCGACGTCGCTCTGCTGCGGTTTGGGTCGGCGGCGAAGCCATTGGGAAAATTTGCTCTCTGAGCCGCGATAACGGCCGAAATCGGCGCCCATCTATCCCCTTACCTCAGTGTTGCCCCTACCCATGGTCCCACCATCCTGCGCCTCGGGTGGCCGGAGTCCCGAAGCGGGGTACGGGCGGCAACGTTATGAGCTGGGCACTATGCCACTTCTTGCCATGAAATGACGGGTGCGTCTCAGGGGTGAGTCAGCCCGCGCAGGGTGTAGTCGACGATCGTGTCCGCGTACGCGTGGGTGAGCGGCAGGGTGCGCAGCAGCCAGCGGTGGGTGAGCGGCCCCACGAGGAGCTCCAGGGCGATCCGCGGGTCGATGTCGGCGCGTACCTGGCCCGCCTCCTGGGCGGCGCGCAGCCGTGCGACGTACAGCTGGAGCGACGGATCGAGCAGCTTCCGGACGAATGCGGCGCCGAGCTCCGGGTCGACGATCCCGGCGGCGGCCAGCGCCCGGGTGGGCACCTCGAAGGCGGGGTCGGTCAGCTCGTCGACGGTTCCCCGCAGAACGGTTCTGAGGTCGGCCGCGAGATCACCGGTGTCCGGAATTCCTTGTGCGCCACCGGCGCCGCTCTCCTCGGCGGCCCGCTCACCGCGAGCGACGAAGGCTTCCAGGAGGACGGCCGCCTTGGAGGGCCACCACCGGTAGATCGTCTGCTTCCCGACGCCGGCACGGGCGGCGATGGCCTCGATGGTGGTCCTGGAGTACCCCACCTCACCGACCAGCCCGAGCGCCGCTTCATGGATCGCGCGGCGCGAGCGCTCGCTGCGGCGACTGGAGTCGGGTGGCCGGTTCTCTACCATGCCGGTAAATCTAGCAGTGGTACGAGTCGATACGTGTCGTCTCATCACCGTACGAAACCACCCGATCGGATCACTGCGCGCGGGCCTCGGAAAGCGGACCATGGGCTCACGCACACACCCGTGCGATGCCCCCGGCAGGCGACCCCTGCTTTTCGTGAGGAGCCTTCATTGCCCACTCGTCACCCGGCCGCCAACTCTCACGGAGGCGCTCCGCGCCACACCTCTGGCCGTCGAGCCACACCCCGCCGTTACCTGATGTGCCCCCCGGCCCATTTCAGGGTGACGTACTCCATCAACCCCTGGATGGACCCCAGCAAGCCCGTGGATCTCCCCCTGGCCCAGACCCAGTGGGAGGACCTGCGCGACCGTTACCGCACTCTCGGGCACACCGTGGAGCTGCTCACCCCCCGCCCCGAGCTGCCCGACATGGTCTTCGCCGCCAACGGTGCCACCGTCATCGACGGCCGGGTGCTGGGCGCCCGGTTCGCGTACCAGGAGCGGTACGAGGAGGCCGGGGCCCATCGCGAGTGGTTCCGGGCCAACGGCTTCACCGAGATCCATGAACCGGCTCACGTCAACGAGGGCGAGGGCGACTTCGCGGTCACCGCGTCGTACATCCTGGCCGGGCGGGGCTTCCGGTCCAGCCCGCTCTCGCACGACGAGGCCCAGGAGTTCTTCGGACGCCCGGTGATCGGGCTCGATCTCGTCGACCCGCGCTACTACCACCTGGACACGGCCCTGTCCGTGCTCGACGACACGGGCGACGAGATCATGTACTACCCGGGCGCCTTCTCGCCGGGCAGCCGGTCGGTGCTGGCCCGGCTCTTCCCCGACGCGCTGATCGTCGGGGAGGCGGACGCGGCGGCGCTCGGTCTGAACGCGGTGAGTGACGGGTTCCATGTGCTGCTGCCGCAGGCCGCCACAGGGCTCTTGGATCCGTTGCGGGCGCGCGGCTTCGAGCCGGTGCCGATGGATCTGGGCGAGCTGCTGAAGGGCGGCGGCAGCGTGAAGTGCTGCACGCAGGAGCTGCGCGGCTAGGGCCTCCCGGCAGGCTTCGCCCCGTCGGCTGACCGTGCCGGTCACGGCACCAGTCGGGGCCGGCCGGCAGCCGCTTCGTCGTCAGTCCCCGGACGGACCCGGAACGTGGGGCGGCGGCCACTCGTCGCCCCATGCGATGTCCCGGGCGGCCCGGTACAGCTCGCCGTGCCGCTTGGTGACCGTGGAGCGCCGCAGGGCCTCGTCACGGGTGCACAGGTCCAGCAGCACCTGCCCCTTGCGGATCTGCGGCTTGCGGGTGACGCGCGCCCGGACGGGCTCCGTCTCGAAGCGGGTCGCCACGACGTAGCTGAACTTCTCGTCCTCGTACGGCAACGAGCCGCCCTTGCCCTGCCGGTGCAGCGAGGAACGGCTGACCCGGGCCGAGAAGTGGCACCAGTCGGTGCCCGGCTCGATGGGGCAGGCGTCGCGGTGCGGGCAGGGCGCGGCGATCTTCAGCCCGGCGGCGATCAGCCGGTCGCGGGCCTCGATGATCCGGGCGTAGCCGTCGGGGGTGCCCGGCTCGACGACCACGACCGCCTGTGCCGCGGCCGCCGCGGTGTCGACGAGGCCGGTGCGGACGTCCGCCGTCAGCTCCTTGAGGACGTAGGAGACGGTGATCAGGTCCGTGGAGTCGAGTTCGAGGCCCGCGCCGATCCGGGCCCGGCGCCACTCGGCGGTACGCAGGGCGGGGATGCCGGAGATCCCGGCCAGCTCGCGGCCGAGGGCGAGGGCGGGCTCGGCCCAGTCCAGGACGGTCGTCCGCGGTCCCTCCCAGGCCCCTGCCACGGCCCAGCTCGCCGCTCCGGTGCCGCCGCCGATGTCGGTGTGCGTGGCCGGCACCCAGTCCGGGGCTGCCTCCTGGAGCGCGGCGAGGGCGGCTCGTACCGCTTCGAAGGTCGCGGGCATCCGGTACGCGGCGTACGCGGCGACATCGGAACGGTCGCGGAGCACCGGGGCATCCGTGGGGGTGGTCCCCCGGTAATTGGCGATCAGCCGGTCGACGGCCTGGGCGGCCTGCTTGGGTGGCAGCCCGTCGAGGAGTCCGGCCAGCGCCGTGCGCAGGGCTTCCGCGGTGGGGAGGGTGGCGTTCACCGACGAATTGTAGGCGGAGGCGACCCACCCACTTCCGGCCCGGCGCCGGCCCCGAACAGCAAGACATACGAACTGCCGCGATACCTGCACCAGTTGCTACGCTGACCGGCGCGAGGTCGGGATCGCCCATCGAGGGAAACCATGAGACAGAAGATCGTGCGCCTGGTACTGGTCGGCGGAGCGCTCGTGCTTGCCATGCTTCTTCTGCTGGCCACATGCGGCAGCGGCGAGAAAAGTGCCGACAAGCCGAAGAAACAGACCAAGAAGAGCTCGACCCCGGTGACACAGCTCACCGTTCCCGCTGCGTACGCGACAGAGCACGGCTGGGAGCTCATCGGCACCTCGCCCGACTACGCGCTCTCCCGGACGACGGGCGGCCTCGCCTATCTCGTGCGGGTCTCGGACACCAAGTACCAGCTGCGGACCATCGACTCGGAGACCGGGCAGGCCGGCTGGCACGGGGAGAGCTGGCGGCCCCCGTCCCCGCAGCGCTTCCCGAGGCTCCTCCCGGTCACCGTGGACGACCACGAGTACTTCGTGACGTGGTCGTACGGAAAGGTCGGCGAGAACGCGCTGTCTCCCGCCGACACGATCGTCTCGCTGGATGTCTACGACGTGCAGGACGGCTCCCGGCGGCGCATCGAGGTGCCGTGGAACTCCGTACCGACGGTCTCCACCACCGGCCCCGGCATCGTCATCAGCGACGGCCGGACGAACAGCGCGGTGGTCGACCCGGTGACCGGCCGGGTGTCCGAAGTCACCGCCCCCGCGCTCAAGTACCCGAAGGGCTGCACGACCTGTAAGCAGCTCACCGAGGTGCGCGGGCTGACGGAGAAGGGCCTGCTGGTCAGCGGGGCCAAGGAGTTCTGGGTGCAGGGCGGCTGGTTCAGCCGCGACGTCGCCCCCAAGGGCACCGACAGGCTCAGCGGAATCCCGACATCGGTGATCCCGGGCCTGGTACTGGCGAAGTGGCAGCTCGCGAAAAAGGCAAAGCGGGCCACCACTCATGATCTGTGGACGGTGCACGACGTGGAGACGGGCAAGTCGCTGGCCTCGGTGGAGTGCAGCAAGCCCGCGATAAAGCCGGGCCAGTACCCGCAGCTCGTCGCCGCGCCCTCGGGCAACTTCCTGGTGGCCGGACCGCTCGCCTTCGACCTGTCGACGAAGCGGGGCTTCTGCTTCGAGGGAACGGACGGCACGAAGCCGCTGACGCTGGCGTCCGTGAACGACGAGGGCATCGCGTACGGCGCGGCGAACGCACGCAACGCGGCCGACGTACTGGCCGGTGGCGGCACCCCCGTCGCGGTCGCCGTCAGGAGCGGCTCGACGGGCGCACTGCCTTCGAACGTACGGGTTCCGGGTGCGGAGACATCGGACGGTGTCGGCCTGTTCCGCTGGACGGACGAGAAGGACCGCCCGCACCTGATCGGCTACCCGAGCGCGAATTAGCAGGGCTTTGTTACGCACCCCGGTTGATCGTTCCGAGGTCGAGGTGCGGCGCCGGGTCGCGCGGTGGGCTGTGGCCCCGGAGGCTTATCGATCGACGACACCGGCTTCCCCGAGGGCGGGTACGACTCGCCCGGCTACCGGATCTGCCGGTGGTCGCCGATGCCGGTTACGGCGATGCCACCGGCTTCCGCCTGGGCCTGACCGAACGCGGTCTCGCCGAGGTCTACGGTGATGCTGCTTACGGCACCGGGCCGCTGCCGGCCGAACCGGCCCAGGCCGACGCGGTAAAGGCGCAGGCGGCCAACGCGCCGGCCGGGCGGTTCTCCAAGGACGCCTTCACCGTCGGCCTGGAAGCCGGGCAGGTCTCCGGGGTGCCCGCGCCCACCGTCACCCCGGACGGAATTGAGCAGCAGAGTCAAGAGCGGTCCGGGGTGGCGGATGCAGCGAGTGCGGCGCCGCCGATGGCGTCTACGCCGCGTCGACCACCGGCTTCAGTTCGTCCCATCGGTCGGCACGCGCGTACACCGGTACGACGTCCAACGGGGTGGCGCGGCGCACAGCGGTGCCGCCTGGTGGCGCGCGCCGGTCCATACGTCGATCCACTCGGTGCCGGCCGGGAGGTAGACCTCCTTGGACTCGGCGTCCTCCTGGGTCACCGGGGCAACGAGAAGCGCGGAACCGAGCGTGAAATGGTCCGGGAATTCCCAGATCCGCTCGTCGCCGGCGTAGTCGAAGAACAGGCCGCGCATCAGCGGCTTGCCCTGGGCCAGACCGGCCCGGGTCTCGGCCACGAGGTAGGGGACCAGCCGGTCGCGCAGCTTGGCGTAGAAGCGGAAGATCTCCAGCACCTCGGGGCGGCCGGATCGCTCGGCGATGTTCCACGGAGTGCGGTCGCGCAGCGGCGTGCGGTGGTGGTTGTACTCCGAGTGGTACTGCATGACCGGCATGAAGGCGGACGCCGCGGAGGCACGCAGATACAGCTCGGCGCTCGGCACGTCGCCGGAGAAACCGGCGATGTCCCAGCCCCAGTAGACGATTCCGCAGGCGGAAGCGGTGATGCCGGCGTTGACCGAGTGGCGGAAGGCGTCCCAGGTGGAGTCCTCGTCGCCGGCCCAGAAGGCGCCCGCCTGCTGCGAGCCGGTGAAGCCCGCGCGGGAGAACGTCACCGGGGCCTTGCCGCACTCGCGCAGCAACTCGCCGTAGGCGCGGGGGTACTCGACCGGGAAGAGGTTGTTGGTGACGGCGCCTCCGGTGCCGTCGGCGTAGCGCAGGTCGTAGCCCCATGCGTGCTCGCCGCCGTCGGTCTTGAAGCCGTCGATGCCGACCTCGTCGACCAGGTAGCGGCGCTTCTCCAGCCACCAGGCGCGGGCTTCGGGATGGGTGAGGTCGGGCATCAGCGCCTGCGGGAACCACCAGCCGCGGTTGCGGTAGGGCCGCTTGCCGTCCTGTTCCCTGACGCAGTACCCGTTGTCGATCACCGCCTTGGCGTCGGCGGCTGCCTGGCCGCGCGGCGCCGGGCGCATCTTCATCAGCGGAATCTGCCAGAGCAGCACCTTGATGTCGCGGTCGTGCAGTTCGTCGACCATGCCCTTGGGGTCGGGCCAGGCGCCGTCCTCGGGGAAGGTGAAGTCCTTCAGCCGGTGCGGGGCGCCGTCCTCGGTCACCTGGTACTCGGCGTCGCGGAAGACGGTGAAGGTGGCCTCGTCCGACCAGGCCTCGATGACCAGGGCGCCGAGCTTCTGCGCCACCTCCTGCGAGGTGGTCATGTACGTCAGCCACTTCCAGGCGGCGTCCGTGTTCCTCGACTGGCTCGACATCGCGAGGGTGTTCTGGAAGACGGAGTTGGCGCGGGTGCCGTTGGCGGGCTCCAGCACCACGCCCCAGTCGACGTCGGACTCGGCGAGCGTGGAGAAGAACCAGGAGCCGCACCGAGCCGGCCATCACCACGTTCCAGTCGGTGGTGAACTGACCCTGCAGCGTGGAGAGTCCGAGCGGCAGCGTGGACAGCTCCTGGGAGCGGGTCACCACCAGCGGCCACAGGAAGTTGTTCCAGGAGGCCATGAAACCGAACACGGTGAAGGTGGCGAGCGCGGGCCGCACGATCGGCAGCACGACGCTCCACAGGATCCGCAGATAGCCGGCGCCGTCCACCAGCGCGGCCTCCTCCAGCTCCCGGGGTACGGCGACCATCGCCTGGCGGATCAGGAAGGTACCGAAGGCGGACGCGAGCCCCGGCAGCAGGATGCCTGCGTAGGTGTCGATCAGACCGAGCTGCTTCATCTCGACGAACAGCGGGACCAGCAGCACCTGCTGCGGGATCATCATCGTCGCCAGGTAGACCAGGAAGAGCGTGTCACGGCCCTTGAAGGTGAACCGGGCGAAGGCGTACGCGGCGAGGGTGCTGGTGACCAGCTGGCACAGGGTGGAGAGGACCGAGATCCACAGCGAGTTGCCGAGGATGCGCCAGAACGGCAGCGCCCTGGTCAGCTCCTCGAAGGAGCCGAGGCCGATGTTCTCCAGTCTGAACGCGTCGGAGAGGGAGCCGCCGGTCTGGAAGGCGGTCAGCACCATCAGCGCGAACGGGAAGAGCATGGCCAGCGCGCCGATGGTGAGTGCGGCAGTGACAAGGGCGCGGCCTACCCGGTGCGAACCGGTGGGGCCGGCGGCGGCCTTGCGGCCGACAGGGATGTCGAGGCTGTGGGGGATTTGTCGACTGACGACAAC
Source organism: Streptomyces sp. NPDC002958 (assembly GCF_055563255.1). Lineage (NCBI taxonomy): Bacteria > Bacillati > Actinomycetota > Actinomycetes > Kitasatosporales > Streptomycetaceae > Streptomyces > Streptomyces sp. NPDC002958. The sequence goes on along the minus strand of NZ_JBVHDS010000003.1, from coordinate 148,153 downwards.
GCCGCAGACGTGCGTGCCCGGTCCCGCGACGCCGCCCTCCATGTGCCGGTCGGTCTTGACACCAGTCACCTGGCCCGCACCTAGCCGCCCCGGTCTGCCGGACGGCCGGACCGGGGCCCCGGGTTTGCTACGACGCCCGCTGCCAGGGCCGGCACAGCCCCAGGAAGCAGGCCAGCGCGCCCACCGCGCACACCAACTGCACGACAGCCATCGGCACCGCCGTCCCCTCGCCCGCGATCCCGACAAGCGGCGAGGCGACGGCGCCGATCAGGAACGATGACGTGCCGAGCAGTGCGGAGGCGGACCCGGCAGCGTGCTTCGTACGCATCAAAGCCTGCGCGTTCGTGTTCGGCATCGCGAGTCCCATCGCCGACATCAGCACGAAGAGCCCGGCGGCGACCGGAGCCAGACCCACGTCTCCGAAGACCCCGGACGTCATCAGCAGCAACGCGGCCGCGGCCAGCACGATGATCGAGAGCCCGAAGGCGAGCGCCTTGTCCATGCTGACCCGGCCGACCAGCACCTTGCCGTTGATCTGGCCCACGACGATCAGGCCGACCGAGTTGATACCGAAGAGCAGGCTGAACGTCTGCGGCGAGGCCCCGTAGATCTCCTGCACGACGAACGGTGAGGCGCTCACGTACGCGAAGAGGGCGGCGAAGGCGAGGCTGCCCGCGATCATGTAGCCGGTGAAGACCCGGTCGGCGAGCAGCCCGCGCATGGTGCGCAGCGTGTCACCGATGCCGCCGGTGTGCCGGTCCTGCGGCGGCAGGGTCTCGTGCAGCCACTTCCAGACGACCAGGGTGAGCACCACGCCGACGACGGTGAGGACGGCGAAGATCCCCCGCCAGTCGGTGAACCGCAGCACCTGTCCGCCGATCAGCGGTGCGACGATCGGTGCGACGCCGGAGATCAGCATCAGGGTGGAGAAGAACTTGGCCATCTCCACGCCGTCGTACAGGTCGCGCACCACGGCACGGGCGATGACGATCCCCGCCGCACCGGCCAGGCCCTGCAGGAGGCGGAAGCCGATGAGGAGTTCCGTGGTGGGGGCGAAGACGCAGATCGCTGTGGCGACGACATAAATGATCAGGCCCAGGAGCAGCGGCCTGCGCCTGCCCCACCGGTCGCTCATCGGTCCGACGACGACCTGTCCGAGCGCCATGCCGGCGAGGCAGGCGGTGAGGGTGAGCTGGACGGCCGCGGCGGAGGCGTGCAGGGACTCGGTGACCGCGGGCAGTGCCGGGAGGTACATGTCCATGGAGAGGGGCGGCACTGCGGTGAGGCCGCCGAGGATCAGGGTGACGAGGAGTCCGGTGCGTCGGGCCGCTTCGGTGGCGGCCGGCTGTCCGGGAGGTGTGCCGGTGGCCGCGGACTCCGCGCCCCCGGTCCCGGTGGTCGATATGTGTGTACGTTCCTGCTGGGCCCGGCTTGCGCCGCTCTCCGGCATTCTCATCTCCATGTCGTTGAATCCGCCTCTATGCTCTCAGCTCAGCCGGACTGGTCGAGACCTCTTTGGGGAGCAGGCATGACGGGCATGAGCGGGGCTGTGCGTTGGGGTGTGCTGGCGACCGGCGGTATCGCCGCGACGTTCACCGAGGATCTGCGGGCGATGCCGGACGCGGAGGTGGTGGCCGTCGCATCCCGTACGGACGCCTCGGCGAAGGCGTTCGCGGAGCGGTTCGGGATACCCCGGGCGTACGGCAGCTGGGCCGCTCTCGCCGCCGACGACGAGGTCGATGTGGTGTACGTCGCGACGCCGCACTCGGCGCACCGGGAGGCGGCCGCGCTCTGTCTGGAGGCCGGGAAGCACGTGCTGTGCGAGAAGGCGTTCACGCTCAACGCGCGGGAGGCGGACGAGTTGGTGAAGCTCGCCCGGGACCGCGGCCTCTTCCTGATGGAGGCCATGTGGACGTACTGCAACCCGGTCATCCGGCGCATGACGGAGCTGGTGCGGGACGGCGCCATCGGCGATATCCGTACCGTCCAGGCCGACTTCGGGCTCGCGGGTCCGTTCGGTCCCGGACACCGGCTGCGCGACCCGGCGCTGGGCGGCGGTGCGCTGCTGGACCTCGGGGTCTATCCGGTGTCGTTCGCGCATCTGCTGCTGGGCGAGCCGGACCGGGTGCAGGCCGACGCGCTGCTCTCTGCCGAGGGTGTCGATCTGAACACGGCGATGCTGCTGAGCTGGTCCGGGGCGGGCGCCTCGGCGCTGCTGAACTGTTCGATCGTCGCGAACACACCGCTGACCGCCTCGGTCACGGGCACGAGGGGGCGGATCGACTTCCCTCGCGGCTTCTTCTACCCGGAGCGGTTCGTGCTGCACCGGGAGGGGCACGAGCCGCAGGAGTTCACCGCGGGGGCGGCGGGCGAGGGGCTGCGCGGGATGCAGTTCGAGCAGGCGGAGGTGGCGCGGGCGCTGCGGGCGGGCGAGACGGAGTCGCCGCTGGTGCCGCTGGACGGTTCCCTTGCCGTGATGCGGACGCTCGACGCGGTACGTGACCGCATCGGCGTCCGCTACCCGGCCGACGGCCTCGGCTGTGACCGGGGCCTGTCCGCGAAGGGCCTTACGCGGGCGTGAGGCCCTGGTTCCCCACCTCCGTGACGAACGATGCGGCCGTCGCGAGGGGTGCACCGGGGGTGGTGACGGCCGACACCGTGCGGTAGTCGGCGCGTGCCTGCTTCGGGCCCAGCGTGATGACGGCGTATCCGCGACGGCCGTTGAAGAACTTCATGTGCGGGTTGGCCTGCATCTGGTTGTACCAGCTGGCCGGCTTGTCCGATCCGTCCTTGCCACTGGCGATGGATGTGGCGACGATCTCGGTGCCGACGGTGCGGGAGGACGGGTCGTTGAAGTCCTTCTTCAGGTCGAAGGCGTAGCCGACGTGCACATCGCCGGTCAGCACCATCAGGTTGTCGATCCCGGCGTCTTCGGCGCCCTTCAGGATGCGGTCCCGGGAGGCGGGGTAGCCGTCCCACGAGTCCATGGAGAGCCGATAGGCGTCGGTGGGGACATCGCGCCGCTGGGCGAAGGTGACCTGCTGCGGTACGACGTTCCAGGTGGCCTGTGAGGCGCGCCAGCCGTTGAGCAGCCAGCGCTCCTGGGTGGCGCCGGTCATGGTGCGCGACGGGTCCTCGGACTCCGGTCCGGGCGTCTGCCAGCCGTCGCCGTATGCCTGGTTGCTGCGGTACTGGCGGGTGTCGAGAATGTCGAACTGGGCAAGACTGCCGAAGTGCAGGCGCCGGTAGAGCTTCATGTCCGGGCCGGCCGGCCGCTGCGGCATGCGCAGCGGCTGGTTCTCCCAGTAGGCGCGGTAGGCCGCGGCACGGCGCAGCAGGAATTCCTCCGGCGGTACGCCGTTCTCGGGGATGTCGCCCGCGTAGTTGTTCTCGGTCTCGTGGTCGTCCCAGGTGACGACGAAGGGGTGCGCGGCGTGGGCGGCGCGCAGATCGGGGTCGGACTTGTAGAGGCCGTACCGCAGCCGGTAGTCCTCCAGCGTGACCGTCTCCTTGTTGAAGTGGGCCGGGAGCGTGCGGTCGGTGTACTTGCGGGCTCCGCCGGTCGCGTCGACGGCGTACTCGTAGAGGTAGTCGCCGAGGTGGAAGACCACGTCGACGTCCTCCTGGGCGAGGTGCTTGTACGCGGTGAAGTAGCCGTCGCGGTAGGCCTGGCAGGAGACGGTGGCCAGGCTCAGCGCGTTGTTGCCGGCGCTGTGGGCGGGCGCGGTGCGGGTCCGGCCGACGGGGCTGGTCCAGGTGCCGGTGCGGAAGCGGTAGTAGAAGACGTGGCCCGCTTGGAGGCCCTTGACCTCGACGTGGACGCTGTGGTCGAACTCCGGGTGGGCGGTGGTCGATCCGCGCCGGACGATGCGGGAGAAGCGCTCGTCGCGGGCGAGTTCCCAGCGCACCTGCACGCGGGCCGGGGGCAGTCCGCTTCCGGGCTCGTACGGGTGGGGTGCGAGTCTCGTCCACAGCAGGACCGAGTCGGGAAGCGGGTCGCCCGAGGCGACGCCGAGGGTGAACGGGTCCTCGCTGATCTTCCGGGCATCCAACTCGGCGGCGCTCGCGGTGCCCGCGGCCGGCAGGTTGACCGAGAAGGCTAGCGCGGCGGCGGCACCGGTGACGGTGAGGAAGCGGCGGCGTCCGACATTCCTGACGGCGTCGCGCAGCTCCTGCTGGTGCGATGAATGCGTCATCTGTCCTCCCCTGGCTGGTGGTGTACTCGGGAAGTCCACCGGCCCAGCACGTCGTGCGGCTGTCGTGTTCGCGTCGCTCGGGCGTCGCGCGGATGAGGAATGTGGCAGGACTGGGTCCATGGGCGCAAAGTGCGCATACATGACAGAGGTCGTGGTCATCATCTGTGGCCGTCCGGAGTGGTAACCCGCCGCCGTACACGCCTTCTTGACCCCGTGCGGTTCCACGCGTACCCGCAGGACGGCAAAGCGTACGCTGCGGCGTCATGAGCAACACAATGTTGAACTCCGACCCGAGGACGGCGGTCGTGACGGGCGCGGGCTCCGGAATCGCCGCGCGGTGGCTCTCGCCCTGACCGGCGCCGGCTGGTCGGTGGCGCTCGCGCCCCGGCGCCCGGAACCCCTCGTCGAGACCGCCCCACTGGCCGGGGAGAACGCCGGGTGATCACCGTCTCAACAACGGCTCGGTCTCCGCCCACGCGCCGCGCCCGCACTCGGTCGCCTACCGTGACCAAGCACACCATCGGGGCTGACGAAGTCGCTGTCGCTGGACGGCCGTCCGTACCGGATCGCCTGCGGGCAGATCGATATCGGCAACGCGGCCACGGACATGACCGAGCGGATGCGGACCGGCACCCTTCAGGCCAATGGCGAGCCGGCGGTGGAGCCGGTGATGGCGGCGGCCGACGTGGCCCGGACGGTGCTCCACATGGCGGAGCTGCTGCTGGAGGCGAACATGCAGTTCGTAACAGTCCTGGCGACGACGATGCCTTACGTGGGACGCGGCTGACGGGCCGCCCGAACCGGTCGCCCGACGGCCCTCACCCTCCCCCAGGGCGAGGACGTGGGCCGCCCCGGCGCGCTCACGGTCGAACTGCGGGCGGGCGATGCCCGGGTGCGGGTGAGCGGTACGGGCACCCGGATCGGGACCTGACGGGGGAAGCCGGGGAACGCCGGGGAACGCCGGGGAACGCCGGGGGCCTTCAGCGGTTGAGGTGTTGGCGGTACCACGGGGCGTGCCGGGCGAACGCGGTCGTGAAGGCGTCGCCCGGCTCCCAGTCGAAGTCCTGGCCGACCCGTTCGTCGGTGAACCAGTGGTCCACGGCGAGCATGCCGAGGTGGTGGAGCGCATACGGGACGTCGGCGAGCCGCTCGCGGGCCTCGTCCACATCGATGCCTGCGGCAGCCCACGGCAGCCGCAGTTCGGTGACGACCGTCGACAGCAGCTGCGAACAGCTCACCGGTTCGGGGTGGTTGACGTGGTAGACCCCGGCCGGCTCCTTCGGGGACAGCGCCGCGCCCAGCAGCGCGCGCCCCAGCGCCTGTACGTCGATCATCGAGTGCCGCGCCGCGCACCCGGTCAGTCCGGCCGAGAGCCGGCGGACCAGCCCGACCAGCCCGGGCACGGCCCACCGGTCCCCCGCCCCGTACACGATGTGCGGGCGCACGACGACGCCACCGGCCGCGAGGACGTGCTGCTCGGCGGCGGCGCGGGTCAGGCTGGTGGCCGAGGCCGGGGCGGGCTCGGCCTCTCCCGGCCGCAGCCGGGCGAACGGGCCCCGCCCGTAGACGGATGCCGTGCTCAGATGGACGATCCGGGCGACCCCGCAACGGGCCGCCTCTTCGACCAGGGCGCGAGTACCGTGATCGTTCACCGATCGCGCGGTCGGTTCGTCACCGCCGATCCAGGAGGCGCAGTGGATCACCGCGTCGATGCCCTCGCAGCTGCCGCGCAGCGTCGCGGGTGCGGTGAGATCCCCGTACACCGTCTCGACGTCGGGCCCGGCACCCGCCGTGGCGGACGCGGCAAGGGCGGTACGGTGGGTCATCAGTCGCAGTCGGAGGCCGGGAATGGCCCGGGCCGCGGCCACCACCTGGCTGCCGATGAAACCGGTAGCGCCGGTGATGAGTATGCGCGGTGTCATGACTGTTCATCCTGCCGGTCGTTCGGCTGATCGCCCGGGTCGCCCTGATTCCCCGCCGCGCCGTACTGCCCTCTCGGGGAGCCGAGGGTACAGGTGAAGACCGGCTCCCCGTCCTGCGTCGCGGTGACGTGCACCCCGGCCGTCGTGCGGTCGCCTGTCGGGACGGACCGGGCCTCGATCCAGCAGGGGCGGTCGAGTTCCACGTACCGGAGGAAGTCGGTCTTCACCGACGCCGGGAGGAAGTCATGGCCGGGGGTGACGGCGACGGCCGCCTGACGGGCCGCCTCCAACAGCAGAATGCCCGGCACATGGTCGTTGGGCCGGGCGAACAGCGTCGGATGTCCGGTGTCGAGCCGTAGCTGCCAGACGTTGTGCTGCGGAGCCGGAGCCAGGACGACATCGCGTTCATCGGTCCTGCCCACCTCGGCCGGTGCGACGGGGGGCAGGAGGGGTATGGGAGCGCCGATCACGTCCTGCCGGTCGCCGCGCAGCCTGCCGTACACCCTGGCCGAGGTGCAGCTGATATGCCCTCCGCCTCTCGCGAGGACGGCGCCGAGGCGGTGCAGGAGCAGTTCGACGTGCATGGAGCCGATGCTCCGGCCGCGCCGCCGGATCCGGGAGCAGGACACATCCACCGTGATGTCCCAGGGCGCCTCACCCAGAAGCAGCTGATCGGACTCGGAGACGTAGGCCAGCTCCCACATCACGAACTGGTCACCCACCGGGACGTCGAACGCCGCATGACCCAGGAGCATCGTCGTCTGACGCATGGTCTCGGCGATCAGCAGCGGATCCTGATAACGGCCCGACACGGGGGCGAAGAAGCGGTGCGCATGCGGCCAACGGGCCGATACGGAGAACTGGGTGTCGGTCTGCCTCGTCCAGCCGGTGGGAAAGATGTCCTGCGCATCGGACCGGTGAACCAGGTGTCCGGAGACGTTGCCTTCGGCGCGCCTGGTCCTCGGTGTCGTCCCGTCCGCTTTGAGGGATTCGGTGAATTCGGCGACACCGATACCCTCGACGGAAAACGAAGCGCTGTGCGAGGTGAGCTGAACCATGAATTTTCCTCCCAGAGGATCCATACCGGGAGGGCAGGCCGCCCCCGCAGTAAGATACTGGCAGTCCGGTTTTCCTATCCAGCCATATCCCAGTGGTGCTGACCACGCCACGACTGAGAGAGACTCGTAGCTGATGGCACAGCAGGCGCGCGCGATCCAGACTCGACGGTCAATCCTGGTGGCGGCTGCCGCCGTCTTCGACGAACGCGGCTACAGCAGCGCCACCATCAGCGAAATTCTCGCGCGGGCCGGTGTGACAAAGGGGGCGCTCTACTTCCATTTCACCTCGAAGGAAGATCTCGCGCTCGGGGTGATGGATGTACAGCTGGACAGCGATCCACTTCCTCCACAGCTGACGAAGCTTCAGGAATTGGTCGATCAGGGCATGCTGCTCGCCCACCGGCTCCGCCATGAGCCCCTGGTCCGCGCCAGCGTCGGACTGGCCATGGATCAGGCGGTGGAAGGGCTCGACCGGGGCACCCCGTTCCGTGCCTGGATAGACCGGCTCGAACATCTGCTGATCGCCGCGAAGAACCAGGGCGAACTCCTGCCGCATGTCAACCCCGGCGAGACCGCCGAGATGTTGGCAGGTTCCTTCTCCGGTATTCAGGTGATGTCTCAAGCCCTTTGTAAGCGCGAGGACTTGGGGCGAAGGATTTCGGTCTTGCTGCATTACGTACTGCCGAGCATTTCGACCCCGGCCGTGCTGGCCACGCTCGACATGGCTGAGGACCGGGGCGAGCGCCTGGTCGGCACCCTCGAATCGGTACCCGGTCAGGCCGGCTCACTCGGCTGACAAACGGGTCCGGCTGCACGCAGGGCGGCGCCATGGATTGTGCGCGGGCCGAAGACCGGTGCCGTCGCCCCGCCGGGCGCCTGCGGGTCACCCCGCCCTGCCCACCGGCGACGATCCCCCGCCACCGCACCCTGGCGAGGAATCACGGGACATGGCAGGCCGACAACGGGCGGCTGAACATCGGGTGACCGCGGAATGCCACTACGATCGCGGGCACCACAGCGAGACCAGGAGTACCGACCGTGCCCGAACCGCGCATCGCCGTATCCATCGTCACCATGGGCGATCGCCCGCAGCAGGTCGAGGCCCTGCTGGCCTCGGTGGCCGGACAGGACGTCCGGCCGGTCCGTGTCGTCGTCGTGGGCAATGGCTCACGGCTCCCGGACTTCACCGCGCTTCCCGGCCTGTCCGATCTGTCCGGCGGTGTGACGGCGATCGAACTCGACGAGAACCTGGGCTGCCCGGGCGGCCGTAACGTCGCCCTGCGCCAGCTGGCGGAGTTCGGCGACGTGGATGTCGTCATCGAACTCGACGACGACGGGCTTCTGGTCGACAGCGGGGTGTTCCGCAAGGTCCAGAAGCTGTACGCCGCCGACCCGCAGCTCGGCATCGTCGGCTTCCGGATCGCCGACGAGCACGGCGAGACCCAGCGCCGCCACGTCCCGCGCCTGCGCGCCGCGGACCCGATGCGGCGCGGCCCGGTCACCGCGTTCCTGGGCGGCGGCCACGCCCTCTCCATGAAGATGCTCGCCCAGACGGGGCCCTGGCCCGCGGAGTTCTTCTTCACGCACGAGGAGACGGACCTGTCCTGGCGGGCGCTCGACGCGGGCTGGAAGATCCTCTACGAGCCCGACCTGCTGCTCCAGCACCCCAAGACCTCCCCGGCCAGGCACTCCGTCTACTACCGGATGACGGCCCGCAACCGGGTCTGGCTGGCGCGCCGCAATCTGCCCCTCCCCCTGGTCCCGGCCTACCTGGGCACCTGGACCCTTCTGACCGTGGCCCGCACCCGGTCGGCGACGGGTCTGCGTGCCTGGGCCGGCGGCTTCGCCGAGGGGGTCCGTACACCGTGCGGGCGGCGGCAGCCCATGCGGTGGCGCACGGTGTGGCAGATGACAAAACTGGGACGGCCGCCGGTCATCTGATCCGCTGCTCCGCGCCGCGTCCGCCGAGGCCGGGCTGCAGGGTGTCAGCACGGCGAAGGAATGGGGCGTGCGGCAGCCGTACGCCGCTTCTTCGTCCGCGACCCCAGCGGCCCGTGTGGTCAACGTGCTGGGCCATCGCTGACCGGCTCCGGCCCCCTGGCTCCATTGGCGTACGGAAGGATCCGCCGCAGGAGCCCCTTGGGGTGGCCCCGCTTGCGCCATTCCCTGGGGTAACCGATGGAGACCTCCTCGAAGCGCACCCCGTCGTACCAGGTCGTACGGGGGATGTGCAGATGGCCGTAGACCACGGCCGCCACATTGAAGCGCCGGTGCCAGTCGGCGGTGAGCTCCGTGCCGCACCACTGGGCGAACTCGGGATACCTCAGGACGTCCATCGGTTCGCGGACCAGGGGCCAGTGGCCGGCTATGACCAGCGGAATCTCCGCATCGTGTGCGGCCAGGCGCCGCTCCGTCTCCACCACCCGTGCCCGGCACCAGGCGTCACGGCTCGGGTACGGGTCGGGGTGCAGCAGGAACTCGTCGGTGCACACCACCCCCGTACTGTGCGCGTACGCCAGGGACTCCTCCTTGGTCGACGTTCCGGGCGCCCGGAAGCTGTAGTCGTACAGCAGGAACACGGGCGCGACGGCCACCGGCCCTTCGGGGCCGGGCCACAGCGGGTACGGATCCTCCGGAGTGGACACCCCGAGCCTCCGGCACACCTCGACCAGATGTTCGTACCGTTCCTGCCCCCGCAGTTGGACCGGATCGTTCTTGGTCGTCCACAGCTCATGGTTCCCGGGGGTCCAGATCACCCGGGAGTACCGCCCGGCGAGCAGCCGCAGCGCCCATTCCACGTCCTCGACCTTTTCCGCGACATCACCGGCGACGATGAGCCAGTCATTGCCCGAATCCGGCCGCAGGGACTCGATGACGGGGCGATTGTCCGCCATCCCGACGTGAAGGTCGCTCACCGCGAGCAGAGACCCACGGTTTCCATCGGCGCGATCGGACATGGAGAACCTTTGCCGAGGAAGAACCGAACGAGATCGTCTCCCATGATGTGGCCCAGCGGGCGGCTGGCATGGACATGATCGAAGGGCCTGCGAAACGACAGACGCGCCCGCCGCCCGACTCCGCTCGGATCGGGCCGAGGGCAACTGCGTCGCGCCAGGGCCCTGACACAACGCTGACCAGGTCGAACGCGCAGAACGCCCGTCCCCCTGCCGGGCAGATGGGCCGTGTGAGCACTACCCATCTCCTTAATACGGGCATATTGTAAAAAAATGGCCACAAAAGAGCGTGATGTTCAGGTGTACACGTGCCCAGCCTGTGACAAGCCCGTCATCGGCGAGGTCACACGACACAAGACGCTGGGCATTTTTGTGCCCATGTGGGGCCCAGGACCGTGCCATAACCCCGACTGCCCGGAGTACGTACCCAAACCGCGCCACGGTCACGAATCCCGGTCGCGGTGACCTTCACGCGCCCGGCTCGGCCGGCCGCGTAAAGAGACCTCACGGCGGGCGGATGCCGTCGTCCCGCGCCAGGGGCGTGGCGGGTGCCCTGTCGGCGCGGGCAGGGCACCGCACGGCGCCCAGCCGGTAAGCCGCTGGTTCGTCGGCATCCGTCGCTGCGGATGGCCGCCCGGCTGCGCCCTGATCCGAGCGGGGAGCTCCTCCGGACCCGGACCACGGTCCGCCGACGCCCGCTCCGACGACCGTACGGGCCTCGGCGCCCCTCACGGTCGGCCACGCCTCTCCCCTCGGCCGGGAAGCTCGGCCTCACCGAGACGCGGTGAGTACGGTCGACCGGCTGGACACATTGGGTGCGGCAAGATCCCGCAAGCCCACGACGCCCTGCCCGGCCAGTCGGTCTTGGCCAAGCGCGTCAACCGTCCCCGCAGTTGAGAACGCCTGGCACAGTTCAGTGGCCGCACTGCCGCCTGAGCGAGGGGCTGCCACCCGGGGCTTTCCCCTGATTGTGGACACTGGACCTCGACGGTCCAGAGGCAGTGTGACTGTTTGGCTGGTGGTCGTGGTGGGGTCCGGCCGTGGGGAGGAGGGAGCGAGGCCGACTTCATGTCCAGAGCTGTTCGCCGAGAGTCCCGGCGGGTGCGGCGCCGGGCAGGACGTAAGCCACGGCCGAGGCCCGGTGTTGGAGAAACGGGTTGAGGGCGTCGCGGGCGGCCAGGCGCTCCTGGACGCGGGTGAACTGGGCGGGGTCGCGCATGAAGGCGCAGAAGAGAAGGCCGCGGTCGGTCGGGCCATCGTCGTAGCTGTAGCTGCGGCGAAGCATACGGGCGCCGCCGTCGAAGCGGGGGCTGGCGAGACGGACATGGGCGGTGGCGGGGATGACGTAGGAACCGTCGGGGTTCTTGGCGTAGATGTCCGGCTCGTCATGCTCGGCGGTGCCGCTGAGGGCGACGCCGTCGCGGGCGCGGCGGCCTATCACCCGGTCCCGCTGGCCCTCGGTGAGGGCCGCGTAGCCGGTGACGTCCATGCGGATCCTGCGGTAGACCAGAACGGTGCCGTCCCCGTGGGCCCCGGGTGGGCCCCAGACCCATTGCTCGGCCGCCGCGTGACCGGGGTTGGCGGTGCCGTCCATGGAGCCGAACAAGTTGCGCGGGGTGGTGCCCGGGGCCGTGTGGGGCAGGAAGCCGGACTGGGTCCAGCGCGGTACGGCGCCGGCGGCGTGTGCGGCTTTGCCAGCAAGTTCGGCGACGATGGTGAGCGTCCAGCGGTCGGCTGCGCAGAGTTGGACCAGGATGTCGCCGTTGCTGCGGTGCGGGTCGAGGCGGTCGCCGGGGAAAGGCGGCAACTCCCCCAGTGAGGCGGGGACGTTGAGATCGAGCCGGGTGGCGAGAGCGGGGCCGATGCCGACCAGGGAGGTGAGCCGGGTCGCGCCGCCGCCCTGGAGTCGCGGGTCCGGCGGGGCGTCGGAGGCTGCGGTGGCGAGCGTGCTGGTCAGCGCGTCGAGGACGCTGCGAAGGGTCTTCCGGTCGGTGGCGGCGGAGGTCTGCGGGAGGTCGAAAGAGAGCAGGTGCGTCGCCGGTTGGTGGGGCGCCGTAACACATGCTTGTCGGGCACCGTGGAAGGGAATCGCGGCCTCGGTCGGCGCGGCGCCGGTGGTGGCACGGCCGGCTGTCCGGTCGTCTCTCGCCAGTTCGTCGGCCACCGCGCCGACCCCGGCGGCGAGCACCGCTCCGGCTGCGAGCAGTGCCCGGCGCCGCCCAACACCGGTTGCCGCGGGTCGTAATGGATCCTGCGCATTTCCCTGTTCGGTGGGCATACGCCTATTGGAGACGATAAAACATCTGCCATGCAAATCCTGTCTGCAGACAGCCTGTTGACCCGCTCGGCAGTCCCGGCGGCGGCTTTCCGGGCGGCGCTGCGTCTGTCGGTGCTGGTCGTCTCGATCACGATGGCGGCCACCGGGTGCTCCACAACGGGCTCGACGTCCGCCGACGCGCGGCATCCGGCCGGGAGCGTGCTGCGCGTTCCGCAGGACTTCCCCTCGGTGCAGCAGGCAGTGGACGTCGCTCGTGCGGGCGAGACGGTGCTGATCGGCCCGGGCGTGTACCGGGAGAGTGTGCGCGTCACCAAGCCCCGTGTGGTACTCCGCGGAACGGACCGCAACAAGGTGGTCTTCGACGGCGGTGTGCGTCTGGCCAACGGCATCACCGTGACCGGCGCCGGGTCGGTGGTCGAGAACCTCACCGTGCACGGCTACCTGGCCAACGGCGTGCTGTTCACCGGCGTCACCGACGAGCGATTGCAACAGCGCGGCGCCGGCGGCTCCGCCTACGACCCGCTGGACACCTCCCGCTTCCCTGCCGTCCGGGGCTTCCGCGCCACCCGGGTGACGGCGTACAACAACGGCCTGTACGGCATCTACGCCTTTGACGCGCGCGACGGCGTGATCGAGGACTCCTACGCCTCCGGGCACGCCGACTCCGGCATCTACGTCGGCCAGTGCAAGCCCTGCAACACCGTCGTCCGCGGCAACACCGTGGAGCGCAACGCGGTCGGCATCGAAATGACCAATGCCTCGGACGGCCTGTCGGTGCTGGGCAACCTCGTCGCCCGCAACCGGGTCGGCGTCACAGTCAACTCCAATGCCCTGGAGGCCCTCGCCCCGCAGCACGGCGCGGTGATCGCGGGCAACGTGGTCGCCGACAACAACGCCTCCGACACGCCCGAGCAGGCGGACGGGGGCTTCGGCATCGGCATCGGCATCGGCGGTGGCACCGGGAACCGCATCCAGCGCAACCTGGTCCAGGGCAACCGAGCGGCCGGAGTGGTCATCACCGACCCGCCGGGGCATCCGGCGAGCGGCAATCGCGTCGAGGGCAACCGCGCCACCGGCAATGGCACCGACCTCGTGCTGGCCTCGGCCGACCCCGGCAACTGTTTCGCGGGCAACCGGCCCGCCACCCAGAGCCCGGACGGCCTGGAGGGCCGCGCGGGCTGCGACACCCGCCGTCGGGGAGCGTTGCCCAGCGGCGGGACAGCTCCTGTGCAGGCGCCGCCCGGCGTCCCGTTCAGCAAGGTGCCGGCCCCGCCCGCCCAGCCGTCCATGCCGGACCCGACGGCCCCGGGCAGGCCGGCGACCGGCCTGCCCGGGGCCGTCGACACGGCCGCGTACCCGCTCCCGAAGGACGCGGACGCCGTGCCGCACTCGCGCTGAGCACGGTGCTCCGGTGGACTCGGCTTCCGTTCACCATGCCGCCCTGGAGGGTGAGTTGAGGAGGGTCGTCGGCAACCGCGGCAGCCGGGGCGCATGGGCACGGAGAGGTCAGCCGGTGCCCCATGGCGCCTCGGGAAGCTTCGCGCGGCCGTCGCGTCCGGAGAACTCCACGGCGGTCGGAGTCCCCAGGCCCGACATCCGCATCGTCACCCGCCGCAGGCCGCCGTCGTCGTCGACCCAGTACGTCAGCGGCGACCGTCCGCCGTTGGGCCCCGCACCGGGTGTGGTGCCCTGGCCGCGCGGCCCGGCGAACCGGTCGTAGCTGCGGCCGTCGATGCGATCACGCTCCAGCCAGCGAGCCCCGGACTGCGCGAGCAACAGCGGGTTGTCGGGGCGGTCCGCGCCGAGCCCGATCAGTAACTGGAGCCCGGCGTCCAGGGGATCGGTCGTGTAGGAGCGCGCGGACCAGCCCGAGCGTGGGATGTGCTCGGCCTGCTGCCAGGGCGGGCTGTTGTCGCCCTTGGGCGCGGGGGCCAGGCCGAGGCCGCCGGTGTCCCAGACGATCAGTCCGTGGTCCAGTTGCCCGGCGGCGGGCCCGGAAGTTCCGGAGGGCCCGGAGGATCCGGAGGCCCCGGTGACCTGGTAAGTCCCCACGGCCCGGTGGGTTCGGTAGTCCACGACCCCTTTGACCCGCACCACCACTCCGCCGCCCTCGGTGGCGGTGAGGGTCACCGCCACGGGACTGGCCTGGTGCAGATTCAGCCGCGACAGCGCCAGCCTGGACGCCTCCTCCATCGTCACCGGCCGCTCGGTGGTGGTGTCGTCGGAGAGGGTCCGATAGGCGGCCAGGCCGACCGCGGCGGCGCCGCACGCCGCGATCGCGATCAGTGTTCTGAACCAGAGGGCCCGACGCGGCGTACGGCCGTCGGTCTTCCTCTTCCGAGCCATGCAGTCGCCTTCTCTCGTCGGTCGGTCACACAGGAGGGCGGGTTCGCGAACCGCTGGTCCGCGAACCCGCCCGATCCGGCCCGGAGGGTCACCGAGGCCGGCTGCCCTGCTAGGGGGCTAGCGGTGCAGCGCCCTTCGCCTGCGCATCAGCACGAACAGCGCCGTGCCGAGGGTGGTGAGCGCGGCGGCGCCGGCCAGGGCCATCAAAACCTCCTGGCTCATACCCGTGCCCGCCAGGTGCGAGCCGGGCTCGGGGCCCGGTGCGGGCGGTGCCGGCGTGCCCGGTGTTTTCGGTACCGGCGTCGTCGGTGTTGGTGTCGGCGACGTGGTCGGTGTGGGGGTGGGCAGCCGCCGGTTGACCGCTGTCACCGAGACCCCGGCGTCGAGGTTGTCGGAGGTCAGCACCAGCGGCCCGAACACCGTCTCGTCCGGTACCGCGTATCCCTTTGGCGGGCTGACTTCCTGCCAGTAGTACGTCCCCGGCGTGCCGCTGCCCTGGCAGATGCCTTCGGCCTTGGTCGTGCAGGCCTTGCCGACCTGCGTATCCGGCGTCGTTCCGGTGGTCTGCACGCCCTCGGAGCCGTTCGTCTCCTTCCACAGCTGGAACTTCGCCCCGGCCAGCGGTTTGCCGTCCTGGTCGTGTTTGACCAGGCGCAGCACGCCCTCCTGTTGTCGGAAGCCGAAGTCGTAGGTGTGGTCGTTCTCTCCCGGCCCGCCGGTGGTCAGCGCCCGTTCCGGGTACTTCGCGCCGGACGGGACGATGCCCTTGGAGTCGATGAAATGGTTGTCGCCGACATCCGCGTCGGTGGGCACCCACTGGTGGAGCGGGCCGCCCTTGGCGTAGTCGGCCGGGTTGTCGAGCCGGATGGTGTACTTGGTGGTGGGTTTGAGGCCGCCGGTGACATTGGAGTCGTCGAAGTAGTACTCACCACGCTCCGACGTCTTGGTCGTGCCGACCTGCTTGCCCGACTCGTCGTAGAGGTGGACGGTCGCGCCGACGACCGGGCGCTGGCCCGGGTTCTGGATGCCCTTGCGTTCGGGGTCGTACCAGACCCGGTTGCCGATCTGCAGCGGGGCCTGGTCACAGAGCACCTCCAGGTCACCCATCGAGGCGCCCTTGCCGAACGGGGCCACGGAGCCGGGCGGGTTGAGGCGCAGGCCGCCCTTCGGGTCCTGCTTTCCGTCGCGCTGAACGAAGGCGGTGCCGTACCCGAAGGCGGTGCTGTTGGTGTCGAAGCCGGAGGTCGCGATGGTGTTCTCGACCTTGGAGAGCGCCATGCCCGCGAAGCCCGCGTTGTGGTGGGAGCCCATCCGGCTGGTATCGAAGAAGCGGGTTCCCCGGGTGGAAAGCCCGCAGCCGTTGTTGGTGTCCATCACGTACACCCCGCCCGCCAGGCATGCCTTGTTCAGGTCGCCGCCTGACATGACGTTGCCGGGTGTGCTGGGTGTGGGACCGGCCGGGGCGCGGTCGCCGAAGCGGTCGCGGAAGGCCAGCAGCATGGAGCCGTCGGCCTCGAAGCCGATCTCGCCCAACTCCGGTTCGGGTTGGGCCAGATAGTTCCGGCAGGCCTGTCCGTTCTGGGAGGTCGGGAAGGTGTTGGTCCAGGGGAACCAGCCCGCGCCGTCGCATGGGCCACCGCCAACCGTGGACTGGCGCGGGTAGTCCAGCGGCTGGTCCAGCACCGCCTTGCGGAACACTCCGGTGGCGAGGTCGAAGGGCAGGACCACCGCGCGCAGGTCCGAGACCTTCCCGGTGGACTCGCCGGAGCACACGCCGCCGAGGTAGCCGACGCCGTCCTGCAGGCCGAGGCCGAAGGGGCGCCAGTCCCCGGTTGCCGGACAGCCCGGGTCCGGGATGCCGTAGACAGCCTTCGGCGCCGAAGCGGTCGCCGCCGTGGCGTCGTAGCGGTACAGCTTGCGGTTGTTGAGGTTGACGACGAACAGGTCCTTGCCGTCATCGGTGATCTTGATGCCGCCCAGGCTCTCCTTGCCCGGTACGGCAAGGAAGGCGTCGTCGGTACCCGACCCGTGCGCCGTCGTCCCCGCGTCCGGGACGACGGTGAACAGCGTGGTCTTCTTCTCTGCGGGGTCGGTCACATAGATCCCCCCGGCGCCACCCGGACCGTAGTCCGTGGAGCGCTTTGCCACGGCCGAGGAGAACACCCGCTTGTCGGCCTTGTTCCACGCGATGCCGAACAGCGTGCCGGTGTCGGCGTTGGTGGCGATGTTCGTGACGTTGACGTCGACGCCGTCCTGGCCGCGTGCGGCGTACGGGAAGGAGACCAGCGTGCGCTGAGCCCCGCCCTCGCGCGTGGTGGGCTGACAGGTCGTCATCAGAGGTGCGTTCTTCTGGCAGTAGTCACCCGGATTCCACAGCCCGGTGGTGTACGCCACGCTCTTCCCGCCGGAGAGGTCGACGAACTCCTCATTGCTGCTCAACTGGTTGGGCGCACCGTCCAGTCCCTGGCGCGAGGCGAAGGCCGGGAACAGCACACCCGGCTTCGGATTCACCACCTGCACCCGGTACTTGCCGCTGGTGGTCTCGCCCGCCGCCGGAGTCAGCGTCACGGTGCCGTCGGCCGCCGTGACCCCCTCGATGCCCGCCCCGGCGTCGTCGGTGAGGGTCACCTTGACGCCCGCGATGCCCGGTTCCAGCGCGGGTTTCCACACGCCGCTGTTGTCCACGGCCCGGATCACCCGGACCGTCACCGATCCGTCCCCCGCCTGCGAGTGCGCCGCAGGCGCCATGGCTAACGAGCCGCTACCGATTCCCAAGGCGAGCGCGGCCAGGCAGCCAACGGTGCGGCGACCGAGCACGCCCGGCCGCCGCCGACGCGGCTCGGGCGCGGCTCCCTTTGCTTGTTCATTCGTAGGTGTCATCCCCTGCTCTCAGCGTTTGAAGGGCCTGATGCCCTGCTCATGAGGGAGTACATAGAGATGCGGAGAACCGCCTTGCCCGCGATCTTAATTGGGCTTTACGCAAGATCGTGGCGGAATGGCGAACTCGTCCTCCGCCGAACTTTCGCGCAACGGCCTCCGAGCACAACGCGGGCGGGGCGGCGAGTTGGAGCGAGGCTCCCACGCCTGTCGCATCGATCGCTGCGGACGCGAATGCCCTCCGGGTTCCGGCCGAACTCGACGACGACACGGTCACCGTGATCAACTGCCCGGCGCAGGATCTCCCGCTCCAACTGCCGTTCTTTCGCGCAGCCGGGCCAACTTCTCCTCCGGGCCATGCGACGCGCCCAGAGGCCGGCACCGAACCGGTCACTGGACCAATGCCGCCCCTGAGGTGCCGGACTCACCGGTGTTTTAAGGCTGGTCATCGCGGTGCGAGGGTGCGCCGGTCCGTGCAACGACCTGCGCGCGCAATCCAGCTCGATTCCACCGGGATTCGACCGGGGCGGTGCACGTCAGGGCGGTACACCCCTCTGACCCGAGCTGGAGGCGTAGTGGCAGACGAGTCGGGCTGTACGCCGGGTTCTGTCGCCCGGTCGCCTCGCGGCGGCCGGGGAGACGGCCATCCATCTAGGACCGGCATTGCTGCCGGCCTCGTGCGGTCTACCCGCGAACTCGGGCGGGCAGCCCTCGAACATTCGCGCAGGGCTGTCTTGCGACGGCCCCTCTTGACCTTGCTCCGGGTGGGGTTTACCTAGCCGCCTGAGTCACCTCAGGCGCTGGTGGTCTCTTACACCACCGTTTCACCCTTACCGAGGACCGAAGTCCCCGGCGGTTTGTTTTCTGTGGCACTGTCCCGCGGGTCACCCCGGGTGGCCGTTAGCCATCACCCTGCCCTGTGGAGCCCGGACGTTCCTCGGGGAGATCCGAGGATCCCCACGCGGCCGTCCGCCCGGCTCGTCTGCCGTGCCGACCATGCTACCCGCCTGGCCGGGGGCGCTGGACGGGGTGGCTCAGATGAACGCCTCGGTCTCCAGGTCGAAGGCGAACGGAGCGGGAAGGGGAAGCGGCTTACCGAACGGGATCGTGCAGTGCTGACGGTAGTCGTCCCCTTCGGGGTCGCTGAACAGCGTCACCGAGGACTCCTCACGGTCGACCAGGAGGTAGAGCGGGATGGGTCCTCGGGCGTAGCAGTGACGCTTGTCCGTGCGGTCGGCCCGGGGCTTGGTCGAGGTGACCTCGACGACGAGGGCCACCCCCTCACACGGCATCCAGGGGTCCGCTCCCCGGTACAGACGCAGCTCGGTGGGGGCGAAGGTGCCGTCGGGGATGACGTGGTTCTTGGGACAGCTGCCGCCGCTGTTCAGTTTCAGTCCCTTGTTCCCGGAAAAGTCCATGTCGGTCCGGGCGAGCCTGATCACCTGCTTCAGAATCAGGCTGATGTAGTGCTCGTGGTCCCCGTCCGGCGGCGGCGTCACGACAATCTCCCCCTCGATCAGCTCGGCCCGGAAGCCCTCCGGCGTATCCAGCGCCAGGAAGCCCTCCAGCAGGACGTCCGCCTGCGTGAGCGGTTCGTGCGGCATGGCAGTCATGTCACGCCCCTTCCTCGGTCGCTCGCCAGATTGGGACATCAGTGGATCAGCCGTCCATGAGATGGGAGTACTTCCTTCGATCGTGGCACAGGATGGCGCGAAGTTGTCAGATGCGGACGGGTGCGATGAGCGCTTGACCCTGCCGTTGCGTCAACGTTTCTACTGGGCCCATGCGCATCGGAGAGATAGCCGGCCTCGTCGGGGTCACCTCGCGGACGATCCGGCACTACCACCACATCGGGCTGCTTCCGGAGCCCGGCCGACGGGCCAACGGCTATCGCGCCTACAGCGTGCGCGACGCCGTGGTGCTGGCCCGGATCCGGCGGCTCACCGAGCTCGGTCTCGGTCTGGACGAGGTACGGGATGTCCTCGTCGACGACGCCGGGCGCGAACTCGTCGAGGTACTGGTCGAGCTGGATGCCGATCTGGCCCGGCAGGAGAACGAGATCCGGGAGCGGCGGCGTCGGCTGGCCCGGTTGCTGGACCGCCCGGTGAGCGCCGAGGAGCCCGTATCGCCCGCGCTGGCCGAACTGCTGGGCACGGCTCCGGCCACCGGCTCCCCGATGGCCGACAAGGACCGCGAGCACCTGGTGCTGCTGGACACGGCGGGCGGCGGCAGTGAGCTCTACGCCGCGTTGCGGCCGCTGGCCGAGGACCCGGCCGTGCATGCGCTGTACGAGCGGCTGGACGCACTGGCCGCGGCGCCCGTGGACGATCCGCGGATCGCTCCGCTCGCCGTCGATCTGGCCGCCGCCGTGCCGGACGAGGTGCTGGCGGCGATCCCCTCCGGCGGGCCGGTCATGACGGGGTTCGGTCAGGCCCTGCTCGACGACTACGCGCCCGCGCAGGCCGAGGTGGTGCGCCGGGTGATGACGGCCCTGACTGTACGCATGGTGGGGAGGAGAACAGGATGAGCGTGCGGATGGCGCGGTATGCCGTGGGGGCTGTGCCGGCTGTCGAGTTGGTTCTGGGCGGCTGCCTGTTGGCGGGGGTCCGGATACCGGGTGCGGTTCTGCTCGGTGCCGAGGCCCTGGTGGTCGCCGCGCTCGGGTTCGAGGGCGTGGTGCTGTGGCGGCTCTGGCTCGTGGGCCGACGCGCGGGTGCCGGGCGGCGGGAGGCGATGGGTGCGGCGCTCCGTACCGTCCTGCCCGAGAAGGTGCGCCGTCTCGTCGCCCACGAGGTGCGCGCCTTGCACAGTCTCGGGCTGTGGGTGCTGCGGAGGCGTCACGGCGTGCCGGAGGGCGCCCTTGCCGTCCCGTACTCCGGGCCGCAGACCGCCATGATGTACGGCCTGGTCTTCGTCTCTGTGGTCGAGACGGTGATGCTGGCGCTGCTGATCCCGTGGCCGGTCGTGCACAGGGTTCTGCTCGTGCTCGATGTGTATGGGGTGGTCCTGGTCCTCGCCCTCCATGCCGCGTGTGTGACCCGGCCGCATGTGGTAGAAGCCGACGGGGCGCTGCGGATTCGCTACGGCGGGCTGTTCGACCTGCGGGTTCCCGCCGGGGCGGTCGCCGGTGCGCGGGTGGAGCGGCGTTTTCCCCAGGGCGGGCCGGTGCGGCCGGGAGCGGACGGGGTGCTCGACCTGGTCGTGGGCGGTCAGACGACGGTGACCGTGGAACTGGTCGGTCCGGTGGCGTTCGTGCGGCCGCTCGGGAAGCGCGGGTGGGCGCGGACGGTGCGGTTCCATGCGGATGATCCGGGTGCCGCCGTCGCCGCGCTCACGCGGGGGCGAAGAGGACCTTCGCCGAGCCAGGATCCGCCTGCGCGAGCCTGACCCGCAGCCGCTCCCCCAACGGGAGCCCCGTCGTGCCGCCCTCGACCCGGGCGACGACGGCCGGGTCGTCGATGTGGACGGTGCCGGTGGTGGGCTCCTGTTCCTTCACGTCGACCACGTAGGCGTCGAAGACCTCACCGATCCGGTCCTTGAGCAGCGCGGCCTCGACCACGTCGACGCACTCGCGCTCCACCGTGTTGACGCGTCTGGTTCCGTCCGCCATCTCCTTCGGCAGACCGGGCAGTGCGGAGAGGACCCACTCGGGCGGGTCCTGTTCCGCGACGGCGGCGAGGCACAGCTCGGCCGCGTACCGGTCGACGAGGCGGCGCAGAGGGGCGGTGCAGTGCGTGTAGAGGTCGGCGACGGCGGCGTGGACGGCGGGGGTGGGGAGTTCACCGTGGTCGAAGACGGTGTAGCCGGCGCCGCGCAGCAGGGTGGTGCACTCCTGGAGGAACGCGGCGTGGTTGGTCTTCCTCGGGTCGAGGGAGCGGACGACCTGGGCGTACGGGACATGGTGCGGCCAGTCGATGTGCAGCGCCTCGGCCGAGCGCCGGAGCCGGGCCACGGCGCCGTCCGGGGCGACCGGCAGGGTCCGCAGGATGCCGGTGCCGGTCTCCGTCATGAGGCGGGCGGCGGCCATGCCGGTCAGGAGGGAGATCTGGGCGTTCCAGCCGTCGGCGGGCAGCGGGGCGCGGTAGTCCAGGCCGTATGTGCCGTCGCGCTCGACGATCTCCTGCTCGGGCACATTGAGGGAGATCCCGCCGCGGGCGACCTCCTGCTCCTCGCGGAGCCGTCCGATGTCCCGGAGCAGGGCCAGGGGCTCTTCGGCAGCGCCTGTGTCGATCTGCCGCTGGACGCCCGCGTAGTCGAGTTTGGCGCGGCTGCGGACGAGGGCCCGGCGTACCGAGGTGGCGACCGCGCTGCCGTCGGCGTCCAGGTCGATCTGCCAGAGCAGGGCGGGGCGCGTCTGTCCGGGAAGGAGGCTGGCGGCGCCTTCGGAGAGCAGGGTGGGGTGGAGCGGCACCTTGCCGTCGGGGAAGTAGAGGGTCGTCACCCGGCGGTGCGCCTCGGTGTCGAGTGCGCCGCCGGGTCGTACGAAGGCGGCGACATCGGCGATGGCGTAGTGCACGCGGAAGCCGTGGCGGCGGCGTTCGAGGTGCATGGCCTGGTCGAGGTCGGTCGATGTGGGCGGGTCGATGGTGAAGAACGGCAAATCCGTGGCGTCCTGGTGGGCCGAGACCGCCGGGGCCCTCGCCGCCTGCTCCGCGTCGGCGAGGACGTCGGGCGGGAAGCCGTGGGGCAGTTCGAGCTCGGTGCGCAGCTTGTGCAGGGCCACCCTCAACGGGGTGTCGGCCGGCCCGGTCATATGGAGATGGCGGCGGGGCATGGACCGAGCGTATGGCGGGGAGGGCCGGGCGGCATCCCGGGTGACTGGCCGGGGCCGGTTCGGCGGATCAGGGGCGGTGCCGACCTCGATCCGCCGGGCAGGCCCGGGTCCGGCACCGACGCCCCCGTACGCTGGTGCGCGGGCCTCCTCAGCCCGTCTACCTGTGCGTACGTACGAAGGAGAACCGCCGTGCTCGTGCTGTTGCCGCCCTCCGAAGGAAAGGCCGCGTCGGGGCGCGGAGCACCCCTGAAGCCGGAGTCGCTGTCGCTGCCGGGCCTGGCTGCGGCGCGGGCCGCGGTCCTCGACGAGCTGGTCGAGCTGTGCGCGGCGGACGAGGAGAAGGCCCGCGAGGTGCTCGGGCTGAGCGAGGGGCTGCGCGGCGAGATCGCGAAGAACGTCGAGCTGCGGACGGCGGGTACGCGTCCGGCCGGGGAGATTTACACGGGGGTGCTGTACGACGCCCTGGATCTGGCGTCCCTGGACACGGCGGCCAGGCGGCGGGCCGGGAGGTCGTTGCTGGTCTTCTCCGGGCTGTGGGGCGCCGTGCGGGTGGGCGACCGGATTCCTTCGTACCGCTGCTCGATGGGTGTGAAGCTGCCGGGGCTGGGCGCGCTCGGGGCGTACTGGCGTGACCCGATGGCGGAGGTCATGCCGGAGGCGGCCGGGGACGGGCTGGTCCTGGACCTGCGGTCCTCCGCGTACACCGCGGCCTGGAAGCCGAAGGGTGAGGTGGCCGAGCGCACGGCGAGCGTGCGGGTGCTGCACTCCCAGATGGTGGACGGGGTCGAGAAGCGGTCCGTGGTCAGCCACTTCAACAAGGCGACGAAGGGGCGGATGGTCCGTGATCTGCTGCTGGCGGGCGCACGACCGAAGGGGCCCGCGGAGCTGGTGGAGATATTGCGGGAGCTCGGGTACGCGGTGGAGGCCGAGGCCCCCGCACGAGCCGGGCGGGCGTGGTCGCTCGATGTCGTGGTGACCGAGATCCACTGAACCGGGAAAGCCTTCGCGTTGCAACATGCGCAACGCTCGTTGCGTACTCTGCGGTGGTCGCGGCAAGATGAGCGCATGACCTCCTCTGTACTGGACCTTGCCCCCGTCGTCCCCGTTGTCGTCCTGGAGGACGCCGCCGACGCGGTGCCGCTCGCCCGGGCCCTGGTCGCGGGCGGGCTCCCGGCCATCGAGGTGACGCTGCGCACCGCCGCGGCACTGGATGCGATCAAGGCCATCGCGGCCGAGGTGCCGGACGCGGTGGTGGGGGCCGGCACGGTGATCTCCGTACGGAACGTCTCCGACACCGTCGCCGCGGGGGCCCGGTTCCTGGTCAGCCCCGGCTGGACGGACACGCTGCTGGACGCGATGAAGGAAACGGGGGTGCCGTTCCTGCCGGGCGTCTCGTCGACGTCCGAGGTGGTCGCGCTGCTGGAGCGCGGGGTCACCGAGATGAAGTTCTTCCCGGCCGAGGCGGCGGGCGGCACGGCGTACCTGAAGGCGCTTTCCTCGCCGCTGCCGCAGGCCCGGTTCTGCCCCACGGGCGGCATCTCGCTCGCCTCCGCGCCGTCCTATCTGACTCTGCCCAACGTAGGCTGCGTGGGCGGCAGTTGGATGATCCCGGCGGACGCGGTGGCGGCGAAGGACTGGGCGCGGGTGGAGCGGCTGGCGAGCGAGGCGGCGGCGCTGCGCGGCTGACGGGCGCCGGGGGTCGGGGGCCGGTTCCGGGAGGCGGAGGTCGGGCGCCGGGGGTCGGGGGCCGATTCCGGGGGCCGGGAATCTGAAGCCAGTTCCGGGTGTCAGGCGCCGTTTCCGGGTGTCAGGCTCCGGCGGTCGGACGCCAGTTCCGGGCGTCAGGTTCCGGCGGTCGGACGCCGGTTCGGGGGTCAGGCAGGGTTCGGGGGCCGCTGCCCCCTACCTCAGATGCGACGTGTCATTCAGCAGCCTCAGTGACACATTCCCGTCCGAGTAGTACGCCACCGCGGACACCGAGGCCGCCGAGAGCTCCATACGGAACAGGGCTTCCGGCGGGGCGCCCAGCGCCAGCCGGACCAGGGTCTTGATCGGCGTCACATGGGTGACCAGGAGGACCGTGCGGCCCGCGTAGCGGGCGGTGAGGCGGTCCCGGGCAGCCGCGACGCGTCGGGTGACCTCGGCGAAACTCTCGCCGCCCCCGGTGGGGGCGGCCTTCGTGGAGGCGAGCCAGGCGTCCAGGTCGGGGCCGTAACGCTCACGCACCTCGGCGAACGTCAGCCCCTCCCAGGCGCCGAAGTCCGTCTCGCGCAGGCCGTCCTCGATCCGGACCTCCAGGCCGAGCCGGGCCGCCACCGCGGCCGCCGTCTCGCGGCAGCGGCGCAGCGGGGAGCTGACGATCTCCTCGATCGTGCCGCGGGCGGCCAGCGACTGGGCGATGCGTTCGGCCTGGTGGCGGCCGGTCGCCGAGAGTTCGGGGTCGCTGCCGCCGCTGCCCGAGAACCGCTTCTCGGGGGTGAGGGCCGTCTCGCCGTGCCGGAGCAGCACGAAGGTGGCGGGCGCGCCGAGATCGGGCGCCGCGGCCCAGCCCACCTGGGGCGCGGCCGAAGATGCCGGAGCCGTGGCCGTGGCTGCGGCCGATGCCGCGCCCGTTCCGGTCCCCGGCCGGGAGGCCAGGGCGGCGCGGGCCCTGGCCGCGCCCGCTGCCGCGTCTCCGGGCGGGCCCGAGACCGGCGGCAGGTCAGCAGTCGTCGAGGGTCGGGGAATGTCGAGGCCGGCCGTCGACGACGACGGCTCCCACTGCTTGCCACGCCTGCCCGCGTCCATCGCCTCGTTTGCGAGCCGGTCCGCGTGCTTGTTCTTCTCGCGCGGGATCCACTCGTACGTGACGGCGGAGGCCGGCAGGATCCTGGCGGCCTCCGCCGCGAGCGGCTTCATGTCGGGGTGTTTGATCTTCCACCGGCCCGACATCTGTTCCACGACCAACTTGGAGTCCATCCGGACCCGTACCTGGAGCGCACCGCCCGCCGAGGCGTCCGGCACCAGCGCCTTCGCCGCCTTCAGTCCCGCGATGAGGCCCTTGTACTCGGCGACGTTGTTCGTCGCGACGCCGATGTACTCGGCGGCCTCGGCAAGGGTCTCCCCCGTCACCGGGTCGATGACGACCGCGCCGTAACCGGCGGGCCCGGGGTTGCCCCGGGAGCCGCCGTCGGCCTCGATGACGAACTGGCGCGGCTGGGTCATTACAGGCCCGACTCCGACGTACGGACCAGGATGCGGCGGCAGTTCTCGCAGCGCAGGACGGTGTCCGGGGAGGCCGCCTTCACATCGTTGACCTCGGTGATGTTCAGTTCGAGACGGCAGCCCTCGCAGCGGCGCTGGTAGAGGCGGGCGGCGCCGACCCCGCCCTGCTGGACGCGGAGCTTGTCGTACAGCTTCAGCAGGTCCGCGGGGACGGAACCGGCGACGAGCTCGCGCTCCTTGGTGACGGTCGCAACCTCCTCGTCGAGCTCCTTGGTCGAGGCGTCACGGCGGGCGGTCGCGTCGTCCACCTTGGCCTGGACTGCGGAGACCCGGTCGGACAGCTCGGTGACGCGCTCCTGGGCGGACTCGCGGCGCTCCATCACTTCGAGGACGACCTCCTCCAGGTCGCCCTGACGCTTGGCCAGCGAGGTGATCTCGCGCTGGAGGCTCTCCAGGTCCTTGGGGGAGGTGATCGCACCGGAGTCGAGGCGATGCTGGTCGCGGGCGGCGCGCTGGCGCACCTGGTCCACGTCCTGCTCCGCCTTGGTCTGCTCGCGGGCGGTGTCACTCTCCTCGGTCTGCGAGGCGACCAGCAGGTCACGCAGTTGCGCGAGGTCGCTGGTGAGCGACTCGATCTCGGTGTGCTCGGGCAGCGACTTGCGCCGGTGGGCAAGCTGCGACAGGCGTACGTCGAGGGCCTGGACGTCGAGGAGTCGGATCTGGTCGGCGGGCGCGGCGTTCAGTTGGGGGCTCCAGAAGAGTGGTGGGTGGTGGTGGTCCAGGGGTCGGTGACCTGCTTCGAGACATGGACCCGCAGGCCCCATCCGTGGCGGTCGGAAATCGCGTCGAGCTGCGCTGCGGCCTGTTCGCACCAGGGCCATTCGGTGGCCCAGTGTGCGGCGTCGATCAGGCCGAGCGGGGTGTGCTGAATGGCTTCGGAGGCCGGGTGGTGGCGCAGGTCGGCGGTGAGGAAGGCGTCGACACCTGCGGCGCGCACCGCGTCGAAGAGGCTGTCGCCGGAACCGCCGCTGACCGCGACCGTGCGTACCGTCGCCGCCGGGTCGCCCGCGAGCCGGATGCCCTGCGCGGTGGCGGGCAGTCGGGCCGCGGCGCGGGCGGCGAAGTCGGCCAGGCTCTCGGGATGGTCGAGCACGCAGATCCTGCCGAGACCGCGACGGCCCTTGGGGTCGGCCGGATCCGGTACGAGGGGTCCCTCGACGCGCAGGTCGAGCGCACCGGCGAGGGCGTCCGAGACGCCCGGGTCCGCGGTGTCGGCGTTGGTGTGGGCGACGTGCAGCGCGATGTCGTGCTTGATGAGGGTGTGCACGACCCGGCCCTTGAAGGTGTCGGCCGCGACCGTCGTCGTACCCCGCAGATAGAGCGGGTGGTGGGTGACGATCAGCTGGGCGCCGAGCTTGAGGGCCTCGTCGACGATCTCCTGGACGGGGTCGACGGCGAAGAGCACACGGTCGATCTCGGCGTCGGGGTCTCCGCAGACGGTGCCGACCGCGTCCCAACCTTCGGCCCGCTCGGGCGGCCAGAGAGCGTCGAGCTCGGCGAGGACTTCAGACAGACGGGGCACAAGGAAAGGCTACCTGCCCTCCGTGCCCCGTCGCCCATGGCTTCGGCGACCCGTGAGAACGGGCCACAGCCTGCTGGGTCCTGTCGTCGGGCCGTCGTCGCCCGGAGGGCAGCCGCGCGGCGTCCGGAACGTGCGTGCCGGACGCCGCACGGCGGACGGCGGCCCGACGACAGGACTCAGGGAATCGTTACTTCACGAGGTCGGCGCGGAGGTCGTCGAGGACCAGGTTCGCGGCCGTGACACCGAGGCCGAGGTACCACGTCTCGTCGGAGACGTCCTTGGCCTGGCCGTTCTTGACGGCCTCGAGGTTCTTCCACAGCGGGTTGGACTGGGTGGTGTCGCGCTCGGTTTCCTTCACGTCGCCGTAGACGCCGGTGAAGATCCAGTCGGCGTCGGCCTCGTCGATCCTCTCCGGGCTGATCTCCACGGCAAGGTCGTTGATCTGCTGGTTCTCGGGCCGCGGCAGACCGACGTCCTCGAGGATGGTGCCGATGAAGGACGCCTTGCCGTAGAGGCGGATCCGGTCCGGCATGTAGCGGACCATGGAGATGGTCGGCTTGTCCGGGCCGATGTCCTCGCCGAGCTTCTTCGCCTTCGCCTCGTAGGCGTCGAGCTGGCTCTCGGCCTTGGCGGTCTTGTCCAGCGCCGCGGCGTTGAGGAGGTAGTTCTCCTTCCAGGTGAAGCCCGGACGGATGGAGAACACGGTCGGCGCGATCTTGGAGAGCGCGTCGTACTTGTCGGCGGCGCGCAGCTGGCTGCCGAGGATCAGGTCGGGCTTCAGGTTGGCGATCGCCTCCAGGTTGAGGTTGTTGATCGTGCCGACGCTCTTGGGGTTGCCCGCCTCCTTCTTGAGGTACGAGGGAATGGCCTCGTCCCCCTCGGAGGGGGTGTAGCCGACCGGCTTCACGCCCAGCGAGACGACGTTGTCGAGCTCGCCGACGTCCAGCACGACGACGCGCTTGGGGGCGGACTTGATCTCGGTCTTGCCCATGGCGTGAGTGACGGTCCGGGGGAACTCGCCGGCCTTGGCGTCCGTCCCGTACTCCGCCGTCTTCTTCGCGGCGTCGGCGAAGTCCTCGCCGCCCGTCGCGACGGCCGCCTTCTTGTCACCACCGCTCTCGGACTTGGCGGAATCGCCCGAGCCGCCATCTCCGCTTCCGCAGGCCGAGAGGGTGAGGGCGGCAGCCACTGCCAGGCCGACTGCGGCAATACCGCGGCGACGAAGGGACATCACTAGCTCCAGTTGAAGGTCACTCAGGCGTTACTTAGGAGTGCCTAACCTTATGCGACGCTTTCGCATCGAGCACAGGCACCCCCTTGCCCTCAGGCGAATCCGGGCATCGCCACCCTTATGTGTGAAGAGGCGGGTCTCGCATTGTTCGGCAGGAAGTGCGAAAACTAGCTTCGGTTGCCGGAGGTGACCAGTCCATGACTGCCTGTGCCATCGAGAACGAGGCCGCGGGGGCGGCCTCAGTCGCCGGGGGCGGCGAACCCGAGCAGACCGGTGCGCCGGATGAACCGGGTGCGCCCGCCGGGGCGGCCCTTGTCCCGCCCGCGTTCACGATCGCCGCGGACGGTTCGTACGCGGCCCGGCTCGCCCTCCGCGACGTCGCCGCAGAGCCGCCCGACGAGGCCGACCGGGCGTGGTTCGTGGAGCGCTGGACGCTCGACGGGCATGAGCCGTACGCCGTGCCGCTCCCCCTGGACCAGCCGGAGGAGCCGGACTCACAGGTGCTGCCGCTGGCCGACGGGCGGGTGCTGATCCGGCGCCGGGTCGCGGACCGGCATGCGTGCTCGCTGCTCTATCCGACCGGCCCCGGTACCGGTGAACTCCCGCTCGGCGCCGTCGAATCCGCGGATCTGACCCTGCTGCCGCCGTCACCGGACGGCGCGAGCGCGTACGCCCTGTCGGTCGGGGCGCACTCCACCACCGTCTGGCTGGTGGCGGGCGGCGCCTTCGGCCCCGAGCGGGTCGCGGAGGTTTTGGGGCGTTGCTCCGGCGGAGTCTGGCTGGACCGGGCGGGGCGGATACTGGCCCTGGACCGGGAGATGCCGGGCGGCGGCCCGGTCAAGGCGATCGCCGTGGACCTGGAGCGGGGCGGTGCGGTGACACCGCTGCTGCAGATCGCACCGGACAGCAACGACCGGCTGCTGCTCGCCGACGCGGACAGCGGGCTGCTGCTGATCCGCTCGGACGCGCCGGGGCGCGACCGGCTCGGGTGGGGGGTGCTGGGCAGCTGTCTGCCGGTACGTTTCCCGGAGTGTCTGCGCCCGGCGGATGTGGCGATGACACCGTTCGCCGTACAGCCGGGGCAGATGCTGATGCCGGAGAGCTGCGCGGTGGCCCTGCGGATCGACGGCGCGGCGGGCAGCTGGGTCGGGGTGTGGCGGCCGGCGGGGCGGCGGTTGCATCAACTCGCCGCCCCCGAGGGATGGCAGGCCGGTTGCGGGGTGTGGACCCGGGACGGCGTACTCAGACTTCCGTACGCCAACGAGAACGTGGCGTGCGGGGTGGCACTGCTGGAGGCACCGGCGGACGGGGAACGCGGCGCGGAACCGGGTCCGGGAACGGGCGCGGAAACGGGAGCGGAAGCGGGTCCGGAAAGCGGTATGCAACGGTCCGCTGCCGCTGCGCCTCTTCCGGCGTGTAAGCCGATTCCTCTGGGGCAGGCGCCTCTCATGGGGCGCATGGCGCCTGGCTAAAATCCTGGGTCTGGGCTACGCAGCCGTATGTTGCGGTCGCCGATGGTGACTGCGGCGTGTCGCGGTGGCGTGATCGGCCCTGGTGACACACACGTAAGCGATCACAACGGGGTGACTTCCCACATGTCTGAAGCCCGAACCGACACGACCCAGACGCGTCCGCCGGGGGCGGACACGAAACGGGCCGAAGCCGGCGGCTCCGGAAAGCACCGAGGCGGTGTGTCGATGGAGGACACGGCAGCACAGCCGCACGGCCGCCACCGCCGCCCCTCCGAAGGGGACAGCCGGGCGGCCTGACCGCGCGGAAAATCAACGAGGGACGGGTGGGCCCGGCAGCCGATCGGCTGCCGGGCCCACCCGTTTCCGTTGTGGTCAGCCCCGTTTCAGGCCGAGCACCTCCGCCGCGGCGAAGGTCTCGTTCGGCGGGCGGTTCTCGTAGTACGGGGAGATCAGCTCGTCCAGTTCGTCGAAGGAGAACGTCTCCTTCGACGAGTCGAACTTCGCCGCCACCCTGGGGCGTTCGACGATCGCGACCATTCCGCCGTGCACGACGAGCAGCTGTCCGTTGACCTTGGCGGCGGCCGGGGAGGCCAGATAGCCGACCAGCGGCGAGACATGCTCGGGTGCGAGCGCGTCGAGCCGGCCGTCCGCCGGTTCCTGGAAGCCCGCGAAGACGTCCTCGGTCATCCGGGTGCGGGCCCGCGGGCAGATGACGTTGGCGGTGACGCCGTACTTGGCCAGGGCCAGGGCCGTGGAGGTGGTGAGGCCGACGATGCCGCCCTTGGCCGCCGCGTAGTTCGGCTGGCCCGCCGAGCCGGCCAGGAACGCCTCCGATGAGGTGTTGATGATCCGGCCGTGGACCGGGCCGCCGGATTCCTTGGAACGGGTGCGCCAGTGCGACGCGGCGAAGTGCGTGGTGTTGAAGTGGCCCTTGAGGTGGACCCGGATGACGGAGTCCCACTCGTCCTCGGTCATCGAAAAGACCATCCGGTCGCGCAGGATGCCCGCGTTGTTGACCAGGATGTCGAGCTTTCCGTACGTGTCGACGGCCAGCTCCACCAGGGCGCGGGCCTGTTCGTGGTCGGAGACGTCGCCGAGGTGCGCGACCGCCCGGCCGCCCGCCGCCCGGATCTCCTCGGCGACCTCCTCGGCGGGGGTCGCGGAGGCCTCGCCGGAGCCGTCACGGCCCGGCTGCCCGTAGTCGTTGACGACGACGGACGCGCCGAGCCCCGCAAGTTCCAGCGCTTCGGCGCGTCCGAGGCCGCGGCCCGCGCCCGTGACGATGGCGGACATGCCGTCCAGGGGAAGTGACATCGGAATCTCGGAGCCTCTCAGGAGGGAGCAGTGGGGGTTCACAACTGCTGTTCCAGTACCTTGTTTTGGCGAACACGGGCACGATTGAGTGAACGGTGTTCCGGTCTGTGGTTGTGCCTGACTGGGTGTGCGTAACGTGTGCATCGCGATCTGGGACGCCGGGTGTGGTGTCAGCGGTCGGGGCCCCCGTATCACCGGAGTGATGGTTCGGGGCCTCCCCGTCGCCTTTGGCCACACCCACATGGCCAGGTCGTAGGGATTCCGCCCACCTGGGACGGACCGCATACGTGATATGCGTCGCCGACCAGGACGTGAAAGCGGAGGACCAGTGCGCCCAACACCGTTCGGGGCGTGCCGGTGAGACAGGACTCACTCCTGCTCACTGCCCAGGAACGGTCAGAGCTCGACGCAGGTCCGCAGCGACTCGCCGGTCCTCATCTGGTCGAGGGCGTCGTTGATGCCGTCGAGCCGCACCCGGTGGGTGATCATCGATTCGAGGTCGATCCGGCCGGCCCGCCAGAGCGCGATGGCCCGTTCGTACGACCGAAGGACATCGCCTCCCCCGTACATGGAGGGCAGGATCCGCTTCTCGTCGAAGAACAGTTCGAACATGTTGACCTGGAAGTGGTCGTCCATCGCGCCCGCGCCGACGACGCAGAGGGTGCCGCCGCGCCGGGTGTTCTCGTACGCGGTGCGGGCGGTGGCCGACTTGCCGACGACCTCGAAGACGTAGTCGAAGCCCTCGCCCGCGGTGATCCGTTGCTTGGCGTCGGCGAGTTCGTCCGGGGACACCGCCTCGGTCGCGCCGAACCGAAGCGCCGCCTCGCGTCGGGACGCGACCGGGTCCACGGCCACGATCTGGGCGGCGCCCTGCACCCTGGCGCCCTGGATCGTGGAGATGCCGACCCCGCCGCAGCCGATGACGGCGACCGATGAACCGGCCTCCACCTGTGCGGTGTTGATGGCCGCGCCCAGCCCGGTGGTCACCCCGCAGCCGATCAGCGCGGCGATCTCGAACGGCACGTCGTCGGGGATCGGCACCGCGCAGCCCGCGCCGACGACGACCTCCTCGGTGAAGGTTCCGGTGCCCGCGAAGCCGAAGACATCTCCACCGGGGCGCTTGAAGTTGGGGGTGCCCGCGTTCATGAAGCCGGCCAGGCAGAGCTGGGTCTGGCCACGTTTGCAGGACGGACACGCCCCGCACGCGGGCAGCCAGCAGACCAGCACCCGGTCCCCCGCGCTCAGCCCGGTGACGCCGTCGCCGACGTCGACGACCTCGCCCGCGCCCTCGTGGCCCGGGATGAAGGGGGCGGGCTGCGGCAGTACGCCGCTCATCGCGGAGACATCGGAGTGGCACAGTCCGGTGGCCCGGATGCGGAGCCTGACCTTGCCGGGGCCGAAGCCCACCGCTTCGACGTCGTCGAGGACTTCCAGTTTGTCCTGACCTATCTCGTGCAGTACGGCTGCGCGCATGGTGCGGCTCCCCTCATGGGCCTGTGGATCTCTTGGAGTCGGTTCAGGAGTGTTCGACGAAGGTGTCGCCGAGGACCGGGGCGTCGTCCCGCTCGACGGCTCTCACCTCGACCCGGACCTCGTTCTTTCCGGTCCACATCTGGATACGGAGGGTCTCGCCGGGGAAGACCACGCCGACGAAACGGGTGCGGTAGGAGCGGATGCGGGTCACATCGCCGCCGAGCACCGTGTCGGTGACGGCCTTGAGCGTCATGCCGTAGGTGCACAGCCCGTGCAGGATCGGCCGGTCGAAGCCGGCGAGCGCGGCGAACTCGGGGTCGGCGTGGAGCGGGTTCCAGTCCCCGGAGAGGCGGTACAGCAGCGCCTGGTCGGGACGGATCGGCCGCTCCACCACGTGGTCGGGGCCGATGGCGGGGTAGGCGACCCGTGCGGAAGGTCCGCGTTCGCCGCCGAAGCCGCCCTCGCCCCGGACGAAGATCTGGGCGTCGTTGGTCCACAACGGGCCCTCGTCGTCGGCGGCCTCGGTACGCAGCACCAGGACGGCCGCTTTGCCCTTGTCGTACACCGCGGCGACCTTCGAGGTCTGGACGGCGCTGCCCTTCACGGGGATCGGCCGGTGCACCCGTACGCTCTGCCCGCCGTGCAGGACGGCGGCGAGGTCGATGTCGATGCCGGGCGAGGAGAGTCCGCCGACGACGCCCATGCCCGCACCCGCGACGGTGGCGAAGGAGGGCAGCACCTGGAGCCGGGACTCCAGGGTGTAGCGCAGCTCTCCGGGGTCGACGGCCGGGTCGGCCCGGTCGGGATCGGCTCCCGCGCCGATCCCCAGGTGGTAGAGCTGGACGTCCTTGTGGTCCCAGCTGATCCGGGTGGACCGGGGTTCGGCGGCGACAGCCTTTTCGGCATCAATGGGCATAGGGAAGCTGCTCCTTGATGGTGGGAAGACCTCGGCGCGACCGTCCGCACCGTCGGCCGCACCGAGGTCGTGCGGGACCGGCCGCCACGCTCGTTCTAGAACGCGTTCTAGCCGATGACCCCATGTATAACGCAGCGCCCAGCAGTTGTGAAGGCTACTGCTGACGTAGTGTCAGATCTGGTTCCGGGGCGGGCCGATGGGCGGGCCGAGGGGCGGGCCGCCCAACCATGACGTATGTCATCGCGAAGTCCGTACACACACCTCTGCCGGGGCCGGGGGGACGCAGTCCGCCTCAGCCGCCGGCCGGGCCGGAAGTCTTCGGGTGGCGCGGCAGCCACAGCGCCATCAGCAGCAGTCCGCCCAGCAGCACCGTGCCGGCCGTGCGGAACGCCAGCGCGTACCCGGCCGTGAGCTCCTCCGGCCCGGTGCCACCCGCCGTGCGCGCCGCCGCGACCGTGGAGAGTACGGCGAGACCGAGCGCACCGCCCATCGTGCGCGAGGTGTTGACGAGGCCGGAGACGAGACCGGCGTCCCCGGGCGCCGCGCCCGAAGTGGCGAGGGAGGCGAGCGGGGTGGAGGCAAGCCCCGACCCGGCCATCATGAGGATGCCGGGCCCGCAGATCGAGGTGAAGTACGAGCCGTCGGCACTCATCGTGGACTGCCAGCCGAAGCCCGTGGCGGTGATCGCCAGGCCGAACAGGACGAGGTTCTTCGCACCGATGCGCGCCATGATCCGCGGTGCGAGCGTGGAACCGAGGACGACGGCCAACGAAGTGGGCAGCAGGGCGAGTCCGGCCTTCATCGGCGGGTAGCCCAGTACCGACTGCGCGTACACGGTCATGAAGTACCACATCGAGAACGTGGCGGAGCCCATCACAATCATCGCCACGTTGGCTCCGGCGACCGCCCGCGCACCCAGCACCCGCAGCGGCATCAGCGGCACCGGCGTCCTGGCCTCCACCAGGACGAACAGGGCCAGCAGCGCCACTCCGCCGAGCAGCGGCACCAGGGTCGCCGCCGCGGTCCAGCCCTGCTGCTCGGTCTGCACGATGCCGTACGAGAGGGCTGCCAGCCCCACCGTGACGAGCACGGCACCCAGCCAGTCGATCCGGTGGCGTACGGACGCCCGGCTCTCCGCCAGCCAGACCGTGGCCCCGACCAGGACGAGCACGCCGAACGGCACATTGATCAGCAGGACCCAGCGCCAGGAGAGGACATCGGTGAGCACCCCGCCGATCAGTCCCCCCGCCGCGCCACCGCCCGCACCGACCGCCATCCAGGTACCGATCGCCCTGGTCCTGGCCGGCCCCTCGGGCACGGCGGCGGTGAGCAGGGTGAGGGTCGCCGGAGACAGCACGGCTGCGCCGAGCCCCTGCGCGGCGCGGGCGACCAGCAACTGCCAGCCCTCCTGCGCGAATCCACCGACGAGCGAGGCGGCGGTGAACAGACCGAGCCCCACCAGGAACATCCGCTTGCGGCCGTATATGTCGGCGGCGCGCCCGCCGAGCAACATGAACCCGGCGAACGCGATCGCGTAGGCGTTGAGGACCCACTGCAGCTGGTCGGCGCTCAGTCCCAGGTCGGACCGCATGGACGGCAGCGCCACATTGACGACGGACACGTCGAGTATGACGAGGAACTGGCCGACGCAGGCGGCGAGCACCACCGCCCAGGCGGGGGGCTTTCGCCGGCTTCGCAGAGCCGTGGGCGTCGTGACGTCAACCATGGGTGTCATATTCGCAGGCACCCTTCACCCCGTATCATCCGGTATCGGGACCAGGCACGCGGCTCCGGCTACCGCCGCAGCAACGTCACCACCGCCGCCCCGCCGAGCCCGATGTTGTGGGCCAGGCCGATCCGTGCGTCCTTCACCTGCCTGCCCTGTGCCTCGCCCCTCAGCTGCCAGGTGAGTTCGGCGGCCTGGGCGATGCCGGTGGCGCCGAGGGGGTGGCCCTTGGAGATCAGCCCGCCGGACGGGTTGACCACCCACCGGCCGCCGTACGTGGTGGCCCCGGACTTGACGAGCTTCCCGGATTCGCCCTCGCCGCAGAGCCCGAGCGCCTCGTAGGTGAGGAGTTCGTTGATGGAGAAGCAGTCGTGCAGCTCGATGACGTCGAGGTCGGCGGCCGAGAGTCCCGAAGCCCCGTAGACCTGCTGGGCGGCGGCGCGCGACATCGGCTGTCCCACGGCGTCGATGCAGGTACCGGAGGCGAAGGAGTCGCCGGTGTCGGTGGTCATGGCCTGGGCGACGATCTCGACCGCCCGGTCGCCCAGGCCGTGGCTCTCGACGAAGCGCTCCGATGCGACGACGGCGGCGGCCGATCCGTCGGAGGTGGGCGAGCACTGGAGTTTGGTCAGCGGGCGGTGGATGGTCTTCGCGGCGAGTATTTCCTCGACCGTGTACGGATCCTGGAACTGGGCGTAGGGGTTGTTCACCGAGTGCCGGTGGTTCTTGGCGCCGACGGCGGCGAGCTGGGCCTCGGTCGTCCCGTACCGCTCCATGTGTTCGCGGGCCGCGTTGCCGAAGATCTGGGCGGTGGGCGGGCTCGCCCCGAAGCCGTGGGCGGCGGCCATGATCCCGTAGTGCCGGGCCACGGGTGATGTCCTGAAGTCCGCGGCACCGCCGTCCGCACCACCGCCGCCGAGCGCGCCGCGCGCCATCTTCTCGAAGCCGAGCGCGAGGACGCAGTCGCTGCCGCCGCCCTCGACGAACTGCCGGGCCATCATGAGCGCGGTGGAGCCGGTGGCACAGTTGTTGTTGACGTTGTAGACGGGCACTCCGGTCAGGCCGAGTTCGTAGACGGCGCGCTGACCGGCGGTGGAGGCCTGGAAGCAGTAGCCGACGACGGCCTGCTGGATCTGCTCGTACGCGACCGAGGCATCGGTGAGCGCCGCCGTCCCGGCTTCCTTCGCCATGTCCCAGTACTGCCAGTCGCGTGTCTCGGGCTTCTCGAACTTCGTCATTCCGACACCGACGATGTACGCCTTCATGAGCAAGTCCCTTCAATCGCGCGGGAGGCCGAGGATGCGCTCGGCGACGACATTGAGCTGAACCTGGGTGGTGCCGCCCGCGATGGTCAGACAGCGGGACATCAGGAAGCCGTGCACGGCCCGCTCCCCCGCCCCTTCGCCGACCGCGCCGACCGGGCCGAGGAGTTCGAGGGTTAGCTCGGCGACCTTCTGCTGGTGGCTGGTCTGGACGAGCTTGCGGACGGAGGCTCCCGCGCCGGGTTCGAGACCCGAGACCTGTTGCAGGGTGGTGCGCAGTCCGATGCAGGCGAGTGCGTGGGCCTCGGCGGCGAGTGCTCCGATACGGGCCCGGTACGTGCCGTCGAGTTCGCCGGAGCGGGCGATCAGCGCCTCCAGACCGGTGTCGAAAGTCATCTGGTCGGCCATGTGGACGCGTTCGTTGCCCAGGGTGTTGCGGGCGACCCGCCAGCCGTCGTTGATCTCGCCGACGACGGCGTCGGCGGGCAGCAGGACGTCGTCGAAGTACACCTCGTTGAAAAGGGCGTCGCCAGTGATCTCCTTCAGCGGGCGGATGTCGATGCCCTCGGTGTTCTTCATGTCGACGAGGAAGTAGCTGAGCCCCTGGTGCTTGGGGGCGTCCGGGTCGGTCCTGGCCAGCAGGATTCCGTGGTCGGCCCATTGGGCGGCGCTCGTCCAGACCTTCTGTCCGTTGATCCGCCAGCCCTCCGCCGTCCGTTCCGCCCTGGTCCGGAGCGAGGCGAGGTCGGAGCCGGCACCGGGTTCGGAGAACAGCTGGCACCAGAGGAGTTCGCCGCGCAGGGTGGGCAGCAGGTAGCGGTCCTGCTGCTGTGCCGTCCCATGGGCGATCAGCGAGGGGACCACCCAGGTGGCGATCCCGAGGTCGCTCAGCTTC
Source organism: Streptomyces sp. NPDC002958 (assembly GCF_055563255.1). Lineage (NCBI taxonomy): Bacteria > Bacillati > Actinomycetota > Actinomycetes > Kitasatosporales > Streptomycetaceae > Streptomyces > Streptomyces sp. NPDC002958. The sequence continues at coordinate 110,673 of NZ_JBVHDS010000003.1, read as the reverse complement.
ACCCCCTGCTCCTTCAACTCCTGCTGTATGGCGAGTTGTTGGACGGGACCTGCGCCCAGCCCGTAGGGGGCGGGGAGATGCGGGGCGGCGTAGCCGGTCGGCGCGAGGGCGCGGCGGGCGGCCTTCGGGTCGAGGCCTCGGGCGGCGGCGACGGCCTCGCGCGCCTCGGCCCGGTGGACCGCGGCCTCGGCGGGGAGTTCGAGGGCGAGTTCGCGGCGCGCTCCGCCCTCGGCCAGCCGGACGGCCCGCAGCCGGTGGGCGTCACCGGCCCCCAGCAACTGCCGGGCCACCAGAGCCCGGCGCAGATACAGGTGGGCGTCGTGCTCCCAGGTGAAGCCGATGCCTCCGAGGATCTGGATGCAGTCCTTGGCGCAGTCGTACGCGGCGTCGAGGGCGTCCGACGCCGCGAGGGCGGCGACCATGGACCGTACGGCCGGGTTCTCCTCCTCGTCGGCGGCGCGGGCCGCGTCCCACACCAGGGCGCGGGCCCGCTCGACGCGTACGAGCATGTCGGCGCAGAGGTGCTTGATGGCCTGGAACCGTCCGATGGGGCGGCCGAACTGTTCGCGGACCTTGGCGTATTCGGCGGCGGTGTCCAGCGCCTTGGCCGCGGTTCCGCACGCTTCGGCGGCGAGGAGGACGGCGGCGAGGTCGCGGACGTGTGCGGTGTCGGTCCGTACGACACGCTCCACGGGGACAAGTACACCCTCGGCGCGGATCTCGGCCGTGGGCCGGGTCGGGTCGGCGCCGCGGTGCGGTCGGGCGGTCAGCCCTTCGGTGGCGGCGTCGACGGCGAACCAGAGGGTGCCGGTGGCGGATTCGGCGGGGAGCAGGAGGAGGTCGGCATCGGCGCCGGAGAGGACGGGCGGGGCCGTACCGTCGAGCAGATGGCCGTCCTCGTGCTCCACGGCGGTGAGGGTGCCGGGGCCGAGGGCGACGGCGCCGATGCGCGTACCGGTCGCGAAGTCACCCACCGGCCCGCCCGCGCCCGACGCGCACAGTACGGCGGAGGCGAGGGCACTGGCGAGGTACGGGCCGGGGAGCGTGGCCCGGCCCGCTTCTTCCAGGACCACGGCCAGATCGAGGAGTCGGCCGCCTGCGCCTCCGTATTCCTCGGGCAGATGGATGGAGAGGAGGCCCTGTTCGGCGAGCCCGTCCCAGTACCCGGGGCGCTTGCCGGGAGTGCCGGGGGCGTCCGCGTCGAGGAGCTTGCGTATCTCCTCCGGCGGTACGGCGCGGGCCAGCCACCCCCGTACCGCCTGTGCCAGCTCCCTCTGTTCTTCGGTGATTCCGATGCCCATGCGGATCCTCGCCGGTCGCAGCCACTGGAACGGCCCAAGAGTAGAACACGTTCCATTCTGACGGAAGGTCAGATTACGACAGGATCTGCGCATGCTTGGAACAGGTGTTCGGCAATCCCGACGAGCTGCCGGACGCCGATCCGCAACGGCATGTCCACGCGTCCCGCGCCATGTCCGCCGCACACTCCAGTAGGAAACTCGCCATTTTTGGCTCAATAAGCAGACGAGACCTGATCACTCTTCTGGTGAATGCTTGATGTACGGCCCATAAAGCTCGATTGGGGCGGCGGGAGCCTGTGCCGAATGAGGCAGCCTCGTAAATCATCGGATTTCAGACATTCAGAAGGGGTGTACCGAAATGACTGAAGTGCAGGCAGAAATCAAGTTGTCTACGGCAATCATGACGCACCCGGCACGAATTGATGCGGCTCGATCGTTGGCGGAATCCGTGGCGGAGCTGTCGCCAAAAATAGTGGTGGACCCGGCCCCCACTGGCCGAACAATCGAAAACTCCATTCGCTCCTGGAATTCGGTGGAGGACGACGCGACTCATCACTTGGTGCTTCAGGATGACTGCTATGTCAGCCACGACTTCATACCGGCGCTACGAAGTGCTGTGTCCTGCATGCCGAACTCCGCCCTTTCATTCTTCACCAGTTGGAGCTCTCGAACGTCGAACGTGGTACGCATTGCGGCATTGCACGGATCTCGATGGGCCGAGATCTGTGACAAATATCTGCCGTGCGTTGCCCTTGTGCTACCGGCACGGGCGGCCCGGTCGTTTTCCGCGGAATCACTCGACGGAACTCACGTCCATGACGATTTCGCACTGCTCGACCATGTGACCCGTCTCGGCATACGCGCTTATATGCATGTGCCAAATCTCGTTCAGCATTCCGAGCTTCCGACAGTTGCAGGAAATCTCATTGGCACACGACTCTCGGTCTGCTTCGATGATGATTCCGCAGAGATGGGGATCGGGAGCGGCACAACAGAAGCCGGAAAGATCCTCCCTCATTTTTCCTGGTCCAGGCGAGGCAACCAGTGGCTGTACAGAAAGGATACACACCGGCGATGGCGCGAGATAAATTGCGAAGAATCGACTCTTGAACACATGGGGATTGATCTGGACGAGATGAGCGATCGCTACGAGGAGGTCTGCCGGGCTTGGCCGGAGGCGACCGGAATTGTTGATGAGAGGTCCCAGTACTCCTTGTGGCTGAGCGCCTTTGGTCTCGGAATGACGGCCGCCGGCACAGGCAAAGTGGACCTCCATACCGCGGCGGCACGAAGGGCACTCGAAACGCTGGCACCCGGGGCATGGCGAGTGATGGCGCCGGACCAGGTGACGACGCGGTACAGAACCTCACTCACCGGGTTCGTCACCGCTGCCGTCGAGCTGGGGGATTCATACGTAAGGAACGGCACGGTTCCGGCCGTCCACGACATTTCATTGCCCGAAAATCTCCTTGGAGAGCTCGACCTCCCACCCGCATCGACCTGATGCCGAGGTGCCCTGTATTTCCGGAGAGGCAATATGAAGCTTCCAGGTGTCCTGGCAATCTATGGTGCGCCTGCTTACAGGTCCCACGTGGCGACCCTTATTACCGCCGGTGCGGCATCGTCCTGTGGGGTACCGCTTCTTCCCATCCATGTGACGACGACAGCGGGAGGCACTCTCTCCCAGGCGGGATACTTATCCACGACCTCATTACTGGGTTCCCTTGCGGGACTGGTTCTGGGGCATATCTCCGATCGCCGTAATTATCGTACCGGGATCATCCGAATCAGTGCACTGCTGCTCAGCCTCGGATGGTTTGCAGTGGGCTGGACCCGTAACGTACCGGAAGTTCTTCTGGTCTCGACCTGCTTCCTTTCCCTCTCCACCGTCCTCAGCTCCCAGGTATTCGCCTCGATAGCGGTTTCTCGGGAATCCGAGGAGAGAGGGCGTGCCAAGGTGGCAAGTTCCCTCCGGGCATGTTTTTCACTGGGGTACGCGATCGGCCCTCTGGCGGGTTCCATGATTGCCGAGATCGGGGGAATCAAGACGGCTTTCATTTTATCCGCACTCCTGTATCTCAGCATCGCTTTCTTTGTGAAGAGTTCCGCACCCTCGAATCTCGATGGACCTCAGAAGGCAGAATCGCCCGGCGGTGCGACATCGGGAGGCTCGGGCAGACTGGCCTTCTTCTGTGCTCTTATATGCCTGGTGCTTGTGGGTGACTACCTGAAGGCTTCCTACCTGCCGATCTACATCGTCCATGACCTTGATTACTCAATGCTGGCCAACGGAGTTCTGCTCGGACTGTGCGCGGGACTTGAATTGATCGCCTTCCCGGTGATAGGGGCGATATCTTCGCGGTTCGGCGCCCCGTGGACCATGGCGATCGCAGTCGGAGTGGCCGCTCTGGGCTACAGCCTGCTGGCAGGCGTACCGCATATCGCAATTGTGTACGTGGTTCAGATTTCTCACGTCTGGGTATTTTCTGCGATTCATGGGGTCGGTCCGACCTACGCTCAGCGCCTCCTGGGGGCGCGTGTGGGTGCCGCTACGGCGTACTTCTTCTTCGCGGTCGCCGCCGGGAAGGTTCTGAGCGGCATAATCGGCGGGATGTTCGCGGTTCCTCTTGGTCTCCCAGGATTGTTCTGGGTTCCAGCCGTAATATGCGCCATTGTGTTCATTACGATGTCTTCCACCGTTGTGCTGACGCGGCGCGATCGGCCCCGGGGGGCAACGGAGCGGTCATGGGTGCCAAGAAACAATCTTGGTGCCTAGCGCAGCGATCCCGCGCCGCACAGGGTTGAATTCCGCGGTTGACCTGGGGCTCGGCCTCCCCCGCTTCATCGGAGAGACCGCCGGGTCACACCCCGGCCCGGGCTCACCCCGCGTACGCCCCCGCCGATGCCCTCGGCGGGGGCGTACGGCACGATGGGGCGCCGTCGAACACGTACCCCGGAAAACCGTCCCCACCAGGAGGAACCCGTGCCCGCCGAGTCCGTCGTCGAGCCCGAGCCCGAGATTCTCGCCGCCTTCCAGGCCGCCAAGGGCTTCATGCCTCTGCTCGAAGGACTCGCGCTGTACCGGGCCGCCGTCGAGGCCACCGCGCTGGGGCTGCCGATCCTTGAGGTCGGGACGTACTGCGGGCGCTCCACCCTCCTGCTCGCCGACGCCGCCCGGGCGGCCGGGGTGACGGCTCTGACCGTCGACCACCACCGCGGCAGCGAGGAGCAACAGCCCGGCTGGGAGTACCACGACCCGACCGTCGTGGACCCGGAGGTCGGCCGGATGGATACGCTGCCGACGTTCCGCCGGACCCTGCACGCGGCGGGTCTCGAAGACCACGTCGTGGCACTGGTCGGACGGTCTCCGCAGGTCGCGGCCGTGTGGGGCGGCAAGATCGGCTTGGTCTTCATCGACGGCGGTCACACCGACGAGCATGCGAACGGTGACTACGAGGGCTGGGCGCCGCATGTCGCCGAGGGCGGGCTGCTGGTGTTCCACGATGTGTTCCCGGACCCCGCGCACGGCGGCCAGGCCCCTTACCGGGTCTATCTGCGGGCGCTGGCCTCCGGCGCGTTCACCGAGGTGTCGGTGACGGATTCGCTGCGCGTGCTGCGCCGCACGGGAACCGGGATCTGATCCCGGCACCCCGATAGCATCGCGGGGTGCCGTACGACGACAGCGTTCCCCCCACTCCACGCCGCCGGCCCCTGTTCGCCGCCGCCGCGGTCGCAGCCGTGTGCCTGAGCGCCACGGGCTGCGGCGCGGACGGTGGCGGCAGCGGCGGGGCACAGGCTGAGCCCCGGCAGGGCAGCAGCGGTACCGCAACCGCCTCGCCGTCGAAGAGCGGTCCGGCGCCGGAGAGGGCGTCCGCATCGCCCACTCCGTCCGCGTCGCCCTCGAAGTCCTCGGGCGGCCGGGCCTCGGGGCCGCTGTCCGGGAAGACCGTCGTCATCGATCCCGGGCACAACCCGAACAACCATCTGCACACCCGCGAGATCAACCGTCAGGTGGACATCGGCACCACGCGCAAGGAGTGCGACACCACCGGCACCTCGACCGCCTCCGGATACGCGGAAGCCCGGTTCACCCTCGATGTGTCGCACCGGCTGCGCACGCTCCTGCAGGCGCAGGGGGCGAAGGTGGTGCTGACGCACGACAACGACCGCGCTTACGGGCCGTGTGTCGACGAACGTGCCCGGATCGGCAACGAAGCCGAGGCCGATGCGGTGGTCTCGGTGCACGCAGACGGTTCCGCGGTCGGCAACCGCGGCTTCCATGTGATCCTCCCCGCGCCGGTACGGGGCGGGGAGGCGGACACCTCGAAGATCGTCGAGCCCTCGCGCGATCTCGGCACCCGGATCGCCGGTCGCTTCGTCCGCGATACCGGAAGTACGCCTTCCAATTACGTGGGCGGCAATACCGGGCTGGACGTCCGCAAGGACCTGGGCGGACTGAATTTGTCGACCGTGCCCAAAGTGTTCATCGAATGCGGAAATATGCGTGATCCGCAGGACGCCGCCCTGCTCACCAGTGCGAGTTGGCGCCAGAAGGCGGCGCAGGGCATTGCCGATGGCATCAGCAGCTACCTGAAGGGGTAGTAAGAGGTAGTTCTGAGGCGAAATTGGGGGGATGTGCGTTCAACGCCCGGGCAGGGACACAACCCGCCCGGGCAGACGATAGATTCATCCGTACGATGGGGAGCCTGCCGCCGAGCTTCGCGCCGTGCCCGCCCTGCCGGTGGCACCGACGACCGCCCCGACGAGACGATCGACTAAGGACCTTCACGTGAATATCCGCTCCCTCACTCGAGGCGATGGCGTGGTGATCGGAGCAGCGGTCGTGCTGTTCATCGCCTCTTTCCTCGATTTCTACTCCTACGGCGATCTCAGCGTGAACGCGCCGAACTCCTGGGAATCGTTGGGCAACGCTATAGGCGTCTACATGGTCGGGGTGGCCGGTGCGGCACTGATCATCCTGTCCCGCTCCCAGCCCCAGCCCCGCAAGGTCGTAGGCCTGGATCTCGGACAGATCGGTGTCGCGGCCACGGTCTTCACCGCCTGGAACCTCTTCTGGACGATCATCGACCTCGGCCAGATCGACGCCGGTGCGGGTCTCGTCCTCGGCCTGATCGCCGCCCTGGCGCTGGCCGCGGGTGCGGTCGCCACCCCGCTGGTCCCCGCGCTCAAGGCCCCGCTGGCGGGCGCCCCGCGTCCGCAGGCCGTGCAGCCGCCGTACGGCGGCCAGCAGCAGCCCGGTCAGGGCTACGGCTACCCCGGTGCCCAGCAGCAGCCGTACGGCGCACAGCCGGGTCAGTCGCAGCCGTACGGTGCGCAGCCGCAGGCCGGTCAGCCGGAGCCGCAGCAGGCCCAGCCGACCCCGGCGGCCGGTGACTTCACGCCGTTCTGGTTCGCGGTGCCGGTGGCCCGCCCGCTGTACGCGGAGGACGGTTCGCCGTCGCCGATCGCCGAACTGGCGCCCGGCACCTGGTACCTCGCGGTGGAGCAGCGCGGTCCGGGCCTCATCGCCCAGACCCAGGACGGACGTCGCGGTGTGCTCCAGGACACCACGGGCATCCAGCGCGGCTGAGTCCACGCTCCCGCAGTACGAGCAGCGGCCTCTCGCCCCTTCCGGGCGGGGGGCCGCTGCCGTACTCTCCGTCCGTGCGTCAATGATCTGACGCTACGTCAGCAACGGTGGGAGGCAGCGGAATGCGGCTCGGACTCGCGCTCGGATACTGGGGCCGCGGCCCGAACCCCGCCCATCTGGAGCTGGCCCGGGAGGCCGAGGAGCTGGGGTACGAATCGGTGTGGACGGCGGAGGCCTGGGGCTCCGACGCGTTCACCCCGCTGACCTGGATCGCCGCACACACCTCCCGCATCCGACTGGGCACCGGTATCGCGCAGATGGCGGCACGCACCCCGACCGCGACCGCCATGCACGCCCTGACCCTCGACCATCTCTCCGGCGGCCGGATGATGCTCGGCCTGGGGCTGTCCGGGCCACAGGTGGTGGAGGGCTGGTACGGGCGGCCGTTCCCGAAGAGCCCGCTGACCGCGACCCGTGAGTACGTCGACGTCATCCGCCAAGTACTCAGCCGCGAGGCCCCCGTTGAGCTGGACGGGCGCTTCCACCCCCACCCGTACAACGGCCCGGGCGCCACCGGACTGGGCAGACCGCTGAAGCCGATCACCCATCCGCTGCGGCCCCGGCTCCCCGTACTGCTCGGGGCCGAGGGGCCGAGGAACATCGCGCAGACGACGAGGATCGCCGACGGCTGGCTGCCGCTGTACTGGTCTCCGCTGCGCACCGAGGTGTACGAGGCGTCGCTCACCGACCTCCCCGACGGATTCATGATCGCGCCGATGGCCCGCGCGCAGGTCTGTGACGATGTGGCCGAGGGGCTGCTGCCGGTGAAGGCGATGCTCGGCTTCTACATCGGTGGGATGGGGCACGCGGCCCGTAACTTCCATGCCGATCTGATGGCGCGGATGGGGTTCGAGGAGGAGGCGCGGCGGATCCAGCAGCTGTTCCTCGAAGGGCGCAAGGAGGAGGCGGTGCTGGCCGTGCCGGATGCGTTCGCCGATGAGATCTCGCTCGTCGGGCCTCGGCAACGGATCGCGGAGCGGCTGGAGCTGTGGCGCAGGGGGCCGGTGACCGATCTGCTGGTGACCGCACCGGACCCGCACACCCTGCGGGTGCTCGCGGAGCTCAACTAGGGCGAGCCGGGTCCTTCGGCCAGGCCCCGGTACCGACCGGCGCGGGCCGCACCCGCCGTCGCGGCGCGGTGCGCTCCCAGGGCTGGGGGTCGGGGTACGTCAGGAGTACCAGCGTGCTGCCCCATGGGGTACGCAGATACGCGAACCGGTTGCGCTCCCCCGCTTCGGGGCCCGGCAGCGGCTGCGCCTCCGCGAGCAGCAAGGCTCCCGCGGCCACACAGTCCCGCACGGCCGCGTCCAGATCGTCGGCGTAGAGCGCCACATGCTGCCAGCCGAAGTCGCAGGGCAGCACCGGCGGTTCCCGGCGGGGGCCCTGGAACTCGAACAGCTCGATGCCCGGGCCGTCGCCGGGAAGGGCCAGCATCCGGATCGCCAACTGCTGTGTGCCCGCCGGGACTCCGAGCCGCCGCTCGACGTCCGGCCCGCCCTGCGGGCGGTCATGGCGGCGCAGGGTGTCGTACAGCACCTCGGCGCCGAACGCCCTGGCAAGAAAGAGGGTGGCGGTCTCCAGGTCGGGGACCGTGACCCCGATGTGATCGATGCCTCGCACGCTTGTGGCCGTCATGGGTTCACCGCTCCTGTCCCGGGGCTGCGCAGACCGCCCCGTCCGCCCCGGAGCGGGCCCGCTCCGGGGTCGCGCCCCCGCGCGACCAGGCCAGCAGTTCGTCGGCCGACCACGTGGTGATGACGCGTTCCGCCGGGACGTGGCACTCCTCGGCGCGGGCGCAGCCGTGGATCTGCCAGTCCAACTGTCCGGGCGCGTGTGCGTCGGTGTCGATGGAGAACAGGGTGCCCGCGTCGACGGCGCGGCGCAGCAGCCGGCGGGGCGGGTCGAGCCGTTCGGGCCGGCTGTTGATCTCGACCGCGGTGCCCGCCTCCGCGCACGCGGCGAAAACCTCGTCCGCGTCGAACCGCGACTCCGGACGCCGCCGGCCGGTGATCAGCCGCCCGGTGCAGTGGCCGAGGATGTTCGCCCGCGGATGGCGGACGGCCGCGAGCAGGCGCCTGGTCATCGGGACGGCGTCCATCCGCAGTGCGGAGTGTGCGGAGACCACCACGACGTCCAGCTGTTCCAGCAGTTCCTCCTCCTGGTCGAGGGTGCCGTCGGGGAGGATGTCGCACTCGATGCCGGTGAGCAGCCGGAACGGCGCCCATCCCGCGTTGAGCAGGGCGACCGCATCCAGCTGCCGTCGCAGCCGCTCCGGGGAGAGCCCGTTCGCCACGGTCAGCCGGGGCGAGTGGTCGGTGAGGACCGCCCACTCATGGCCCAGCTCCGCCGCCGTGCGGCCCATCTCCTCGATCGGGCTGCCGCCGTCCGACCAGTCGGAGTGCAGATGGCAGTCGCCGCGCAGGAGGGCGAGGAGGCTTTCGCCGCCTTCGGGCAGTGGTACGGCGGCGGCCTCCTCCTCCAGCCGCTCCAGGTAGCCGGGTACCTTCCCGGCCGCCGCCTCGCGGATCACCTGCGCGGTCTTCGGTCCGATGCCTTTGACCGACTCCAGCGAGCCGTCCGCCACCCGCTGTGCGACCTCGCCGTCCGCCATCGCCGTCACCGCGTCGGCGGCCGTACGGAATGCCCGCACGCGGTAGGTTTCGGCCCTGCCGCGTTCCAGCAGGAAGGCGATCCGTTTCAGGGCGCGGACGGGCTCCATCGGCACCTCCCCAGGGGCCGCCGGACACAACGGGCTGTCCCCTCCAGCTTGGCTCAGCACCGCCCCGCCCGCACAACGGACAAGGACCGCGCAACAGGCAAAGGCCGCTCGCGGGCGGGACGGTGAAGGCATCAGCCGAACGCGGCGCGCTCCAGCCAGAAGTCCAGCAGCTCCGCGTCCCCGAGCACCTCGACCCGGTCGCTGTCCGCCGCGAGACGCCGGTTGAAGACCAGCATGATGTCGGTGAGCGGGCCCCGCAGCGCCACGGTCGCCTTCTCGTGGGCGCGCCGCCAGGTGAAGCCGTCCTCGCCGAACTCGATCAGCCACTCGGCTCCCGGCACGTCCGTGGCGTGCAGATAGATCGAGCGCCCGCCGCCGCGCAGTTCTGCGGCCGTCCTGTACCCCCCGGCCTGCATGAAGGCGACGATCTCCAGCCACTCCTCGATCGTGTCGGCGGCCGGCTCCGGTGCCACCTCGTAGCGGGTCTTCGCGGTGATCGCGGCGTCGGCCTGGTGGACGATCGTCTCGTGCGCCATGCGACGCGCCCAGAAGCCCGTGCTCCGCTCCCACCCCCAGGACCAGACCTCCTGGTGCGGACCCGCTTCCCGCAGCGCCTCGACGGTCTTCGCCGCGCCGTCCGCGAGCCAGGCGTCGAGGACGGCGGGGTCGTCGCCCTCGGGCGTGAACTCCGGCACCCGTTCCTCCGGGACCGCTTCGGTGGCCCGGGTGCGTACGATCTCGCCCGCCCAGCGATGGGCCCTGCCGAGATGGACGGCGAGATCGCGCAGGGTCCAGTCGGGGCAGGTCGGGACGGTCGCACCGAGGTCGGCACCCTTGATCGCCGCCCTCAACTCGTCGGTGTGGACAATGATTTCGTCACAGCAGAGGTCGTGCGGGAGTGCGCTCATACCGCGCACCGTAGTGTGCCGCACCCCCTCCCGCCTGTGATTATCCGCCGAGCTGAGAGGTGGTGGGAACCTTGTCCTTCACCTCGGCGCCCGCGCTCTTGCCCGCGGCCTTGATGCCGCTGATCACGCCCTCGAAGGCGCCGATGTCGCCTTCGCCCGCCTCGCCCTTGCGGAGCTTGTCGCCGAGCCCCTTGAGCGACTCGATACCCGCCGTCAGCGGCGCGACCGCCTTCGACAGCAGCGGGTCGCCCTTGGCGTTGACCACCGCGGCCTTCAGCCGGTTGTAGGCGAAGCCGCCCGCGAGCCCGGCCTTGACCAGAGCGAGAGTCCGCCCGTCCGCGCCCTTCTTGAACGTGCCCGCACGGTACGGCTTCACGATCCACTGGTACGTCGCTCCGGCCGCGAGCCCCGCATTGGCGACGAACCGAGTCTTGGCGAACTTCTGTGCCTCGGCCGAGGACGTGCCGCTCGGGGACGCAGCGCTGCTCGTGCCGCTGCTGTCGTTGCCGCACGCGGTGGCGCTCACCAGCATGGTGCAGGACAGCAGCAGCGAGACGAGCAGACGGCGGAGCGGTACGGGACGGTTCACGGCAGAACTGAGCACAGCGGGCCTCCCTGGGCCGGGCGCATCACAGCGATCTCTACAGTGAGTGACACGTCTCGACACTCTCCGTAAGGCTCGCCCGCCCCCGGGCGGTGTGCCACTCGGGGGCGCCGTCCGGGTCCCTCCGCCGTGGGACGGCAACCGGAACCGGCCGGACCCGGCACTCCGCGGGGCAGGCGGGACCTTCGAACCACGCCCTAGCCGCAGCAGTCGGGTTCCAGCCCGCGCGGCAGCCGTTCGCCGCCGAACACCGCGGTGGTCGCCTCGTCGCCGCCGAGTGCGGCCACCGCGAGCAGCAGCGAACCGGCGGTCCAGGTGGTGAGCTCCTCCGGCCAGAACGCCCGGTTGCCCTCGAAGACATACCCCGTCCAGTACATCCCGCCTTCGGCGCGCAGATGCTGGATGGACTGAAGGATCTCCAGCGCCCGGTCGGACTCGCCCATCACCCACAGCGCCAGGGCGAGTTCACAGCTCTCGCCGCCGGTCACCCACGGGTTGGGCAGCACACAGCGCACCCCGAGGCCGGGGACCACGAAGCGGTCCCAGCCCTCCTCCATCCGCTCCTTGGCGGCCGTCCCGGTGAGCGCGCCGCCGAGGACCGGGTAATACCAGTCCATCGAGTAGCGGCTCTTGTCCAGGAAGCGTTCGGGGTGGTTGCGGATCGCGTGGGCCAGAGCGCCGGTCGCCAACTCCCAGTCGGGCTGCGGCTCTTCGCGCCGTTCGGCGAGGGCGAGCGCGCAGCGCAGCGCCTGGTGGATGGAGGAGCAGCCGGTCAGCAGCGCCTCGGCGACGGGTGTTCCGTCGGCTTCGCGCTTCCAGCCGATCTGGCCGCCGGGCTGCTGGAGCCGGAGCACGAATTCGACGGCGGCGTAGACGGTCGGCCACATCCGGTCGACGAACGCGTCGTCGCCGGTTGCGAGGTAGTGGTGCCAGACGCCGACGGCCACGTACGCGCAGAAGTTGGTTTCCAGACCGCGGTCGGTCGGCTGCTCCGGGTCTCCGTCGTGGTACGCGGCGTACCAGGAGCCGTCCTCGTTCTGGTGCCGGGCCAGCCAGTCGTACGCGCGTTCCGCGGCGGCGTGCTCGCCGGCCGCGTCGAGGGCCATGGCGGCCTCGGTGTGGTCCCACGGGTCGAGGTGGTGGCCGCGGAACCAGGGCAGCGCACCGTCCTCGCACTGCGCGGCGAGGAGGGCTGCGACGGTCTCGGCGGCCTGCTCGGCGGTGAGGACTCCGGGCAGTACGAGGTGTTCGGTCTGCTCGGGAGTGGTCACGCCTCGGCCCTGAAGAGGTCCTCGGCGGCCGCGGCCACGGGCAGGTGCGGCTTGGTCGCGTACGCCACGAAGCTCTTGCCGACGACCGGGTTGAGCAGCTGCTCGGCGACCCGGGTGACGGTCGGCTTCTTCATGATGTCCCAGACCAGCAGCTTGTGGTACGCGCGGACCGGCAGCGCTTTGTCGTTGTCCACCCCGAACGCGCACTTCAGCCACCAGTACGGCGAGTGCAGGGCGTGGGCGTGGTGGGTGCCGTACGGCTTGAGGCCGGCGCCGCGGATCTTGCCGAGCAATTCGTCGGCCCGGTAGATGCGGATGTGGCCGCCCTCGACCTCGTGGTACGCGTCGGAGAGCGTCCAGCAGACCTTCTCGGGGCCGTAGCGTGGCACGGTGATCGCGATCCGGCCGCCGGGCTTGAGGACCCGGACCATCTCGGCGAGCACACCCTTGTCGTCGGGGATGTGCTCCATCACCTCGGAGATGATCACGACGTCGAAGGACTCGTCGGGGAACGGCAGATTGAGCGCGTCGCCCTCCATCGCGGTGGCGGTGGCGCCCTCGGGGGCCTCCCCCGCCTCCTTCATCGCGGCGAACCACTTCGCGACCTCGCGGATCTCCTCGCCGTTCCGGTCGAGTGCCACGACCTGGGCGCCGCGCCGGTAGCACTCGAAGGCATGGCGTCCGGCGCCGCAGCCCAGGTCGAGCACTCGGTCACCTGCGGCGAGCGGGAAGCGGGTGAAGTCCACGGTCAGCACGGATGCCTGCTTTCGCGGTCGAGGGGGATCAGTGGGCGGGGACGACGGGGGCGGACGGCGGTGTCAACGACGGCCGCCGCGCGCGGTGCCCGCGCGGGCGGCGATCGCCTCGCGGTAGAGGGCGGCGGTGCCGATGGCGGCCTGCTTCCAGGTGAACCGGGAGAGCACCCGGGCGCGGCCCGCGGCGCCGAGCCGGGCCCGCAGCTCCGGGTCGCCGAGCAGCCGGCCGAGCGCGTCGGCCAGCGCCCCGGCGTCGGCGGGCGGGACCGCCAGACAGGTCTCGCCGTCCGGGCCCGCGACCTCGGGGATCGCACCGCCGGTGGTGGCGACGAGGGGCGTGCCGGTGGCCATGGCCTCGGCAGCGGGCAGCGAGAAGCCTTCGTACAGCGAGGGGACGCAGGCGATCCGGGCGCTGCGCACCAGGTCGACGAGTTCGGCGTCGCTTATGCCCTTGACGAACTCGACGGCGTCCTGGAGTCCGTGCCGCTCGATGGCCTGCGCGACCGGTCCGTCCTCGGCCCGCTTGCCGACGACCACGAGGTGCGCCTGTGGGTTCTCGGTACGGAGCTTGGCGAGGGCCTCGACGAGGTGGACGAGGCCCTTCAGCGGGACGTCGGCGCTGGATGTGGTGACGATCCGGCCGGGTACCTCGGCGACCGAGGGGTCGGGCGACCACAGGTCGGTGTCCGCGCCGATGTGCACGACGTGGATACGGTCGCCCCGCACCCCGAGATGGTCGACGATCTCCTGCTTGGAGGAGCCGGAGACGGTGAGCACAGAGGGCAGTCGGCGCGCGACCCGCTTCTGCATGCGGGTGAAGGCGTACCAGCGGCGAACAGAGGCGCGCCGGCGACGGGTCTCGGCAGCGTCCAGGTCCAACTGCCGGTCGACCGTGATGGGGTGGTGGATCGTGGTGACGAGCGGGGCGCCGAGGTTCGCCAACAGCCCGTATCCGAGGGTCTGGTTGTCGTGGATGACGTCGAACTCGCCGCGACGGGCGGCGAGATGACGCCGGGCGCGCAGGCTGAAGGTGAGGGGTTCCGGGAAGCCGCCGGTCCACATGGTGGCAACCTCGGCGGCGTCGATCCAGTCCCGGTACTCGCCGCGCTTCGGGGTACGGAAGGGGTCGGGCTGGCGGTAGAGGTCCAGGCTCGGCAGCTCGGTGAGCGGGACGCCCTCGTCGAGCACCGGATAGGGCTGGGCGCCGATCACTTCGACGCTGTGGCCGAGGCGGGCGAGCTCGCGGCCGAGGTGGCGTACGTAGACGCCCTGGCCGCCGCAGAACGGGTTGCCTTTGTAGGTGAGGAGTGCGATGCGCAACGGACGGTCGTCGGCGGTTCCCGGCGTGTCGCTGCCCGTGCGGGGGCCCGTCTCTATGGCCTCAGCGGTCACACTCGGCCCCCTTCTCACTGCGTGTTCGCCGGAGCGTAACCGCTCACGCTAATCTAGAACAAGTTTCAGACTGGGTCGTTCAATGAGATACGAATCTACCGGCAGGTAGCGTCGGTGCAACGGCCGGATCAGGTGATTCGCGCCACGACCGGCCACCCTGGCATGCTGTGCGCCGCCGGGAGACCGAGCGCCTCCCTCCGGTTGCGGACAGAAGCCATGGATGGGGAGACATGACAGCGGAAGCCAAGCCGGCATCGCCGCCCCTGACGGAGCGACAGGAGGCCCGCCGCCGCCGCATCCTGCACGCCAGCGCCCAGCTCGCCGGCAAAGGCGGATTCGAGGCGGTGCAGATGCGTGAGGTCGCGGAGGCCGCCGAGGTCGCCCTGGGTACGCTGTACCGCTACTTCCCGTCCAAGATCCATCTGCTGGTCGCCACCATGCAGGACCAGCTCCAGCACATGCACACGACGCTGCACAAGCACCCCCCGGCCGGGGACGACGCGGCGCAGCGGGTCGCCGACACCCTGATGCGGGCGTTCCGCGCGCTGCAGCGCGAACCGCATCTGGCGGATGCGATGGTGCGGGCTCTGACCTTCGCGGACCGCAGCGTCAGCCCGGAGGTGGACACCGTCTCGCGGATCACGACGGCGATCATCCTGGACGCGATGGGCCTGGAGCATCCGACGCCGGAGCAGCTGTCCGCGGTCCGGGTCATCGAGCACACCTGGCACTCGGCGCTGATCACCTGGCTGTCGGGGCGGGCGTCGATCGCCCAGGTGAAGATAGACATCGAGACGGTGTGCCGGCTGATCGACGTGACGGCGCCCCGGGACGCGTCCTGACGGGTCGCGCCCTGGAGGATCTTTCATCACACATCCCTCACCGCTCCGTTCGGAAATACCACAGACCTCTCCTTAGCATGGTCATGACCAGCATCGAGGGAGAGGAAGACATGGCTGACCAGTCAGGCAGTGCAGGCGGCGCGGCGGGAACTCAGGCCCCGGCCGCATACCCGGGGGGCTTGCCGGGCCACGGCGCCCAGCCGCCGAACGGCTACGGGTACCCCGCCGGCGCCCCGCTGCCCAGCGGCAAGGCGACGGCCTCGATGGTGCTCGGCATCGTCGGGCTGCTGCTGATCCCGATCATCCCGCCGATCATCGCGCTGTGCCTCGGCATCTCGGCCCGACGCATGGCCGACCGGGGCGAGGGTGGCGGCCGCGGCCAGGCGACCGCCGGAATGGTGATGGGCATCATCGGCATCGCGTTCGCCGCCCTCGGTGTGGTCGTGGCCACGGCAAGCGCGCTCTCCGCCATCTGACGGACCATCACCGCCCACGACCCCGACACATCGGCGCCGTGGGCAGCCCGGGGGCCGGACGGTGCGACGCCCGGCTCCGGCTGCCCACGTACGGCCCCTGGCGCGGCTCGCGCCCCGGCCCATGTGAGCCCCCCACACGTGTACCGCGCCAGGTGGGGCGCCCTGCACCATGTCGACGGCGGCACGGTGTTCATACGGTTCGGCGACATCACATGAACACGCCGAGGAGCCGTTCACCATGCGTCGCAGAGCCATAGGCAGCGCCCGTCACCACAGATCCCTCACCGCCGTCGTCACACTGGCCTCGGCCGGTCTCCTGCTGGTGGGATGCACCGCCGCCGGAAAGGCGGGTGAGGCCGGGGCCGGCGAGGACGGCAAGGACTCGACCGTCAAGGTGGGCCTGGTCTACTCCAGGACCGGGCTGCTCGCGGACTACGGGAAGCAGTACCGGGACGGGTTCATGGCGGGCCTGGACTACGCGACGAAGGGCACGCGCAAGGTCGCCGGGCACCGGATCGAGGTCACCGAGCAGGACGACGCGGGCGACCCGGGCAAGGCGGTCTCCGCCGCCAAGAACCTGATCGGCAAGGGCTACAAGGTGCTGGCCGGCACCACCGATTCCGGGGTGGCCCTCCAGATGGCGCCGCTCGCCGCCCAGAACAAGGTGCTGTACATCAGCGGCCCTGCCGCCACCGACGCCGTGACCGGCATCAACGACTACACCTTCCGCTCGGGCCGGCAGTCCTACCAGGACATCCTCACCGCCGGGACGATGCTCGGCGAGGCCAAGGGCAAGAAGGTCACGGTGCTGGCCCAGGACTCCACCTTCGGCCAGGCCAATGTCGCCGCCGTGAAGGCCGTCCTCGGCTCCAAGGGCGCGAACGTCGGCTCCGTACTGGCTCCGCCCAGCGCCACGGACCTGACCCCGTTCGCCCGGCAGGTGAAGGCGGGCGGGCCCGATCTGGTCTTCGTCGCCTGGGCGGGCTCCACCGCACCGGCGCTGTGGACCGCGCTGGACCAGCAGGGCGTGCTGGGGGCGAGCAAGGTCGTCACGGGCCTCGCCGGAACGGCCTCGTACCCGATCTTCGGGAACGCCGGTTCCAAGGTGTCGTTCCTGGCGCACTACTTCGCCGGTGCGGGCGGCAACAACGCCGCGGAGAAGGCCATGCTCGACTCGGTCACCAAGGCCGGCGGCACCCCGGACCTGTTCACCCCCGACGGCTTCACCGCGGCACAGATGGTCGTGCGCGCCGTCGAGGAAGGCGGAGCCACCGATTCCGCCGCGATGGTGAAGGCTCTGGAGGGCTGGAGCTTCGACGGGGTGAAGGGCAAGGTGCAGGTCCGCGCCGAGGACCACGCACTGGTGCAGCCGATGTTCGTCGCGAAGCTCAAGGGGAAGGGCGCCGATGCCCGGCCCGAGCTGGTGAGCACCGAGCCGATGGACAAGGTGGCGCCGCCCGCGAAGCCCTCGGCGGGCTGACCGATGACCGCACCGGACATCACCGCAGAACGCGCGGGCGGGGCGCAGGCCGCCGCCCCGGTGCTCCAACTGACCGGGCTCGGCTGGGGCGTCGGCGGGGCGACGATCGTCGAGGACGTCACGCTGAGCGTCCACGAGGGCGAGTTCCTCGCCTTCATCGGCCCCAACGGAGCCGGCAAGACCTCCCTGTTCAACCTGATCAGCGGGCTGACCATGGCCACGTCGGGCACGATCGCGCTGGATGGCACGGACATGACCGGCCACCCCGCGCACGCGCGGGCCAGGCGCGGCATCGGCCGCACGTTCCAGACGTCCAGCCTCTGGCCGGGCATGAGCGTGGCCGACCACGTCCGGCTGGCCGCTCAGGCGGCCGGGGGCGGCTCGTACCGGCTGTGGCGGCGCGCCTCCCCGTACACCGCCGAGGTGAACGGCGTACTGGAACGCACCGGCCTCGGCCACCGGGCACGGGCGATGGCGTCCGAGCTGTCGCACGGCGAGAAGCGGAAGCTGGAGCTGGCGGTGCTGCTGGTGGGCGAGCCGCGGCTGATGCTGCTGGACGAGCCGATGGCCGGGGTCAGCGCGGAGGAGGTCCCCGCGCTCACCGAACTGATTCGCACCCTGCACCGGGACGAGGGCCGCACCGTCCTGATGGTCGAGCACCACATGGACGTCCTGCTGGGCCTGGCCGACCGGCTCGCCGTGATGCACCACGGCCGGCTGCTGGCGCTGGACACCCCCGAGGCCGTGACGGCCGACCCGACCGTGCAGCAGGCCTACCTCGGGGAGGGGCTATGACGACAGGGACCCTGCTCGCCGTACGGGACCTGCGGGTCCTGATCGGCGGCCGGCACATCCTGCACGGCGTGGACCTGGACGTCGCCCGTCACGGGGTGACCGCGCTCCTGGGCCGCAACGGCGCCGGGAAGACCACGACCGTACGCGGCGTACTCGGCCTCGTCCCGCGCGCCGGCAGCGTGCGGCTGGACGGCGAGGAGACCGTGTCGATGCCCACCCACACCGTGGTGCGGCTCGGCATCGGTTACGCCCCCGAGGACCGGGGCATCTTCGCCGGGCTGACCGTCGCGGAGAATCTCCGGCTGGCCGAGCGGCGCGGCGCGGGCGAGCCCGCCTACGCACTCGTCCATGAGCTGTTCCCCGAACTGAAGCGCCGGGAGCGGCAGTTGGCCGGGACACTGTCCGGCGGGCAGCAGCAGATGGTGGCCATCGGCCGCACGCTCCTCAACGGCAACCGGCTGATCATCGCCGACGAACCCACCAAGGGTTTGGCACCCAAGGTGGTCACCGAGGTCGCCCAGGTGCTGGAGCGGGCCGCCGAGGCGGTGCCGGTGCTGCTCGTGGAACAGAACCTCGCCGTCGTACGACGCCTGGCCGAGCACTGTGCGGTGCTCGCCGACGGCCGGACGGCCCATCAGGGACCGGCCGCCGAACTGCTGGGCGATGCGGAGGCGGCACGGCGACTGCTGGGCGTGGGACACGGTCCGGCAACAACGCCCCGGCCATCGCCGGCAGTGACTCCTTCGACCGTGGAGGCGGACTCCTGATGTCCACCGTCGTTCTGCTCACCATGACCGGACTCGGTCTGGGGGCGCTCTACTTCCTGATCGCATCGGGACTTTCACTGATCTTCGGCCTGATGGACGTGCTCAACTTCGCGCACGGGGCGCTGCTCTCCATCGGCGCGTACGGCACCTGGTGGGCGGCGTCCGGCAATCTGCCCGGCGCCGGCCCCGACGGTGCGGGCTTCGTCCTCGCGGTCCTGTTCGGTACGGCGGTGGGCACCGCTGCCGCCGTGCTGCTGGAACTCGCCGTCGTCCGCCCGCTCTACACCAGGCCGCGCGAACAGGTCCTCGCCACGGTCGGGGTGGGGCTCGCCGTCCCGGCGTTGCTGTCGGGGATCTGGGGCTCGGACGCCCTGACCTTCCCGGGACCGAAGGCGCTGTCCGGCACCTTCGGCCTGCTCGGCGCCCAGGTCCCGGTCAACCGGCTGGTACTGGTCGCGGCGGCCGTCGTCGTACTCGTGGCACTGCGGCTCTTCCTCGGCCGCACCCGGCACGGTCTCGTCGTACGGGCCGGGGTCGAGGACCGGGCGATGGTCACCGCCCTCGGTATCGACGTGCGGAAGGCGTTCACGCTCGTCTTCGCGATCGGCGGCTGCGCCGCTGCGCTCGGCGGGGCACTCGGCGGCCTGTACTTCGGCTCGGTCGACCCCCGTCAGGGAACCTCGCTGCTGATCTTCGCATTCGTCGTGGTGGTCACCGGGGGCATGGGCTCGGTGACCGGCGCCGCCGTGGCGTCCGTCGTCATCGGCCTGGTCCAGCAGTTCGCCAACTACTACACCGCAGCGGGCCTCGGCGACCTGGCCGTCGTCGTCCTGCTCGCCGCGCTGCTGCTCGTACGGCCGCGCGGACTGACCGGGAGGCTCGCGTGAGCACCGTCACCGAGACACACGACCGCACCGGCGACAGACACACGGTCGCACCGGGCGCAGGGAACACAGCCCGGCTGCTGCGCCGCTGGTGGCCCGCCGCCGCACTGCTGATCCTCTTCGTCGCGCCGTACAGCGCACTGCCGCTGCCCGGCGTCCTCGACGGCCCGATCGGCAGCCCGGGAAGTCTCCAACTGCTCGCCACCTGCCTGCTGTTCGGAGCGCTTGCGACCGGTTACGACCTGCTGGTGGGGCGCACCGGCCTGCTCTCCTTCGGGCATGCGCTCTACTTCGCCACGGGCAGCTACGCCACCAATATGTTCCTGATGGAGGCGGGCCTCCCGTTCGCCGTGTCCGCACTGCTCGGACTGTGCTTCGGGATCGCGCTCGCGCTGGTCCTGGGGTCGGTGAGCCTGCGGGTCACCGGCATCGGCTTCTCCATGGTGACGCTGGCCTTCGCCCAGGCGGGCTCCATCCTGGTCTCCCGCAACCCCGGTGGATTCACCGGCGGTGAGGAGGGCCGGGCCGCCCCCGCCGATCTGCTGCCGTCCGGGCTCGTGGGCATCGAGAACACCGCGAACCTCTACTGGTTGGCACTCGCCTATCTGGTCCTCACCCTTGCCGTCGTCCACTGGGCGGTCCGCTCCCCCACCGGACGGGTCTGGGAGGGCATCAAGGAGAACGAACGCCGGGTGGAGGTACTGGGGTTGAAGCCGTACGGCTTCAAGCTGACGGCCTTCGTCCTGGCGGGCGCGCTGGCCACGCTGGGCGGCCTCGTCCATCTGCTGCTCACCGGCGGCTCGACCCCCCAGACGACCACCTCCGACTTCACCCTCTCTCTGCTGGTGATGGTGGTGCTGGGCGGATCGGGCACCCGCTGGGGTCCGATGGTCGGCGGTATCCTCTACACGTGGGCCGATCACCGGCTCGGCGATCTCGCCGGGTCGGGCGCGGTCGCCGATCTGCCCGCGCTGCTGCGGGTGCCGCTCTCGCAGCCGCTGTTCCTGCTCGGTGTGCTGTTCGTGGCCGTGGTACACCTTCTGCCGGGCGGCCTGGCCCGGCTGCCGTCCCGGCTGGCCGCGGTACGCCGCAGGCCCGCCGCCACCGAAACGCTCCCGGCCGAGAAGGCCCGGAAGGAGAACGGACGCCCGTGATTCCGTACGAAGAGGTACAGGTCCCCGTGACCGGGGGCGAGTTGGCGGTAATCCGGTGGCCGGCCCGTGAGCCGGGCGCGCCGGTCGTCGTCGCCGTGCACGGCATCACGGCCAACGCGCTGTCCTGGGGCCCGGTGGCGAGGCTGCTGGACGGCCGCGTCACCCTGATTGCCCCGGACCTGCGCGGCCGGGCCGGGAGTTCGGCCCTGCCGGGACCGTACGGGATCGCCACGCACGCCGATGACATCGCCGCCCTGACCGAGGCCCTGGGCCTGGACCGGGTGGTGCTGGCGGGCCATTCGATGGGCGCGTTCGTGGCGGCGCTGGCCGCCGTACGGCACCCGGAAAGGTTCGGGCCACTGCTGCTGGTCGACGGCGGCATCGGCTTCCCGGCCCCCACGCATCTCGCCCCGGACGAGCTGTTGACCGCCGTGATCGGCCCGGCCATGGACCGGCTGTCGATGACCTTTCCCGACCGGGCCGCCTACCGCTCGTTCTGGCAGGCGCACCCCGCGTTGGCGGATGCATGGTCGGACGAGGTGGATGCGTACCTCCAGCGCGATCTGACCGGGGACGAACCCGCCATGCACTCCACCTGCCGGATCGAGGCGGTACGCGCCGACGGCATGGGCCTGTTCGACGAGGAGGTCCTGACGGCGGTACGGAAGCTGCCTGCTCCGGCGACGCTGCTGTGGGCACAGCGGGGCCTGATGAACGAGGAGCAGGGCCTGTACGACGAGACCCGCCTGGCGGCGGCCGACCTCGGAGGCACGGAGGTGACACCGGTACTGGTACCGGACGTCAACCACTACACGCTGCTGACGGGTGACGCGGGCGGCGGCGAGATCGCACGCCACTTGCTGGACCTGTCCGGCACCCCGACCCCGTCCGGCACCTGAGGACACCCACGAGCCCACCCGCGCATGCCCCGGCCCGCCGGGCAAAATCCAGCCCGTCCGGCACTTGAGGACACCCTCCAGCCCGTCCGGCGCTTGAGGACATCTTCCGGCCCGTCCGGCGCTTGAGGACAGAAGACAACAGAACGCACCCCGGGCGGCCGGACGGCCGACTACCGTTCCCGGCCGCCCGCCAACAAGTGCAACCGCAAAGCGAGTTGCAGTTCCAACGCGCGCCCGGGCTCGTTCCAGCCCCGTCCCAGCAGCACCTGCACCCGGTCCAACCGCTGCACCACCGTGTTGACGTGCACGTGGAGTTCGTCCTTGGCGCGGATGAGACTGCCCCCGGACCCGAAATAGGCGTTGAGCGTGCGCACGAGCTGCGTGCCGCGCTGCGCGTCGTACTCCAGCAGCGGCCCCAGCGTCGCCGAGACGAAGCCGTCGACGTCCTGGGCGTTTCCCAACACCACGCCGAGGAAGCCGAGTTCGTCGACGCACGCACCTTCCCCCGTGCGCCCCAGGACCCGCATGGCGCGCAGGCAGCGGGCGGCCTCCCCGTATGCGGAGGCCAGCTCCTGGACGCCGCGGGCCGGCCCGGCGGCGGCGACCGTGACGGGGGCCTGGATCAGCTGCCCGAGCTGGGCCGCCGCCGCGCGCGCCGCGTCGCCGGCGGCCGGGACGGGGTCACCGGCTTCTATCAACAGCACCACGTTCCCCGCGTGTTCGGCGCTCACCCCGTGGATGTCCCCGCCGAACAGATAGCGCATCGTGGCAGGGGCCAGCCTTTCCCGGGTCCCGCCCTCGGCCACCAGCAGCAGATGCGGGCGGTCGAGGTCGACGCCGAGGCGCCTGCCGCGTTCGGCGAGCCCGGCCGGGTCGCGGTCCGCTTCGGTCAGCAGATCGGTGATCAGCTCGCCGCGGATCCGGTTCTCGGTCTCGGCGACCGTGCGCCGCAGCAGCAGAAGGAGTCCGGTGACCACCGAGGCCCGCTCGAACAGCCGTCGGTCGGAGTCGTCGAGCTGTCGGCGCTGGTGCAGGACCAGACCGGCCAGGATTTCCGGCCCGGCGAGGACGGCGCAGATCCACCGGCCGTCACGGTGCACGGCACGGGCACCCGTACGGGACTGCTCGGCGGTCTCGGCCAGCCACCCGGCGTCCATGCTGTCGGCGGCGAAGTCCGCACCGTCGGGCCGGACCGCCGCCAGGGGCCGCCCGCCCGGGTCGTGAATGGTGAGCGGGGCGTCCAGCAGCCCCGCGACCGCCGCGGCGACATCCTTGACGTCGCGGCCGCGCAGGACCAGATCGGTCAGCCGGTCGTGGGACTCCTCGGCGCGCTGCATCGCCTCCGAATGGGCCCGTACGGCCGCATTGGCGTCGGCCAGCTCGGCGTTGGTCTCGGCCAGTTCGTCCAGCGCGGACCGGGTGTCTGCGAGCGCGCGGGCGGTGTCGATGGCGATCGCGGCATGTGCGGCGAGCGAGCACAGCAGGGCGACCTCGTCGGGGCTGAAGACGCGCGATGCACGGTCGGCCGCGAAGAGGACGCCGATGACCTTTCCCGTACCACCGCGGCTGGAGCCGAGGAGCAGGGGCACGCCCAGGATGGCTACGAGCCCCTCGTCCAGCACCCCGGCGTTGATGTTGCGGGTGTGGTGGAAGCGGTCGTCGGTGCGGTAGTCGGGGGTCGCGTACGGGCTCGCGGTCTGCGCCACCAGACCGCCGAGCCCATGGCCGAGCTCCAGCCGCAGTCCCTGGAAGAGCACCGACACCGACCCGTCGGTGACCCGCATATAGGTGTCGCCCGCCTCCTCGTCGGGGAGCGTGAGATACGCCGTGTCCGTGCCGAGCAGCATCCTGGCGCGGCGGACGATCGCCTTCAGCACCTCGTCCAGGTCGCGGGATGCGGCCAGGTCGCCCGCGGTGTCGAAGAGCGCGGTGAGCTGGAGCTCGCGGCGCCGGTGCTGCCGCAGGGCGCCCCTGATCCGCAGGGCGGTGGCAGTGGCCCGCTCCACCTCCGCCAGATCGCCCGCGGGCACACCGGCGGCCCGCGCCTGCGACGAGACGGCGCCCAGCGCCTCGGCGGGGGCGCCGTCGGCCAGCAGGTCGAAAAGGCGCCGCAGATGGGGCGCGGCGGAGGCGGACGGTTCAGACATGGGCGACCATCATTCGTAGGGGTCGGGGATCAGTTGGCGGTCCAGCCGCCGTCCATGGAGAGCGAGATGCCGGTGATGTGCCCGGTACGCGGTCCGCAGAGCCACAGCACGGCCTCGGCGACGTCGTCAGGTTCGATCAGGCTCTTGATCGCGCTGCGTTCCAGCATGACCCGGCCCACCACCTCCTCCTCGGAGATGCCGTGCGTACGGGCCTGGTCCGCGATCTGGTTCTCGACCAGGGGGGTGCGTACGTACCCGGGGCTGACGCAGTTGCTCGTCACCCCGTGCTCCGCCGCTTCGAGCGCGACCACCTTACTGAGTCCCTCCAGTGCGTGCTTTGCCATCACATAGGCCGATTTGTAGGGGCTGGCCCGCAGGCCGTGCACGGACGAAATGTTGACCACGCGCCCCCAGCCGCGTTCGTACATGCCCGGCAGGGTCCGGCGCAAGATGCGGAACGGGGCCTCCACCATGACGCGCTGGATCAGCGCGAAGCGGTCCGGCGGGAACTCGTGCACGGGAGCGACATGCTGGAGCCCGGCGTTGTTGACCACGATGTCCACGTCGGCGGGCAGTGTGTCCACCGCGTCGGGGACGGAGAGGTCGACCACCCAGGCCGTCCCGCCGATCGCCTCGGCCAGGTCCTTGGCGGCGTCGGCGGCCCTGTCCACCACATGGACATGGGCGCCCGAAGCGGCCAGGGCCTGTGCGCAGGCCCGCCCGATGCCGCTCGCGGCACCGGTCACCAGGGCGGTGCGCCCGACGAGGAGCCGGTCTGCGGGTGACGGCGAGGGACCGGTGGCGGGCGGCGGGACGGTGGGCGGGGCGGGGTGCGGGGTGGGCCCGTGATCCGGGCTCTGCGGAGTCTCCATAGTCGTCACCGTAAGGAGGCCGAAGCCCACGTCACATGGGGTCGGTGCACACACCGTAGTACGTCGGCGTGGTGGCAGCCTACATGGTGAGGGCACGGACGGGGGCCGCCAGTGGGCCGCGCCCGGTGCCGCCCGCTGCTCCGTGGTCAGCTCCAGGTCCACCGCGGCCGGGCTCTCGTCCAGCTGCGCGACAGAGGAGGCGCCGACCAGGAGGTGCCGCCGAGGCGAGCCCGGAAGGGGCCACGGGATGATCTTGGTCGCTGCGGAGTGCGCTCACCGTACGGTCTCTGTGGGCCGGTCCGGGGTCCGGGGAGTCCGCCTGCCTGGAATGCGGCGAAGTCGGTGTGCGCCCCCGCCGGGCGGAACCAGGGCGTCCGCGCTCCTGACACCCTTCCCGGCGGTCGTCACGACCTGAAGCCCTTGCCGATCGTGGAGCTGTGCACCGAGACGGAGTGGTAGGTGGCGCGTGTGTGCCGCGCCCGCTCCCGCGCTTGCTGCTCCATGAGAAGGCCGTCGGCGTTCTCCGTACGGGTGCTCCCGCGTCGAAGCAGCACGACGATCAGAGACGCGACTGCCGCCGCCATGACACCGAACATCACCCAGAGTTCCACCATGGCAGACCGTCCCCCTCACCAGTCATGGCAGGAACACCCTTCCTGCCATACCCGGATGTTAGCCGGGCACCACGGCGTATTCACTGCCCGGTTCCGGCAGTTCGGCCCCCCCTGAACCTTCCGAGGCTCGACGGCACATCCACTTCGCCGCGCCCGCTCCGCCTACTCCTCCGGCGGGAAGACGACCTCCCCCGAGCCGATCAGCGTGATCGTGATCGCCTCGACCGGGCATCCCTCGGCCGCGGCAAGGACCTTCTCGTTGGCGTCGGTCTCCGGGGCTGCCGGGTGGGACTGCCGGGCGGAATCCAGCGCGAATCCGGCCGGGGCGTGGTTCACGCACATCCCGGAGCCGATGCAGACCGCCCGGTCGACCTCCACGGCCCAGCGGTCCCCCATCACGCCCCCTCGTGTCCGGTCGGCAGATGGATCATCTTGTGCTCGAAGTACTCGGCGTATCCCTCGGGGCCGAACTCCCGCCCCAGGCCGGAGTTCTTGTAGCCGCCGAACGGGCCGAGCATGTCGAGGCTGAAGGTGTTCACGCTGTACGTGCCCGTCCTGACCCGGCGGGCGATGTCGATACCGCGTTCGGTGTCAGCGGTCCAGACGCTGCCGCTGAGGCCGTAGTCGGAGTCGTTGGCGATCCGTACGGCCTCGGCCTCGTCGCCGTACGGCAGGAGGCAGATGACGGGGCCGAAGATCTCCTCGCGGGCGATGCGCATGGAGTTGTCGACGTCGCCGAAGAGAGTCGGCTCGACGTACCAGCCCCGTTCCTGGGACGCCGGACGGCCGCCGCCGGTAAGGATCTTGGCGCCCTCGTCCTGGCCGATGCGGATGTAGTCGAACGAGCGCTGCTGCTGGCGCCGCGCGACGAGGGGACCGAGTTCGGTGGCGGGGTCGAGCGGGTCACCCACCTTCAGCGCACCTGCGGCGGCGGCGAACGCCTCGGCCATCTCGTCGTAGCGGGAACGCGGGACGAGGATGCGGGTCTGGGCGACGCATGCCTGGCCGTTGATCATCCAGGCGAAGGGGACGATGCCGGCGACGGCCGTGTCCAGATCGGCATCGGGAAGGATCACGGCGGCGGACTTCCCGCCCAGTTCCAGCGTGACCCGGGTGAGATTGCGGGAGGCGACCTCCATCACCCGGCGCCCGGCGGCCACGGACCCGGTGAACGACACCTTGTCGACGCCCGGATGCCCGACCAGGTACTCGCTGACCTCACGGTCGGCCGGAAGGATCGACAGCACCCCCTGCGGCAACCCGGCCTCGGCGACGATCTCGGCCAGGATGTAGGCGTCCAGCGGGGATTCGGGCGAGACCTTGAGCACGGCGGAGCAGCCGGCCAGCAGCGCGGGCGCGAGCTTGGCGGCGGCGGTGAACTGCGGGACGTTCCACGGCACCACGGCCGCGACCACTCCGACCGGCTCCCGACGCACGAGCAGCGGACCGAGGACCCCGTCTCGCCGCTCCTCGTACGGAAAGGTGCGGGCGACCGTGATCGCCGCGTCCCACGCCATCATCGCGGCGAGCGCCTGCACCATGACGCCGGACGTGTACGGGGTGCCGTTCTCCGAGCTGATGACCCGGGCGATCTCCTCGTACCGTACGGCGAACGCGTCCTTGATCCGACTGATCACCGCGATCCGCTCGTCCACGGCCATCCGCGGCCAGGGCCCCTCGTCGAAGGCCCGCCGAGCGGCGGCGACGGCCCGGTCCACATCCCCCTCACAGGCGTGCGGCACCCGGCCGATGACCTGTTCGGTGTGCGGGGAGATGACCTCGATGACATCCCGGCCCAGCGGATCGACCAACTCCCCGCCGATGAACAGTTTTCCGTGTTCGACAAGCTCGGTCATGGCTGCTGCCTCCCGCGACCCGGCACGATACCTGACTCCGTGTCAGAACTGATACCAGTTCCAGTTCCAGGAGTCCACGGCTGCGACAACGCCCACCGGGCACACCGGCAGCCATGACCGCTTCGCCCCGTCACGGAGCACCTTGATGCGGATAGTCGACCGGGGCTACCACTGGAACAAGTTCTCGTTACAGTGAGCGCAGTGCACCGCACAGCCGTACGTCCGGTACGCCGACCAGGCCGCGGAGAGAGATGGGGACCCCATGACGCAGGTGACCGACCACGGCGGGGGCGTGCACAGCATCAAGGTCCCCATCCCTGACAATCCACTCGGCCACACCCTCGTGCATGTCCTCGACACCGATCGCGGGCCGGTCCTGATCGACACCGGCTGGGACGATCCGGAGGCGTGGGACACTCTCACCGCCGGTCTCGCCGTCGTCGGTGTGGGCATCGGCGACATCCACGGTGTGGTCATCACCCACCATCACCCCGACCACCACGGCCTCTCCGGGCAGGTGCGCGAGGCGTCGGGAGCCTGGATCGCCATGCATGCGGCGGACACCGCGATCGTGCGGCGGACCCGCGAGTCCCGGCCGGGTACCTGGCTGACGTATCTCTCGGCGAAGCTCACCGCGGTCGGTGCGCCCGAGGAGCATCTCGCACCGTTGCGGGCGGCCGCGGCCGAGAGGGGCCGGATGCGCACGCTGCCCGGGCTGCGGGCCGCGCTTCCGGACCGGGAGATCGTTCCCGGTGAACTCCTCGCTCTGGCCGGCCGCAAACTGCGGGCCATCTGGACGCCGGGGCACACGCCCGGCCATGTCTGCCTACACCTGGAGGAGAAGCATCCGAGGAATCTGCCGGGCCGTGGCCGGCTCTTCTCCGGGGATCATCTGCTGCCGGGGATCAGCCCGCACATCGGGCTGTACGAGGACCCGGACGACGCGACCGTGACCGCCCCCTCCCGGAGCTCTCGGCTGCGTTCGAGCTGGGGAGACCCCATTGGCGACTACCTCGACTCGCTGGAGCGCATCGGCAGGCTCGGGGTCGCCGAAGTGCTGCCCGCCCATCAGTACGCGTTCACGGATGCCGCCGGGCGCGTACAGGAACTCCTGGACCATCACGAGGAGCGGCTGACCGGGCTGCTC
This sequence comes from Streptomyces sp. NPDC002958, assembly GCF_055563255.1. NCBI lineage: Bacteria > Bacillati > Actinomycetota > Actinomycetes > Kitasatosporales > Streptomycetaceae > Streptomyces > Streptomyces sp. NPDC002958. The sequence goes on along the minus strand of NZ_JBVHDS010000003.1, from coordinate 82,140 downwards.
AAGCTGCTGGTCACCCCGCTGACGCCATGGCAGCTGGCCGAGCGGATGGAGTGGAACCGGCCCTGGGCGCAGATCCCGCACGGCTCGCGGAGCATCGCCGTCTCGGAGGCGGAGGCACATCTGCGGCGGCTGGTGAAGCTGGGGCGCGCGGAGGCGGTGGCGGGGAGCGAGCCGGTGACGTACATCACGGTGTGACGGGGGCTCCCGCCCGGGCGGGAGGGAGGACGGGCGTCGGCGCTCCTCCCGGCTCGGAGGCCGTTTGAGCCCGCCCGGTAGAGTGTGCGAGTCGTCATCATGCCCGTTCAGGGGGAAGCCGGTGCAAATCCGGCGCTGACCACGCAGCCGTGAACCGTCGTCGAAGACGGTGAGTCGGAATGCCCTGTCCGCGGTCGTGACCGGCTCGCACCATCGGAACCCCGGTGGTCGGCACCGTCGAGGTATACGGAGCCGGAGCCTGGTGCGTGAGCGTGCCTGTGCCCGGTTCCCCCGCAGGAGAGGCCCCGCCCGCCATGACCGTACGCCGCAGCGCAGCAACGCTCGCCGTCACCGCCACCGTGCTCTGTGCGGCCGCTGCCCCGGTCGCGGTGGCAGCGCCTTCCCCGTCGCCCTCACCGTCCGTCGCGCTGCCGTCGGGGCTGTACGGCACGAAGGACCCGACCTACGACGGTGTCTGGCGGCAGTCGCTGGCCTTCCTCGCCCAGCGGGTCGAGGGCGTCACGCCCGCCACGAAGTCGGTGGACTGGTTGATCGGCCAGCAGTGCGCCAACGGCGCCTACGCCGCGTACCGGCCCGATGTCTCCAAACCGTGCGACGCGAAAACGATGCTGGACACCAATGCCACCGCGGTCGCCACCCAGGCACTCGTCGAGGTGGGCGGGCACCGGGACGTCGTGAACGACTCGGTGCGCTGGCTGAAGTCCGTACAGAACGAGGACGGCGGCTGGGGCTACACCGCGGGCAGCCCCAGTGACGCCAACTCCACCTCGCTGGTGATCGGCGCCCTCGCCCGGCAGGGCCAGCGGATCGCGGACATCACGACCCCGGGCGGCAAGACCCCCTACGACGCACTGCTCGATCTCGCGATCCCGTGCGGCGGCAAGGACGGCGGCGCCTTCGCCTACCAGCCCGACAAGAAGGGGAAGCTCGCCGCCAACGCGGACGCCACCGCGGCCGCCGTGCTCGGCATGATGGGCAAGGGCCTGGCCGTCGGGGACAACGCCGCGGTCAAGGCGCCCAGCTGCCACCCGGGGTCCGGGCTCACGCCCGAACAGGCCGCCCAGAACGGCGCCCACTTCCTCGCGGACGCCCTCGCCACCAGCGGCCATCTGAACCTGGCGCCGATGCCCGGAGCCACCGACTCCACCCCGCAGCCCGACTTCGGCAACACCGCGGACGCGGTCGTCGCACTGTCCGCCGCGGGCCACCAGGACAAGGCGGCCAAGGCCGTCGGCTGGCTGAAGAAGAACTCCGGGGAATGGGCCGAGCAGAACGGTCCCGCCGCCTATGCTCAGCTGGTTCTGGCCGCGCACGCGACCGGCGCCGACGCCCGCGACTTCGGCGGCGTCAACCTGGTCGACAAACTGAACGCCACCGGCCCCGCCCCCGCGGCCATCACGACGCCCGACCCGTCCGCCGACACCGGGTACGTGCCCACGGAGAAGGACGAGGTCCACAGCGGGGACGACGTGATCAACGGCGTGTGGTGGTACGTGGGCATCGGCCTCGTCGTCGGTGCGGGCGCCGGCTTCCTGATAAGCGGCCGCCGGAAGAACCAGCAGCTGTGAGGCGGGCGGGAAGGACCTCCGCCCTGCTGGTGGTCCTGGGCTCCGTTCTGACCGTGCTCTGCGCGGGGACGGCTCAGGCTGCGGGCTACCGGTACTGGTCGTTCTGGGAGGGCTCCGGCACCGGCTGGACGTACGCCACCCAGGGCCCGTCCCTGGTCCGGCCGGACGACGGCACGGTGCAGGGCTTCCGGTTCTCGGTGAGCGACGACTCCCAGGACTCGGCGAAGCCGCGCCGCTCCCCCGACTTCGCGAAGATCTGCGCGGACACCCCGGCCGAGGACGGCACCAAACGGGTCGCGCTGGTCATCGACCCGGGCACGGCGTCGGACGCCCCGGCCGGCGAGACGCCGCCCGCGCCGCGTACGGCATGCGCGCAGGTCGCCCCAGACGCGAGCACCGCGGAGGCGCTCGCCTCGGTGGCCAAGCCGCTGCGCTACAGCAGCGACGCGCTGCTCTGCGCCATCTCCGGCTATCCGAGCTCGGGCTGCGGCGAACAGGTCTCGGACAACGAGCACGGGGCACCCGCCGCGTCCGCTTCCCCGGACCCGGCCGGTTCCGCCGCCGCCGACAGCTCGGGCGACGTCGGCGGCGGTCCGTCCGCCGGGCTGCTCGTCGGTGTCGCCGCCATTCTTCTCCTCGGCACAGGCGCAGTCGTGCAGGCCCGCCGCCGCCGCGGATGACCGCCCCGACCAGTGGCCCGGTGACCGGCGCCACCGGCACCGTCCGGCTGCGCCGCCCGCTGCGCGCCCCCGAGGCGAACCGGAGCAACGCCCTGCCCGCCGGAGCCTGGTGGCTGTGGGCGCTCGGCCTCGCCACCGCCGCGTCCCGGACCACCAATCCGCTGCTGCTCGGGCTGCTGGTCGGGGTTGCGGGCTATGTGGTCGCGGCGCGGCGTACGGACGCGCCGTGGGCCCGCTCGTACGGCGCGTTCATCAAGATCGGGCTGTTCGTCGTCGGCGTACGGCTGGTCTTCTCCATCTTTCTCGGTTCACCGATCCCCGGTACGCATACGTTGTTCACCCTCCCCGAGGTGCCGCTGCCGGACTGGGCGAAGGGGATCAGGATCGGTGGCCAGGTCACCGCCGAGCAGCTCCTCTTCGCGCTGTACGACGGGGCGAAGCTGGCCACCCTGCTGATCTGCGTCGGTGCGGCGAACTCGCTGGCCAACCCGGCCCGGCTGCTGAAGTCACTGCCGGGTGCGCTGTACGAGGCGGGAGTCGCCGTCGTCGTCGCGATGACGTTCGCGCCGAACATGGTCGCCGATGTGGCGCGGCTGCGCACCGCGCGGCGGCTGCGAGGCCGTCCGACCGGCGGCATCAAGGCGGTCCTCCAGATCGGACTGCCGGTCCTGGAGGGCGCGCTGGAGCGGTCGGTTGCGGTGGCGGCTTCGATGGACTCGCGCGGATACGGGCGCACCGCCCAGGTCCCGCCCGCCGTCCGGCACACCACGAACGTCCTCACGCTCGGCGGGCTGCTCGGGGTGTGCGCGGGTACGTACGGTCTGCTGGCCGTGCAGGGGGCGGTGTACGGCCTGCCGCTGCTGATCGCCGGGCTCGTCGCCGCGATGGCCGGGCTGCGGCTCGGCGGGGCCCGCTCGGTCCGTACCCGCTACCGGCCCGACCGGTGGGGTGTGCGGGCCTGGCTGGTGGCGGGTTCGGGGGTCGCGGTGGCCGTGGCGATGATCTGGGCGGGCGGTGTCGATCCTGAGGCGCTGCACCCCGGGGTCGTACCGCTGGTCGCACCGGTGCTTCCGCTGTGGCCCGCGGCGGCGGTGCTGATCGGGCTGCTGCCCGCGGTGGTGGCGCCCGTGCCGCCGCCGGTGGGCGCCCCGAATTCCAAGGAGAGCCAGTGATCCGGTTCGAGCATGTCTCGGTGCAGTACGAGGGGGCGGAGCGCCCCACCCTTTCCGGGGTCGATCTGACCGTTCCCGAGGGCGAGTTGGTACTGCTCGTCGGTCCGTCCGGGGTCGGCAAGTCGACGCTGCTGGGCGCCGTGTCCGGTCTCGTACCGCACTTCACCGGCGGCACGCTGACCGGCCGGGTCACGGTCGACGGCCGCGACACCCGTACCCACAAACCACGCGAACTCGCCGATCTGGTCGGCACGGTGGGCCAGGACCCGCTCTCCCACTTCGTCACCGACACGGTCGAGGACGAGCTGGCGTACGGGATGGAGTCGCTGGGTCTCGCCCCCGAGGTGATGCGGCGGCGGGTCGAGGAGACCCTCGACCTGCTGGGTCTGGCCGGGCTGCGCGACCGGCCGATCGCCACGCTCTCCGGCGGCCAGCAGCAGCGGGTCGCGATCGGTTCGGTCCTCACCCCGCACCCGAAGGTCCTGGTCCTCGACGAGCCGACGTCCGCGCTGGACCCGGCGGCGGCCGAGGAGGTCCTCGCGGTGCTCCAGCGGCTGGTGCACGACCTGGGTACGACGGTCCTGATGGCGGAGCACCGGCTGGAACGGGTGGTGCAGTACGCGGACCAGGTCGTCCTGCTGCCGTCACCGGGCGCCGCACCGGTCATGGGCGCGCCCGCGGACATCATGGCCGTCTCCCCGGTCAACCCGCCGGTCGTCGCGCTGGGCCGACTGGCGGGGTGGGAACCACTGCCGCTCTCGGTCCGCGATGCCCGGCGCCGGGCGGCGGGCCTGCGCGAGCGGCTGGCGCAGGCACAGCCGCCCGGGGCGGACCAGGCAGTCCGGGCCGGTGTGCGGGCCGGGGCGGGTGTGCGGGCCGGGGCCGACGGAGCGGTCGAGGCTGCTGGGGCTGCCGAGACGCCGGGGACGGGCAGGGCCGCCGGGACGGTATGGGCACCGTTGTCCGCCGCCCCGGCGCCGCGGCGTGGGGTGCTCGCCCGGCTGCTGGGCCGCGGCGCCCCCACCGCGACCGCTTCCGAGCCCGTCGCGGATGACCCGGCCCAGGTCGAGCGTCTCGGCGTACGGCGCGGGCGCGTCGAGGCGCTGCGCCGGGTGACGCTCACCGTCGCTCCCGGCGAGACCGTCGCCCTGATGGGCCGCAACGGGGCCGGCAAATCCACTCTGCTGGCCACGCTCGTCGGCATGGTCGAGCCCACCACAGGCACCGTCCTCGTCGGCGGCCGGACCCCGCACCGTACGCAGCCGCGCGAGATGGTGCGCCGAGTCGGGCTCGTACCGCAGGAACCACGCGATCTGCTGTACGCGGACACGGTCGCCGCCGAGTGCGCGGCGGCCGACGCCGATGCGGGCGCCGCCGCGGGCAGCTGCCGGGCGCTGGTCTCCGAGCTTTTGCCCGGCGTGCCGGACGACACCCACCCGCGCGATCTCTCCGAGGGCCAGCGGCTCGCACTGGCCCTGGCCGTCGTGCTCACCGCGAGGCCCCCGCTGCTGCTTCTGGACGAGCCGACCCGTGGCCTGGACTACGCAGCGAAGGCCCGGCTGGTCGGCGTGCTCCGCGGCCTCGCGGCCGAGGGCCATGCGATCGTCCTGGCCACGCACGATGTGGAGCTCGCCGCCGAGCTGGCGCACCGGGTGGTGATCCTCGCCGATGGGGAGGTCGTCGCGGACGGGGAGACCCGGCAGGTGGTGGTCTCCTCCCCGGCGTTCGCCCCGCAGACCGCGAAGATCCTCGCCCCGCAGGAGTGGCTGACCGTGGCACAGGTGCGTGGTGCACTGGGAGCCCTGTCATGAGCGGGCACGGGGCACGGCCGGTACGTCTCGGGCCGCGCGCGATCGCCGCGCTCGTCCTCATCAGTGCGATCGGTGTGGTCGCGTTCGGCTGGCCGTTGCTGGCCGACGGGAACACCGGCCTGGCGCACTCCGAGGACGCGCCGTGGCTGTTCGCCGCGCTGCTGCCGCTGCTGGTCGGCGTGGTCGTCGCGATGATCGCGGACTCCGGTCTCGACGCGAAGGCGGTGGCGATGCTGGGGGTGCTGGCCGCGGTCGGCGCCGCGCTGCGCCCGCTGGGCGCGGGCACCGCGGGGCTGGAACCGATGTTCTTCCTGATGGTGCTGAGCGGCCGGGTGCTCGGGCCCGGCTTCGGCTTCGTGCTCGGCTCGGTGACGATGTTCGCGTCCGCGCTGCTCACCGGTGGGGTGGGTCCGTGGATGCCGTTCCAGATGCTGTCGATGGGCTGGTTCGCGATGGGCGCGGGCCTGCTGCCGGGCCCGGACCGGCTGCGCGGGCGGGCAGAGCTCCTGATGCTGGCGGTGTACGGGTTCGTGGCGTCGTTCGCGTACGGCACGGTGATGAACCTGTACGGATGGACGATCGTGCCCGGACTCGGCTCGGGGATCTCCTTCCAGCCGGGTGATCCGCTGGCGGAGAACCTGGTCCGCTTCCTCGCGTACTGCACGGCCACGTCGCTCGGCTGGGACCTGGGCCGGGCCGTGCTCACCCTGGTACTGACCCTCACCGTCGGCGCGACGCTGCTGAAGGCGCTCCGCCGGGCCACCCGCCGCGCCGCCTTCGAGGCCCAGGTCACATTCGACGTCCCGGCGAGTGAGGACCCCCACAGGTCCCTGGCCCTCCACGACCCGGGTCAGTAGCCGCCCCGGCCCGTGCGACACCCTCGCCTGCTACGGCAGCCCGTGCGGCGTCTGGTCGTTCTGGCAGGCCAACCACTGGTACTGAGCCGGCATCCCTTGAGCTCGCGCGAAGGCCCCGACCGACGGTCGGGGCCTTCGCCACGCCCTGACACGGTCAACACTTGGTAAACGGTCTACTTCATATAACTTGGCCAGCTTAATAACCCGTTGGTCCATCTAGGCGCATTTTCCTCGGGGGTCCGTTCCCGTCAGCCGCCGGAGCGTTGTCACGTATGTGGAACCTCGAGAATTCTGGGATCGGAACGCTGTGCTGGCGGAAGCTTTTTGCGCCAGCGACGAACGCATGCGTCAGGCACAGGCGTTGCTGGACGAGGCGCAGGCGGAACGGAGCAGGACGCTGGCGGCTTTCGCCGTGACCGTCGGCGACGACAGCTCGATCGCGGACCTGATGGGCCTGAACGAGCGCGAAGTGCGGTTGGCGCGACGCACGGTGGGCCGCAGTGCCGCCCGCTCCCTCGCCGAGGAGCTCCTGAGCCTAACCTCGCAAGCGGTAAGGGAAGCGGCGGCCGAACCCCCTTGCGCACCCGAGATCCCCGTGCCGCACCCGCGCGAAGAGCTGATCGTTCCGCCACTGGATACGCCACCGCATGCTCCGGCCCCGGCCCCGCCTCCGCCCCCTCCTCCGACACAGTCCACCGAGATGGAGAACACCGTTGTCTGGTCACCCAGCATGGACTCCGTGCTGCTGTGGAGCTGGGAGTCCGGCCTCGACCTGCAGACGGTGGCCGCCGAACTCGGCCTGGAGGTACGGGCGCTGCTGATGCGCGTACAAGAGCTCGCCAACGACGGAATGCTCACGCTCGCGGCCCCGGTCGCGGCCCCAGTCGCGGCCCCGGTCACGGAAGTAAGCCGGTCCGGGCGGCACCGCCGCCACCACGAAGAGGCGTACGCCGCGCTGTTCAGCCCCACCGCCACCTTCCCCACCCACGTGCCGTACTGAGCGGGCATGTCCGTCCGGCGCCGCGGCAGCGTGGATTCGGCCGGGCGACCGGCCGGGGACCTTCCCGGAGTCTCTTCCGCAGGGCCGCGTCACAGCCGCTGGATGATCGTGCCCGTCGCCAGCGCGCCCCCCGCGCACATCGCGATCAGTGCGAACTCCTTGTCACGGCGCTCCAGTTCATGCAGGGCCGTGGTGATCAGCCGGGCCCCGGTGGCACCCACCGGGTGACCGAGCGCGATGGCCCCGCCGTTGACGTTGACCTTTTCGAGGTCCTGCCCGAAGACCTGGGCCCAGCTCAGCACCACGGAGGCGAAGGCCTCATTGATCTCGACGATGTCGATGTCCTTGAGCGACATCCCGGCCTTGCCGAGCACCGCGCGGGTCGCGTCGATCGGTCCGTCGAGGTGGAAGTGCGGGTCGGCGCCGACCAGTGCCTGTGCGACGATCCGGGCGCGCGGCTTGAGCTTGAGGGCGCGTGCCATTCGCTTGGACGCCCACATGATGGCGCAGGCGCCGTCGGATATCTGCGAGGAGTTGCCCGCGGTGTGGATCGCGGTGGGCATGACCGGCTTGAGCCGGCCGAGCCCCTCCATCGTGGTGTCCCTCAGCCCTTCGTCCCGGTCGACCAGACGCCACATGCCCTGCCCGGCCGCCTGCTCCTCCTCGGTGGTCGGCACCTGGACCGCGTACGTCTCCCGTTTGAACCGCTCCTCGGCCCACGCCACGGCTGCCCGCTCCTGCGAGATCAGCCCGAGCGAGTCGACGTTCTCCCGGGTCAGTCCGCGATTGCGGGCGATGCGTTCGGCCGCCTCGAACTGATTGGGCAGGTCGACATTCCACTCGTCGGGCCAGGGCTTGCCCGGTCCGTGCTTGGAGCCGCTGCCCAGCGGCACGCGTGACATGGCCTCGACACCGCAGCTGATGCCGACGTCGATCACTCCGGCCGCAACCATGTTGGCGACCATGTGGGAGGCCTGCTGCGAGGAGCCGCACTGGCAGTCCACGGTGGTGGCGGCGGTCTCATACGGAAGGCCCACGGTGAGCCAGGCGTTGCGGGCCGGGTTCATGGACTGTTCGCCGGCGTGGGTTACCGTGCCGCCGACGATCTGTTCGACGCAGTCGGCGTGGATGCCGGTACGGCCGAGAAGTTCTCGGTAGGTCTCGCCCAGCAGGTAGGCGGGATGCAGATTGGCGAGCGCTCCTCCACGCTTGCCGATGGGGGTGCGTACGGCTTCGACGATGACGGGTTCCGCGGCCATGAGCTCGTCCTCTCCTCGCTTCCGCAGGGGCGTCCCGGCGCCCGCGGAGGGGAACTAGTACGCGTTCTAGTTCTGTAGGCAGTCTTGTGGGGCTTACCCCGGGTACGCAAGGGTCTTGCACGCACCTTGCGTCCGTTTTCATACCTGCCTCGCCCACTCTTCACGCAACAGATCGACCCACCCCTCTTGCCAGTTGTAGAACTCGTTACTACCTTTCGGGCAACTTCTGATGGGCCGTCAGGCATTGTTCGGGCGGCTCTCGGACCGACCTGGAGTTGCCGATGTCCTGCCCCCATCTGCCCGAAGGGTTCGACTTCACCGATCCCGATCTGCTCCACGCCCGCATTCCGCACCCGGAGTTCGCACAGATGCGGCAGACCGCACCTGTCTGGTGGTGCACCCAGCCGGCCGGTATCTCCGGTTTCGATGACGAGGGCTACTGGGTCGTCACCCGGCACACGGACGTCAAGTACGTCTCCACCCACCCCGAACTGTTCTCCTCGAACACCAACACCGCCGTCATCCGCTTCAACGAATCGATCAGCCGCGACCAGATCGAGGTCCAGAAGCTGATCATGCTGAACATGGATCCGCCGGAGCACACCCGGGTCCGCCAGATCGTCCAACGAGGCTTCACGCCCCGGGCGATACGCTCCCTGGAGCAGGCCCTTCGCAGCCGCGCCCGCTCGATCGTCGAGACGGCTCTCGCCGCCGCCGACGACGACGGATCGTTCGACTTCGTCACCAACATCGCCGTCGAGCTGCCGCTCCAAGCCATTGCCGAACTCATCGGCGTACCGCAGGAGGACCGGTCCAGGATCTTCGACTGGTCCAACAAGATGGCCGCGTACGACGATCCCGAGTACGCGATCACCGAGGAAGTCGGCACCGAGGCGGCCATGGAGATCGTCTCCTACTCGATGAATCTGGCGGCGGCCCGCAAGGAGTGCCCGGCCAAGGACATCGTCTCCCAGTTGGTCGCCGCGGAGGGCGAAGGGAACCTCTCCTCCGACGAGTTCGGCTTCTTCGTGATCCTGCTCGCCGTGGCCGGGAACGAGACCACCCGTAACGCCATCAGCCACGGCATGCACGCCTTCCTCACCCACCCCGATCAGTGGGAGCTCTACAAGCGCGAGCGGCCGGAGACGACCGCCGAGGAGATCGTCCGCTGGGCCACCCCTGTGGTCTCCTTTCAGCGGACCGCCACTCAGGATGTCGAACTGGGCGGGCAGCAGATCAAGAAGGGCGACAGGGTCGGGCTGTTCTACTCCTCGGCCAATAACGACCCCGAGGTCTTCGAGAACCCGGAGACCTTCGACATCTCCCGCGACCCCAACCCGCACCTCGGCTTCGGCGGCGGCGGTCCGCACTTCTGCCTCGGCAAGTCCCTTGCCGTGATGGAGATCAACCTGATCTTCAACGCGATCGCGGACTTGCTGCCGGACCTGCGGCTGGTCGGCGACCCGCGGCGGCTGCGCTCGGCCTGGCTCAACGGGATCAAGCAGCTTCAGGTCAGCACCGCCGCGAGCACCGCGGACGTCGGAACCGCCGGGAGCTGACCGCCTCCGGCAGCTTCGGACGGCGGGCGCCTCCCCCTCGCGCCCCGGCCCCCGCCGTCCGTACCGACAAACCCCGCGCCCCCGTCCGAACCCTCGCGCGGGACACGCACAACAGCACGAGGATGATGACGGGCATGCACGCCCTGCTCTCCGCCTTCGCCCCCATCTGGACGCTCACGGCCATCGGTTACGCGGTCGGCCGCACTGGTCTCCTCGGCGAACAGGCGGAAGCCGTGCTCGGCCGGTTCGTCTTCCATGTGGCAATGCCCGCCGCCCTGTTCACCATGGTTTCCGGGGCCCGGCCGGCCGCCTTCGCCAACTCCTCGATGGTGGCCTTCGCGGCGGGTACGGCGCTGGTCTGCGGCCTCGGCTTCGTGGCGGCCGGCCGGCTCTTCGGCCGCGGCACGGCCGACCGGGCGATCGGCAGCATGGCGTCCGGCTACGTCAACTCCGCGAATCTCGGTATTCCGGTGGCGGTCCAGGTGCTCGGCGACGCGTCGTTCGTCGCCCAGATCATCCTGTTCCAGGTGTTGTTGGTCTCCCCGGTGATCCTGACACTGCTGGACACGGGCACGGGGACCGGTTCCGGAAAGGGCGTCGTGGTCCGGCGGATGCTGACCATGCCGGTCCGCAACCCCATCATCATGGCCTCGTTGCTGGGTGTCGTCGTCTCCGCACTCGGACTGCAACTGCCGCATGCCCTCACCCACTCCGGCGACCTGCTCGGCGCCGCCGCCGTGCCGACGGCCCTGGTCACGCTGGGCCTCTCCCTGAACAGCCGCCCGGCGAACGACGGTCCGGCGGAGCACGCCGAGCCCGCCGGATCCGCGGTGCGTACGAAGCGCGCGGAGGTCGTTGTGACGGTCGCACTCAAGACGTTGGTCCAGCCCCTGATCGCCTTCGTCGTCGGCGGTCCGCTGTTGCATCTGCCGGACCACCAGTTGATGGCCGTCGTGCTCTGTTCCGCGCTGCCGACCGCTCAGAACGCCTTCGTCTACGCCCAGCAGTACGGCCTGGACACCCGCGTGGCCCGCAACTCCGTGGTGGCCTCTACGGTGGTGTCCATGGCCACGCTGTCCTTCGCCACCTGGGCGCTCGGGACGACCGGCCCCTGAGCCGTTCGAGTGGCGGACCCGGGCCGATGGGCGGATGCTGGTCAAGCGGCGATCCAATGCCGACGGGGTGCCGGGACGAACACATCGTCCCGGCACCCCGTCGGCCTTTCACGCGCTCCAGTGCTGCTTGCTGCTCACCGCGTCGTCGGCCGACCTCGGAATCGGCACCGGCACCGCGATCCCGTTCTGCGGCTTCGCCACCGCTGGCACGACCGGCAACTGCGCCCTCCGCGGCCCCACCAGTACGTAGGTCAGCCCGAAGCCGAGCGCGACGACGACCGCGCCACCCACCGCGTCCAGCACCCAGTGATTGGCCGTGGCCACGATCGCGGAGACCGTGAACAGCGGGTGCAGCAGCCCCAGCGCCTTCATCCACATCTTCGGGGCCAGCATGACGACGACCACACCACACCAGAGCGACCAGCCGAAGTGCAGCGAAGGCATCGCCGCGTACTGATTGGTCATGGACGTCAGCGTCCCGTAGTCCGGCTTCGCCAAGTCCTGGACCCCATTGACCGTGTCGATGAAACCCAGACCCGGCATCAGCCGCGGCGGGGCCAGCGGGTAGAGCCAGAAGCCGACCAGCGCGAGGGCCGTGGCGAAGCCGATGGAGCTGCGGACCCAGCGGTAGTCCGCGGGGCGTCGCACAAACAGCACGCCGAGGATCGTCAGCGGCACGATGAAGTGGAACGTCGAGTAGTAGTGGTCGAAGAAGTCCCTCAGCCGGCCGACCTCGACGACCGCGTGGTTGGCCCAGTGCTCGATGTCGATATGCAGCCACTGTTCGAGGGAGTGGATCTGGCGGCCATGCTGTTCGGCGGTGGCACGTCCTGCCGTCGCCGCGAGCCTGACATGGGAGTACGCGGAGTAGACGACCCTGATCAGGAGCAGTTCCAGCAGCAGATCGGGCCGACTGAGCACCCGCCGCCAGAACGGCAGCAGAGGGATGCGGCTCCAGCGGGCCGCGACCGGGGCCGCGTAGTCCGTGGGGATCGGCTGCTGCCAGTACGGCGAGGTGCGCGGCAGGAACGGTGCGACGCAGGCCGCGCCGAGCGCCGCGATCAGCAGCACGTTGTCGCGCACGGGGAAGACCACCGCCATGTTCGGCAGCAGCATCTTCCCCGGCAGTGTGAGCACGAGCACCACGGCCGCCGGCCACACCAGCCGGTCGGAAGCCCGCTTGCCGACCCGCCCGACCACGGCGAGCAGCACCCACAGCAACTGGTGCTGCCAAGCGGTCGGTGATATGGCGACGGCGACGCAGCCGGTCACGGCGACGGCGAGCAGCAACTGGCCGTCGCGCGCGTACCGGACGGCGCGACGCAGTCCGAGGTAGCAGACAGCGGCCGCCAGCACCACGAACAGCGCGAGTTCGAGCGGACCTGTCAGGCCGAACCGGAGCAGCGCGCCGTGCAGGGACTGATTGGCCTGACTGTCCGCGTCGTCGCCGAGTCCGGCGCCCGCCACATGGTGCACCCAGTAGGTCCACGAGTCGTGCGGCATCGCGGCCCAGGCCAGCGCGGTGCAGTTGGCGAACGCGGCGCCGCCGGTCACTGCCGCCTGTCGGCGGCCGGTGAGCCAGAGCAGGACCACGAAGAGCAGCACGGTCGGCTGGAGCGCGGCCGCGAGACCGATCAGGAGGCCCGAGGTGCGCTCCCCGCGGACCACGAAACAGGCCAGCAGCACCAGCAGGACCGGCAGGATGCTGGTCTGCCCCAGGTGGAGTGCGTTACGGACCGGTAGGGAGAGCATCAACAGGCTGATCGCGACAGGGGCGGCCGGCAGTGAGGTGCGGCGGGTGACCGGGCCCGGCAGCGCGCGGGCGGCGACGATGCCCAGGGCGGCGACGAGCAGCAGCGAACCGAAGGTCCAGGCGACGCCCAGGCTCTGTTCCGCGGTCCGGATCAGTGGCTTCAGCACCAGCCCTGCGAACGGGGTACCGGTGAACTGGTCGTTCTCGTACATCGAGCCCGTCACACGCAGGACACCGTTCTCACCGATCCAGGTCTCCAGATCGGTGAGCCGTTCGCCCGGCGGCTGTCTCAGCACCACCGCCATCTGCCGTACAGCCAGCGCGGCCACAACCAGCCAGAGCAGAGCCCTGGCCGCCCCGGTCCGCGCCCCCGTCGTCGCATTTCCGCGCACACCGTGCTCCGCATTCGCCACGCCGCGCCGACCCTCCCGCCGATTCCGTGCCCGTCCCTCGACCTGGGCGTGCCGTGAAACCTTCGCATTGCGCTACGAGGTAGGCACAATCGGCCCTCTCTTCGCCTGACGGTCATTCAGCCCATTTCGAAAAGATGTCTGGATGACCGTTCGGGCCGGGTCTCGGCACCGGAACGCTGGTTCCCCCGCCCTCTCCCGTGTTCGTCGGCGGGGGGAGGAAGGTATTCGAACGCTTGCATGCGGAGTGAAGCGTCCGCCTCATCAATCCGCTCGTTTCTCCGATCATGCTCAAGTCAGAATGACCGGCATGACCTGGACCGTTGCCCCCGAACCCTTCGACTCCCCCGACGCCGCGCTGCTGCGGCGGGACTACTACGACGAGGTCGCCGGCCGCTACTGGGGGCGGCCCGCGACCGCCGAGGAGATCGACGAGGGGCTCACCGACGACGGCGCCGACCGGCTCGTCCCGCCCACCGGACAGTTCGTCGTCGGCCGGTTCGAGGGGAAACCGGCGGCCTGCGCCGGGCTGCTGGTGGTGGACGCGGACATCGCGGAGCTGACCCGGGTGTTCGTACGCCCCGAATACCGCGGCACAGGCGGCGGGGGTTTGCTCCTGACGGCCGTCGAGAGCGCGGCCTGCGCCATCGGCGTACGCGCGGTCAGGCTCGACACCCGCAATGACCTGGTCGAGGCGCGGGGGCTGTACGCCAAGCACGGCTATCGGGAGGTTCCGGCGTTCCACCGGCGGCAGTACGCGGAGCACTGGTTCGCCAAGGAGCTGTAGGGGTTTCCATGGAGCCGCTCACGCGGGTCCGGCCGCGTGGTTCCGCCTCGGCTGAGCCGTGGGGCCGCGGGGCCGTTCCCTGCAAGACCCGGCTCGTCTCGGCGGTCAGCTCCACCACGAGCCCGACCAGGTCGGTCGACCGTTTTGGCCCCCACCAGTCGCCCAGCAGCTCGGCCATCGACTCCTCACGGGACTCCGCGAGCTTCACCACTACTTCCGAGCCGGCCTCTGTGAGTGAGCACCAGTTGTATGCCCTCGCGCCGGACCAGTCCGCGCCCCTCCAGCTGACGGGCCGTCTCGCTGATCACCGAGACGACGAGCCGGGGACGCTCCTGACCACCCGGAACGGAGCGCTCGACGACTCCACCCGGGAGGGGATTGGCTTTCCCGGACAGGTTTTTGTATCGTGATGGAACAAAGTAGCCTTCGCCCGTCACCCCCCTGACCGGCGGGCGAGGCTGCTTGTTCTCTTTCGCCGAGGAGACCGCCGACACCGACGGCGTCGCCCCGATCGCCGCAGCGCCCGCCTTCATGGACGCGACCGCCGCGCTCACTCATCGCCGCGCAATAGCCGGCCCCGGCGGGCCTCAGTCCCGGTACAGCCGTCCCCGCGCCACCAGTTCGAGCACGACCGTGACGGCCACCACCTGTACGGCCATCAGCGCAACGAGCACGAACAGTTGCACGGCCCCCGCCTCGACCGGTGAGGCGCCGCCCAGCAGCATGCCCACAAAGGCGCCCGGCAACGTGACGAGCCCCACCGTCCGCGTCTGATCGAGCCCCGGCAGCAGCGCGTCCGCCGCTGCGGGCCGGGCGATCTCCAGCCTCGCGTCGCGGTCGAGCAGTCCGAGCGCCATACCCGCCTCCACCTCTCCGCGCCGGGTCGTCAACTCGTCCAGCGCCCGCCGCCCGCCGAGCACGGTCACGGTCAGCGCACCCCCGATGAGGATGCCGACCACCGGGATCAGCGCGATGCCCCGGACCGGGACGATCCCGGTGAGCAGCAGCAGGGCGATCACCGGCGCGACCCCCGCACCGATCGGCAGGGCAGCCCACCACCAGGTGCGATTGCGGGTGATCCGGCGGCCCGCCGTCCGTACCGCCACGGCGTACATCAGCGCCACGAACGCGAGCAGCGGCGGCAGCGAACGGACCACCCAGCCGATGAGCAGGGAAACCGCGGCGAGTTGGACCGCGGCCCGCAGCCCGGCCACCAAGATCTCGCGCGACCGGCCGAGCGAGGCCAGGGCGGCGACGGTGGCCGCCGCCACGAGCAGCAGGGCGAGGACGACCCCGAGCGTGATGTTGACCGGTAGCAGCACGCCGTAACCCTATGACCGGCCCGACTCCGGCCACCCGCGCGAACCGGTCTACGGCTTAGGCGAGTTGCCGATGCGTCAGCACATGCGCCCGCGCAGATGCGGACGTACACCCCCATGCTCCAGCGCTGTTCGCCAGAACCCTTGATGTGACGTGCCCATGTCGCCACCCTGTTACCTGGCGCCCACCCCACGGAAACCCGGCGCCGCCACGATGGTCGGGCCCGAAGGGTCACCCGTCCAAGGCCCCCCACATCAAGGGAGTTCGCATGTCAGGTGTCTACGCGCGTCGCACCGCTGTTGTCGTCGCATCCGCCGCCCTCGCCGCAACCACCGGGCTGCTCACCGCCCCCACCGCCCAGGCGGCCATGCCCACCCCGGTCTCCGCGTCGACCGCCCGCACCTATCTGAGCCAGCTGACCGTCTCCGCGGAGGGCTCGTCGACCGGCTACAGCCGCGACAAGTTCCCGCACTGGATCACCCAGTCGGGCGCCTGCAACACCCGTGAGGTCGTTCTCGAGCGGGACGGCACGAATGTGACGCAGGACTCCAGCTGCGCGGCCGTCAGCGGAAGTTGGTACTCGGAGTACGACGGTGCCACCTGGACCGCCGCCTCCGACCTGGACATCGACCACATGGTCCCGCTCGCCGAGGCCTGGCGGTCGGGCGCCAGCAGTTGGACCACCGCCCAACGGCAGTCGTTCGCCAACGATCTGACGCGCCCGCAGCTCATCGCGGTCACGGACAACGTCAACCAGTCCAAGGGCGACAAGGACCCGGCCGAATGGCTGCCCTCGCGCACCTCGTACCTGTGCACGTACGCGCGCGCCTGGGTGCATGTGAAGCACTACTACGACCTGAGCGTCGATTCGGCCGAGAAGAGCACCCTGCAGTCCGTCCTGAACGGCTGCTGACCCCCGCACCGAACACCGCAACCGGCCCCTCGCCAGGTGCTGGGCCAGGCGCCTCACCGGGCCCCTGGCCCAGCACCTCGGCAAGGGGCCGCCGAGCGGAACCGTCCCGCCCTCCCTCGTCGTTCCGTACCATACGGGGCCGTGCACGCCGCACGGTTCCGTACCAGTACACCGGGACGGCATGGCGGTGCGCGCCGTCCCGGACGGCACCGAAACCCTGCGCTGTTTCGCCGCCGAGGCGGAAGCCGAGCCCACGCTCGCGCCCTGGAGCTACTGACGTGTTTTCGGCCGAGTACGGCTGCTGATGGTGGAGCCCCGCGCGGCCCGCGAGCTCGACGAACAGCGACGGTCGATGCTCGACGCCAATGAGGCGCGCTGGGTGCGCGCGGCCGGCTGCCGGCGCGGCACGGGCGGACGGGCACGCCGCCGGTCGGCCGGCACAGGACCGGCGGGCCATGGTTCGGCAACCCGCGCACGCGAGCAGGCACCGGCCAGCAGGCACCGGCCGTATCGGTCTGACCGCCATAACGGCCTAATCCGCACGAGCCGGACCGGCCCTTCCCCTCACGAGCCGGGCCGGCCCTTCCGCTCGCGGGCCGTTCCGGGCCGTTCCGACACGGCCGGCCCGTCCGCCGCGGGCCGCTCCACGGCCACTCCTCACGTACACCCGCACCCGGAGCCTAATCTTCCCATTTCCGGGTGTACGTGAGCTTTCCAACATCGCCCGAAATTTTTCGATCACCTGATGAACGTCAGGCGTACGCTGTACAACTGGCCCTGCCGCTCCTGCCGCTCCCCTGCGACGTCGCGGCGTTGTTCCGATCGGGGAGTAGTAGGTGCTTGAGAGTGTGGGTGCGCTGATAGGCAGCCCATGGATCTACGCCGTGATCGCCCTTTCGGTGCTCCTGGACGTCTTTCTGCCCGTGCTGCCCAGCGGAGTCCTGGTGATCGCTGCCGCCACGGCAGCCGCCGGTTCAACAACGGTCGCGGGTGCGACTTCCGCGGCGCACGCCGCCGAGCAGGTGTCCCAGGTCCCCTCCCTCCTCGCCCTGATCCTGTGCGCGGCCACCGCCTCGGTCCTCGGTGACCTCGTCGCGTACCGGCTGGCCTGGCGCGGCGGCGAACGTCTGGACCGGGCCATCGCCCGCTCCCGCCGCCTCAGCTCCGCGCAGGAACGTCTCGGCGCCGCCCTCGCCCGGGGCGGCGGCATCCTCGTGATCATCGCCCGCTTCGCCCCGGCGGGCCGCTCGGTCGTCTCCCTGGGCGCGGGTGCCGCGCATCGCAGGGCGAAGGAATTCCTGCCCTGGTCGGCCCTGGCAGGCGTGGCCTGGGCCGGATACAGCGTGGGCCTCGGATATTTCGCTGCCCACTGGCTCGGCGCGACCTGGGTGGGCACGGCCGTCTCGGTCCTCGCCCTGTTCGTGGCGGGCACCCTGGCCGCGTACCTCATGCGCCGCCCGGCAGCAGCGGCTGCGGCCCAAGCCCAGGCGCCCGCGACTGCCACTACGGCGCCCTGACGGCTCCCCTTATCTCCAGACCGTCCAGAAGCCTGGCGGTCGCCTCGGCGATCTCGTCGACAGCCCGGTCGAACACTTCCTTATTGTGCGCGGCCGGCGCACGGAAGCCGGACACCTTGCGTACGAACTGCAGGGCGGCGGCCCGAATCTCCTCCTCGGTGGCCTCTTCGGGGAGAGCGGGCGGGCGAAGGGTCTTGATGCTGCGGCACATGCCTCCAGTGTGACCCGAGCCACTGACAACGCCCGGGGCAAACAGCCGCCCGCCGGGCTCCCCCGCACCTCACCTCACCACTCCGTTCGCCGTCCGCCGCTCCGTTCGACAGCGGGGATCTCGTACGTACCGTCGAGAATCTCGGGTCCCGGTACATACAGCCCGAGCACGGGCCGGAAGTCCCCGTCGGGTGTGGGAAGCCAGTTCGCCGCCGCAGCCGGGGCGGCCGGACGCTCCCTCTGCATGTGGATCGTCAGCGAACCGTCCTCTCCGTATACGAGGCCCGGGGTGCGGTCACCGATCGAGTACCGCTCCGCCGACTTCTCGACGCGGTGGTGATCCGGCGTGTCGGACGTGGTCATGGTCAGGGACCAGAGCGCTTCGACCGGCGGCTGCCGGTCGAAGCGCAGCACGTAGGAGTGGGCGCCGTTCAGCCGCTCGCCGTCGGCGTCGCGGAAGGTGTGGGCGTACAGCGTCTCGTACCCATGGCTCCCCCACAGCGCGCTCCGTGCCACCACGGCCCTGGTCAGATAGGAAGCTTCCCGGTCCGCGATCCGCCACTCCGGGGAGTCGACGGTCCCGATGCCGTACCGGTCGAGGTTGTAGTCGAAGAGATGCGGATCCATCTCCCAGCCCCCTACCGCCGTCGCGGGCCGGCTCGCCTCCTCCACCCGCGCCTTGCCCCGCGCCAGGCCCTCGGTCAGTGCGTGTACGAGGGAGGGGTCGGCGGACACATACGGCGAGGGCCCCTCCTCCAGCAGCCCCAGCGGCTGGAACCGGTCCTGATACGCCTGGTCGGCCGCGGACGGCGGAAAATCGGCCATCCACACCCTGAGCCGCTCGAAGAACCGCAGCGACTCCGGTGCGTCGGGGTCGGGCGCGGGCAGTCCCGTGCGGTGGGTCCCCGGTTCGAAATGTGTGAGGGTGAACTGTGCCTGAAGCGCGCGGACCCGCCCCAGATCGTCCGGTCCGTTGCAGGCGTTGCGGCCGATGACGGAGATGACGGAGGTCGGCGCGTCGATCACCCCGCGCATCCCGTCGGGCACGCTGCCCGACCAGCCGGGTGGCACGACGAGCCAGTCCCCGGCCTCCGTACCGGTGGCTCGGCGGCCGACGTACGCGAAGTTGTTGGTCCAGGCGTCCACGAACTGCAGCACGTAGTACGCGCCGCCCGTGTCGGGGACATGGAGCAGGACCGGCCCGCCGGAGAGGTCGAGGTGGGCGATCGAGTGGACGGTGTCGTTGTCGACGGACAAGAAGTGCGTGTAGGGGAGAGCCAGTTGAGCGGAATGCGCGAAGTGGTTGAAGGGGGTGGGCGGCAGCGGCCCGAAGCCCGTGTGCATGAAGTTCTCGACCGTCGACAGGTCGTGGACCAGCGGACAGCCGTAGACATACGCCTCGGCGGCGAGCGCGACGAGCTCTTCCGTGTTCTCC
This sequence comes from Streptomyces sp. NPDC002958, assembly GCF_055563255.1. Taxonomy (NCBI): domain Bacteria; kingdom Bacillati; phylum Actinomycetota; class Actinomycetes; order Kitasatosporales; family Streptomycetaceae; genus Streptomyces; species Streptomyces sp. NPDC002958. The sequence goes on along the minus strand of NZ_JBVHDS010000003.1, from coordinate 62,558 downwards.
TCCGACACCGCAGTCCTCTCACTCACTCACTCACTCGCGCACCAGCGCATTCACTCACTCACCCTCACCGAGGATCGGCATGGGCCAACTGGCCTCCCGGACAGCCGAGTCGGGCCCTGGCACCCGAATGACTCAGATGACCGCCTCCGAGGTCTCCGTGCACAGGGCCCAGATCACGAACGCGTCGATGGCGATGGAGACGATCGCCCAGACCGGCTGGTACGGCAGCCAGACAAAGTTGACGACCAGGTTGATGGCGGCGAGCACCACACCCGTGACACGGGCCCAGGCGGCGCCCTTGAGGATGCCCCAGCCGACGCATACGAGCACGATGCCGAGGACGAGGTGGATCCATCCCCATGCGCTCACATCGAACTTGAACGTGTAGTTCCTGACACGCCTGTAGACCTCGTCGGAGGCTATACCGGTGATGCCCTTGATCACTCCGAGGACACCGTCGACGAGCAGCAGCACGCCGGCGAACGTGATCCCACCGGCCGCCCAGGGGTTGATGCCCCCGAGTTCGGCGGTACGGGCCTGGCCGGGCATGGGCGCTGAGTGTGCCATGGAGACTCCTTGACCGGAAGCGGGACTGCAAGACAGAACCGACCCTGCGCGGCACGCTCCCGCGCGACCACCCGGACGCGCCCATACGGGTGACGGCCCGAGAATCGCCCCCTGATGCGGTCTCACCGGGCCGAACCTAGACTGACGAAGGCACGAAAAGTCCCGAATGCGCGAATTCGCGAACGCCTGAACGCCTGAACAAGGAGATGTGCAGCATGGCCAAGCGAGGAAACAAGCGACGCGGCCGTAAGAAGAAGAACGCCAACCACGGCAAGCGCCCCAACGCCTGAGCCGACCGAGCGGACGGCCCAAGAAGCGTCCCGCCGATGACTGACCACGATGTGACATGAGTGGTGGCGCGCCCCCGGAGTCGTCCTGACGGACGGTATAGCCGGTACGGACGGTACGGCTGAACTCGCCCAACTGGACGGCTCCGTCGGCACACCGTGCTTGAGCTGGGCCTGGTCCGGCGTCTGCCTGGAGCCACAACCACTCCGGCCGGCAGCGGCACACCGCCTGCGCAGGGGGACTTTCGGCAGTGCCGGGGCACCCCTGGGCTGCGTACGGTCGTCCGGGTGGACAGAGCGGTGATCAGCAGTGCGGCCCGGCGGGCCGTCGACCCCGGGAGCCGTCTGACCGTTGTCGCGGCGGGCTGCGTAGTACTGAGCGCCGTCAGTATGCGGTGGGCTCTACCCGCGGCCGCGGCGGCCTCCCTCGTCGGCCGGAAGCCGGGAAAAACCGGCCCCAGTCCGCCGAGGTCGGCCCTGTTGGGGCTCCTCGAAAATTCGAAAATTTCCAGGGCCCCTCGCGTTCTCTACTTGATTGAGGGGCTCAACAACAGGTCGGGGCCTCTCCTCGCGGCGCCCTGTGACCCTGGCTGGGCGTCATCGCTTCGGGGCGGCGCCGCCGGTTGTCTCAGCGGCTGGTGGGTGCGTTCCAGTCGACCAGTTGGACGATGACGCCGTTGGGATCGCGGACCTGAAAGGCGCGCTCACCCCACTCCTCGTCGGTCAGCGGCATGGTGATCGTGACGCCTTCAGAGCGCAGGCGCGCCAGCTCGCCTTCGAGGTCCTCGACGACGAAGGCGAGGATCAGACCTGCGGCGTGCTCGTCGCGCTGGTCTGCCGGGAGGGTGTCCAGCCCCCGCCGCAAAAAGATGACGTTCATGCCGACGTCGTCGCGCGTCAGGGACGCGAAGCCGTCGGCGGCCATCTCCTCGCGGAACCCGAAGTGCTCGACGAGGAAGGCGCTGGATGCGGGGACATCGTCGACGTTGAGCGACACGGCACTAGAGGTGACCTTCATGAAAACTCCTCCGAGATCGCACTGAGCACATTCTCTATACGCAGTACAATATACATCGTACAGAGTTTGACTGCGAGAGGATGACCCCGTGCCAACGGAACGAACCAGCTCGGGCGACCCGGCCCACACCCTGCAACTGCTGTGGCGCAGCTCCTCCTCCGACCGTCGCCGAGGACCGCGACGGGGGTTGAGCATCGACGCGGTGATCGAGGCTGCCACCGCCATCGCCGACGCTGAAGGCCTGGACGCGGTGACCATGCGCCGGGTGGCCAAGGAACTCGGCGTGGTGCCGATGACGCTGTACACCTACGTCCCCGGCAAGGCCGAACTCCTCGACCTCATGCTCGACGCCGCCTACGCCCGCATGCCCCGCACCGACATCACCGGACAGCCCTGGCGCCAACGCGTCACCGCTATCGCCGAGGAGAACAAAGCCCTCTTCGAACGCCACCCATGGGCCGCGGCCGTCTCCACCGTCAGGCCTCCGCTGGGGCCGGGGCAGATGTCAAAGTACGAGCACGAACTGTCTGGGCTCGACGGCCTCGGCCTCAGCGACGTCGAGATGGATGACTGCCTGACCCACCTACTCACCTTCGTGCAGGCATGCGCCCGCGCCGTCGCCGACGCCCGCGCCGCACAGCACGACAGCGCCCTGAACGACCAACAATGGTGGGAGCTGAACGCCCCGCTCCTCGCCCGGGTCCTCGACGAAAACACCTACCCCACTGCCGTCCGCGTCGGCGCAGCCGCAGGCGCCGCACACAGCAGTGCCTACGACCCCGCCCACGCCTACTCCTTCGGTCTGCAACGCGTCCTCGACGCCTTCGCCGCCCTGATCGTTGGCCGACAGGCAAGGGAGGTCGGACAAACCGGCGAGGGCCATCACTTCTCGGGCGGCCGGTAGTTCGGGTGTGAGTAGTTGAGGTACAGGGAGATCCTGGTGAAAACGATCACGGTTCCCGGGCGGAGGTCTCCGCGTTCGGGCAGGGCTGGGTCTTCGTAAGCACCAACACCGCCAGACCGACCAGGTAGCCGCCCAGTTTCGCCTCGACGTCCTCCCAAGGGAGCAGCTGCTCGCTCCAGTCGGCGTACTCCTCGAAGCCGGCTGGACCTTGCCGGCCACTGCGGCTCCGCTGCTCGGTATTGCAGCTCACCTGTCGCTGTCGGTCGTCATCGATCGACCTCGGGCGGCCTCGGGCGGCCTCGCACGGCCCCCTCCCCCGCGGCCCGGTTTCGAGCATCGTTCCTGCGACATCGCAGGGACCCCTCGTGAGGGCGTTGTCCGTGAGGCGGTTTCGACCGGGGGGCCTGAGAATGGGGGAGGCGGCCTCGCAGGCCGTCGAGCTGTCTCGGGACAGTCGGGTCCGGGGCCATCGGCCATGCAGTCTCTGGCCCTTGAGACCTGGATCCTGCGAGCGCGCGGGCGGTTTAACGATGAGGACGGATGAGCCGGCATCCACCGCCGGCGACAGCACCCCACCGCAGGGAACGAGTCGCGGTCCCGGTCCGCACACATGCTTCGGTCCGGCGGTGCCCCAGGTAGCCGAGACGTCCGCCCGGCAGGACGAGGCAGTCGCCCTCCTTCGGGTGGTCGGAGGCTTGAAGACCGCCCGGGAGCATGGCGCGCTCCCCTCTGCGCAGCCGGTGAATGCCCGAGAGGCTCCAGCCCTCGCCCGCTTCGGACTTGGGCCATGTTGGCGAGCGCCCTGAACCGAGGGGCACTCGGCGTGACAGGAAAAGAGGCGGGTCGTCATGACGGACGCGAGGGCCGAACGCATCGCGAAACTCATCGAGCCACTGCGGGTGAAGCCGGGATCGCGGGTGAACCTGGGCAAGGACTTCGACCCCCGCTACAAGGCCGGCCTGAAGAAGGAGCGCGGTGTGGAGCTGCTGCACATGGGTGTGTCGCTGCTCGCCGAGTACCAGGAGCGTCTGGCCGCCCAGGACACCTACGGAGTGCTGCTCTGTCTGCAGGCACTGGATGCCGGAGGCAAGGACGGGACGATCCGGCATGTCATGAGCGGGGTGAACCCGCAAGGTGTCAAGGTGAGCAGCTTCAAGCAGCCCTCCGCCGAAGAGCTCGACCACGACTACCTGTGGCGGTACGCCGCCAGGCTGCCCGCGCGCGGCAACATCGCGATCTTCAACCGTTCGCACTACGAAGAGGTCCTCGTAGTGCGGGTGCACCCGGAGATCCTCGATCGGCAACGGCTGCCGGAGCATGTACGAAGGGCGGATATCTGGGACCGCCGCTACCGGGATATCAACAGCTGGGAGCGCTACCTGACCGACAACGGGTTCAAGGTGGTGAAGCTGTTCCTGAACCTCTCCAAGGAAGAGCAGCGCATTCGTTTCATGAAGCGGCTCGACGTGCCGGAGAAGAACTGGAAGTTCTCCGCCGCCGATGTCCAGGAGCGCCGGCGATGGGACGACTACCAGCACGCGTTCTCCGAGATGCTCTCGGCGACCAGTACCCCGTGGGCGCCCTGGTACGTCGTACCGGCGGACCGGAAGTGGTACGCGCGTATCTGTACGGCAGCGGTGCTGGCGCACACGCTGATGGAGATCGACCCCCGCTACCCCGTGGTCAGTAAGGAGGCGCGCAAGGACCTCCGGGCCGCCAGGCGAGAGCTGGAGGCCGAGGCTCCTGAGGGCGCGCCGGCCGATCCGTACGTGGCCGGGCATCCGATGCCCGAAGCCGGCGGCGAACGGCACCGAACCGACCGTACGGCGAAGCTGAAGCAGTCGTCCGTTGCGCCGCGGCGGACCAAGAAGGGCAAGCGGGCCTAGCTTGTCGGGATGTGGCGGACCGGATCCGGATCGGAGTCCTGACCATGGTGATTCAGTCGAAACGGGCAGCCGCCCAGCGAGCCGGTGCTCCGGAGATCTGGTACGCGCGTTCTCCGCAGGAAGTCGCGTCGGCAGTCGGTGTCGATCCGGCGTCCGGACTCTCCGCGGCCCGGGCTGCCGAGCTGCTGGCCGTGAACGGACCGAACGCGCTGCCGGAGGAGAAGCCGAGTCCGGCGTGGCGGCGGTTCATCGAGCAGTACGGCAGCTATATGCAGATCGTCCTCGTGGCAGCGGCGGGGGTCTCGCTGCTGATCGCGCAGTGGAGCACAGCGATCCTGCTCATCCTGCTGACGCTGCTGAACGCGATCGTGGGCCTGCGCCAGGAGGGCAAGGCCGAGAGCGCGATGAACGCGCTGAAGTCCATGCTGACGACGACGGCCCGGGTGAGGCGCGACGGAACGGAGTCGGAGATCCCGTCGGAACAGCTGGTCGTGGGCGATGTCGTGCTCATCTCCGCCGGTGACCAGGTCCCGGCGGACGGGCGGATCATCGAAGCTCACGCGCTGCAGATCGACGAGTCGGCCCTCACCGGCGAGAGCGTCCCCGCCGCGAAGGACGCCGGAACGCTGCCGGACGCCCGGCTGGGCCCGGGGGACCAGTCGAACACAGCGTTCATGCACACTCCGGTCACGCACGGCAGCGGTGTCGTCATCGTCACCGGGACCGGCGAGGACACGGAACTCGGAAAGATCTCGGAGATGCTGTCGGCGACCGAGAAGGAGAAGCCGCCGCTCACCAAGGAGCTCGACAAGCTGACCTTGTGGATCACGGCCGCCGCGGGCCTGACCATGATCGTGATGTTCGCCCTCGGGCGCAGCCGCGACCAGGCATGGGACGTGCTGTTCGTCAGTGCGGTCTCGCTGGCCATCGCCGCCATTCCCGAGGCCCTGCCGACGGTGACCCAGGCGATCCTCTCCGTCGGCAGCCTCAACCTGGCGAAGCGCAACGCGATCGTGAAGGAGCTGCCGTCGGTCGAGACCCTGGCGTTCACGTCGGCGATCAACTCGGACAAGACAGGCACCCTGACCATGAATCAGATGACGGTGGTCGAGATCGTGACCCCCACCGACCGGTACACCGTCTCGGGCACGGGCTATGGCCTCGATGGGAGGATCCATCACGCCGCAGGCTCGTCCGCGGGCATCGAGGACGCGATCCTCCCGTACCTCGTCGCGAATGACGCCGAGCTGGTGGACGGCGAGGTCGTGGGCGATCCCACTGAGGGCGCGTTCCTGGTACTGGCCCACAAGGCCGGGCTGGACATCGCAGCCACGCGCGAGCGGCTGTCCCGCATCGCCACGCTGCCGTTCGACCCGAGCTACAAGCTGATGGCCACCTTCAATTCCGCCGTCGATTCGGCCGGCCGGCCGGTGGTGCGCTGCTTCGTCAAGGGCGCGGCTCCGGCGGTGACGGCCCGCGCAGCCACGGCGCTCTCGGCCGGCGCGACCGTCCCGTGGGACGCCGAGTTCGGACGGCGCGCCCAGGAACAGGCCGAGCGCATGGGGGGTAAGGGACGCCGGGTGATGGCGGCGGCCACCCGGGATCTGGACCCGGCTGGCTTCGATCCCGACGCCGATCTGCTCGCCTACGTCACCGACCTGCGGATGACCAGCCTGGTCGGCATGGTCGATCCGCCGCGCGACGAGTCCCGGGCCGCCGTGGCCAACGCCCAGAACGCCCACATCCGGGTCCGCATGGTGACCGGGGACGATGTCACCACCGGTGTCGCCATCGCCCAGCAGCTCGGGATCTCAGGTGAAGCCATCCTCGGCGCCGATTTCGCCGCGCTCCCGGAGCACGAGCAACTGGCCCGCATCGACGACATCGGTGTGGTGGGGCGGGTCGCGCCGGAGCACAAGGTGCTGCTCGCCACCACACTCAAGAAGAAGGGTGACGTCGTGGCGATGACCGGCGACGGCGTCAACGACGCACCCGCCATCAAGTCCGCCGACATCGGTATCGCCATGGGCAGCGGCACCGACGTGGCGAAGAACGCGGGGCGGATGATCCTGTCCGACGACAACTTCGCCACCATCGTGTACGCCGTGGAGCAGGGCCGAAAGCTCTACGACAACCTGACCAAGTACATCCGGTTCGTACTCCTGCTGCTGGTCACCTTCGTACTGACCTTCCTCGGAGCCACCATCTTCAACATCGCAGCCGGTGAACCCTTCACCCCGCCACAGGTGTTGTGGATCCACTTCGTGGTCAATGCCTCGTTCGGCTTCGCACTCGGCTTCGACCAGGAGAGCCCGGGGCTCATGCGGCGCAGGCCACGTCCTCGAGGGGAGTCGGTACTGACCCGGCCCGTGATGGTGACGGTCGGGCTCAGCGGACTGGCGATCACCATCATTCTCCTCGGGCTGATCAAGCTGGGTGAGTCCTACTTCGGCAACGTTCGCATCGGCAGCTCGATGGCGTTCACCGCCTTCGCGCTCTGCCTGATCGTCGCCGCGTTCGAATGCCGTAGCGAGACGGATTCGGTGCTGACGACGAGCACGTTCGACAGCAAGCAGATGAACTGGGTGGCGCTGGCCCAGTTCGTGCTCGCGGTGCTGGTGACCCAGATGGACGGGTTCCGCCGCATCCTCGGCACCACCGAGATCAACCTGCGGCAGTTCGGCTGGGCTTTGCTGTCCGCCGTCGTGCTCCTGCTCCTGTGGGAACTGGGCAAGCTCCTGGCCCGCAGGGCGAAGCGCAGCAGATGAGTGAGTACGGGTCAGCAAAGCGCGCCCGGCGAAGTGGAGCGCAGCCGGGTGCCTTGATGAAGTAGGAAAACTCTTCCGCGGCCGCGGCGAGAAGCCTCTTCTTGTACGGCGCCGCGGCGGTCTGACCGACCACTGCTGTCAACTACTACCGTCAACGCCCCCGCAGCGAGTCGCTGCGGGGGGGGTTCTGGCTGGTGGGCGCGGACGGCTTCGAACCGCGGCCAGCTGTGAATACACCAGTAGCCGCACCGCCGGCTACCGCCTGTTCGACACGGCCGACGTCCCACTCGATGTCCTGGAGTGGCCGCGTACCCAGATCTCCGCCTGGCGCAAGGACGGCGGGCAACGGTTCCTCTCCGAGTACGAACTGACCCAGTTCGCCAAGGCCGAAGACATCGACCTGGTCCCGCGGCTGGCCACTGTGGACGCGGGTGACGTGCCGACTTGTATTGCCGAGATGCAGACGTTCCTCGTCGATCAACTGCCGACGACCCGCGTGGCCCTGGACGAGGGCGCGGGCAGCCATCCCGAGGGCATCGTGCTCCGCAGCGGCGACCGCTCGGTGATCGCCAAGGCCCGGTTCCAGGACTACCGGCGCACCCTCAAACGCCGTACCCAGCCCGCGCGTAGCCGCTGACGTTTTCGCACCCGGCCGCAGTGGTGGTGCCCGGGGTGGCTGCCGGCAGCAGCCTTCGGCCAACGGCAGCGCAGATTCAACGACGGAGAAGCCCCAGACCAGTTCTGGGGCTTCTCTGCTTGTACCCGGCCAAGCCCGTCGACATCCCCAACTTTGTCCGGGGGTGACCCGGGGCGACCCGGGTCCGAGAGGAAATCTGTCGGCGCCGGCCGCGCCCCTCCTCTCGCCGTGAGCCGAGGGCGCGTGCACGCTTTCCAACTGTTCGTGCGGGGGTCCGGGCGGGTTCGCCGACGTTCTGACCTGCGGTGCAGGGGTATCGGATCGGCCGTATGAACGGTCCTGAACGCCACTGAATGCAACCCAAACTGCAACCCTCTGTCCTGCTTCCGGTACTGCAATAAGTCTGATCCGGGGGCCCGGCCTGGCTCCACCAGTTCAACGGCTCCGAATCTGCTACGAGATACGAGCCGACCTCCACCTTCGAGGCGGAGATGTCGTACGACAGCACGCACAAGTAGCAGCACCGACTGTTGCTCACCTCCCACCCTGAAGGCTGGAGCGCGGCGTCGGAGGAGTTCAGCGGGCGACTACCTGAAGCCTCCGCAAGATTGAGGGCGTCAGCCACGCGGCGGCTCAGGAGACGGCATCGGGCGAGACCAGCCATTCGCGAGCAGTGCTGGCAGTCGCTCTGAGCTGGGGATGCTCCCGCACGATCTCGCTTTGCCGCTCAGCAGGCAGGCCGAGCTCGTGCAAAAGATTGAGAATGACGACTGCCATGGTCACCTCCACGACGGCAATTAGCTCCTCTATGCGGTGATTAGGCGTCTTTCCCTCGTGCGTCAGGTCGTTGCGGGCCCGCGTGGTCCTTTCGGCCCATCGGTCCACGTCTGGCATGAGAAGCGCGATCGCGTCCTGGTCGGGGCGCGCGGCGAGGGCGTATAGCCGGTCCCGGAGCGTCGGGTCGTTGCGGATGGCTCCCTTGAACCTCTCCCGGTGCCTCTCAGGCACCTGCTCGAGCATGGCGTCGCGCATCGCCTTGAATTCCGCCCTGGGAAACGGCTTCTCGTCGATGCGGAGACCGCGGTGCAGCACCTCGGCGGCTCCCACTACCGTCAGGAGGTTGTTCTCCACGTAGCGGGCTGGCGCGTAGCGGAGGCCCAGGATCATGCGGGTAGCCGCTTGCAGCCGACCGCGTGCCTCGTACCATCGGGGCACGACTTCCTCGAACGGGATCGATTCACACGTGAAGAAGACACGGTGGTGGTCGACTGCCTTGGCGTTTCCCCTGCCGAGCGCTGTAGGCGAGTAGAGCACATTGGCGCGTCGCCTTGGCGCGGGGCGGCCGTCCGGCAGCAGCGCGGGCTCGGTCTCCGCCACTTCAAGCCGGAGCCAGATCAGGCCGGCGGCTCGATGGGTCGCAAGCGAGATGAGGTCCTGCACCAGGCTGGCCGCTTCCCGCGCGCTGCCCAAGGAGAACGGGGCGGCCGGGACAACGCGCACGAACGCCGTGTCGCGCATGCGCCCGACGGTGCCGCCTTTGCGCTGGTCGAAGAACGGCAGCGTGTGCTGGTGCTGTAGGCGGAACTCGGTCCCGTCGACTAGGACCGACCGCGTCTGCACCGGCTTCACGGAGATGCTCCCAGTCCCGTCGATCTTGCCATCGGGAGCACCTAGGGACCCCACGAACACCGACGAAGCGGCCCAGAGCCCGAGGTCCTCGACGGCAATCTCCGCAGCGGAAAATACAGCGTCGTCCTCGCCGCTGACATGCGCCCCGACGAGGGCGGTCATCGCCACCACGGTCTGCTTGTCAGGGCTCTCCACCCGTGCGCCGATGGTTCGCTTCACACCGTTCGGGTAACAGCCGAGGAGGGAGATCTCCCGTTGCTCGGCAGCGCCATGGATGACGTCCCAGTTCCGGCTCCCCTCGTGGAACACGGTAAGGCCAGGAGAGGGCGTCGACATGATGCGGTCCTCGAACGCACCGATCAGCGAAAGCACCAGGCCGTCGTCCGGCGAGTATCGCAGGACACCGGGTATCGGCTGGTCAGGGTCGTCGGGCAGCCACCAGATGCCTGACCATTCGCCGACCTTGTCAAGGTTCAACGGGTTATTCGCCAAGGATTTCCTTCCAGAAATTGCGTCTCTTGGGGCTCGCGGAGAACCAAGAAGCCTTTTCCAACCTGTCCGCGATGTCGGCCAGTTGGGCGGCTCCGCAGTGCGATGAAGCACCTGGTAGGAGGTGTCGCGACCAGTCCACTGTTCCTCACCAAGAGCTTCGCGCGCTTGGCTACCCGTCGTCAATTGATCTGGCCAGCCGCGCCTTGCGGTACCTGAGCGCTCTCCTCGCGCTCCTCGCCGTGCAGGATTGCCGCCCTGGCTGCCCAGGCCAGGATGCTCTGCCCGCGCATGGACAGCCCGAGCCGGTTCCAGTGGGAGATCACGTGATAGCTGAGCACCTGTCGCAGCCCGCGATCCAATGACCCGTCCTGGACGCCGTGGGCGAGTGCTTGGCTGGCGCTGCGGAACGCGGCTGCCCACTCGGTGACGGGTTCCAGCGGCCGCCGGAGCGCAGCAGGGTGTCGCTGTCGGCGAGAAGCAGGGGGCGGATCTCATGGGCTCGGGAGTTGAACCGTTCCGCCGGAACGTCGCTGACGGATGAGCGGTGCTCCGTCGTGATGACGCGGTAGTCCCAGACATCGCCCTGCTCGTACCACTCCAACCGGGCGGCGCGCATCATGATCGTGCACAGCAGGACGGACAGCCCCCTGGGCCTGATGGTGAGATCCTCGCACTGGCGCAATTGCTGGATCTCTCGGCTGTCGGTGACGAACAGCGCCTGCGCAGCCGTCATGTTGGCCTTCCCGCCGAACGCTGGCGTCTCCGGTTCGTAGATGCCGGGCCACCAGCGTCGGAGGTGACCTTCGGAGACGAGGCGGTCGAAGCCGTCCCCGACGGCGTTGCTGGATTGGCTGGCGGAGCGCCAAAGGCAGGGCACCGTCGAACCACACCACGGTCACCAGTTCAGGCGGCGCCGTCCAGGCCGGAGCGTGTGTCAGGGTGGGTTGGGGGCCGGGGTGAATGACCTGGGCACTGGCTGCTGGTCGCGAAACTCGGCTACTCGGCCGCGCCTTGCTGTACCCGCTGCTGGGCCTTCTCGTAGAACTTGTTCGCCATCGGTGTGTCGGTAGAGGTGATGCGTACGTAGTCGGCGCTCAACTCTCGGGTTCTAGCTTCGAAGACCGCGAGGTCGGATGCCTCGGTCAGGAGACTGATCTCGGTGTCTGCGCGGTGCTTAAGCGCGGTGTAGGCGCGGGCAGAAGCGAGATGGTCAGCCGCCGTCTTGGGTGAGCCCAGGAAAGCCGCAGTGGCTGCGACGGCTCCGGAGACGGCACCGAGCCCACTGAAGAAGACTTCGGGGCCGACTTTGACAGCAACCAGGAGGCTGCATATTGCGGTCACGCAGGCGGGGATGAACACCATCAGCCGCCCCCACTTCTCCGCGCTCTTGGCCGCTTCGAAGTATCCCTGCGCGGTGTAGAGACAGTTGCTCTGGATGCGCGCCAGTTCGGTCTTGATGCTCTCGTACAGCGTGTCAGAAGTAGACATAGGGCCCAATCCGGGGCGGACTTATGTGCGGGTTTGTGGCAAGAAAGCTGCACAGCCATTCCATGCCGGGGACGGAAGATCTGATCTCGTTGCGGTAGCGGGTTGTGAGGTAGCGGGCCTCGTACAGCGCGACGAGCACGGCGCGTCGGACGGCAGCGTTGGCCTCCCCCTCGAAGCGGTGGCGGAGCATCTGGGCCTCGGCAATGGATGCGTGCTCTCCGATGTAGCGGGCGGCGTACTCGCGGGCGTATTCGGCCCGGTTACAGTCCCCGAGGATGTTCCACGCTGCTTCTTTTGCTCGTTCATCCTTGATGTCCATGGCGATGAGGTAGCGCAGGATTCGCTGCTCAATCAGTGGGTGTGTGGCGCTGTTGTTGGAGTGCAGAAACCGGACCAGGGCGGCTTCGATCTCGGGCGCTCTTCTCTTGGCTGCGTTGAGGTACTTGAACACGTGCGTGATGGCGTGTGGGAGGCGGGTGAGGTTGTCCAGGCACCAGCTGACGGCTCGATCATCTCTGATCATGCGGAGCTGGCCGAGAACGAAGCGGACCTGGTTACCGTTGAACTTCCCCTCTTTGACGATCTTCTCGAAGTAGGCTGCAAGATCTTCGCGAGCACGTGGGCGCCCGCTTCTGATGGCGCCGGCGAGCGAGTCATGCCGGATGTCGGTCTCGCGTTCCCGGGCATCCTGGGGATCGAGGATGACGGTCTTGCTGGAGGAGATGGCGAGCCTCCTGGAGCGCAGTTGGCTGTTCACGCCGAGGAACAGGTCGCGCAGCTCGCTCCAGTCGGGGTGGAAGACCTTGATGTCGTCGGAATAGCGCAGGAACCGGGCGCTGTTCTGGGCCAGGTAGGAATCGATAGGGGCCAGGTAGAGATTGGCGAGTATGCCGGAGGCGTCCGGCCCTTGGGGCAGGCCCCAGGCGTGGTTGATGGTCTGGAACCGGGTGAGGAAGTCGATGATGTGGCCGGTGGCCCGACCGTCACCACCGAGGACTTCTAGATCGTCCCCGAGCATGGCTACGTCGATGTGCTCATAGAAGGCCGCTATGTCGAGATAGGCGACCTTAAGTGAAGTATCGGAGCGGATAGCCAGAAGAGACTTCGCCCGGTAGGAGGACCAGTTGGACCACCACCCGATGGGCTCGCCCTTGAAACGGTCCCATCGGTAGCTGGAGACGCCGGGGTGAAGCTGGCAGTCGATCTGATCAGCGACAGTGAAGACCAGTGCGTCGTAGATAAGCCGGTCTCGGGTGGAGAAACGGGCCAGTGGCCGTACGGTCAGATCCGTCTTGGGGAAGTCGATGATGCTGGTACTTTCCGGGCCGCATGCGCCGTCCTCGATGGCCCGCGCCAGCGTCTCGCGGTATCCGCGTTCCCACTGGTGTTGTACGTCTTGGTACCCGATGACGTCGGGGACCTCTGACTGGTGTTCGCCCGATATAAGTAGGTCTTTGGCTTTGGTGAGCCTGTTGGGTAGGTCCACCGGTCCCCTTTGTCGAATGAAGGCGCCTTACCGGATGGTATCTGGGAGGGGCTGGGAGTTGGTCGTGGCCTGCCTCGCTTGTGTGTGACCGGTCCCCCACCAGCCGGTGAGGCGGCAATTTCGGGCAGTTGAGCGGATGGCCCACCGGTCGCCGAGGTGATTGCCTGCGCCCGCTTCGGTCGGCCGTGCGGCCCCCGACTGGCTGCCGAGTAAGACCCGAGTCGAGAGAAGCTGGCCGCACCGACCGCACGCGCGGGCGCCCCGAGCACGGCGGCATCGTAGTTGTGCTCGGGAGTCGCCGGCCCTCGGTGGTTAGAGAAGCGCGCGGGCGACCCGTTGCTTCAGCCGCTCGTCGGCGAGACTATCCGCCGTGCGCCACGCGGCATCGGTGACCTCTTCGGTCTGCAGTTCGCCGATGTCGGCGGTCGTGCGGAAGAGGAAGCGGAAGTCGAAGTGCTGGTGGGCGGGCTCGTCCTTGGCCGGGTTGGCGTTGATGGGGTGGATGTCGATGTGCAGCGGGATCTCGCTGTGCGGGGTGACGACCTGGGGCGGGATGCCGGTCTCCTCGGCGAGTTCGCGGCCGGCGGCCTGCAGGAGCGTGTCGTCGGAGGGCTCGATGTGGCCGCCGGGCAGCAGCCATTTGCCGGTGGCGTTGTGGAGGATGTGCAGGACACGGCCGTCGCGGCCCACGAGGATCGCTCCTGCGGTGACGTGTCCCGGCAGGGACTTGCGGCTGGTGAGGTCGTCACCCTCATCGAGGAGGCCCTGGACGACTGCGATCTCGCGCTTGTCCTCAGGGTGCTCATCGAGGTAGGCGCTGATGGTGGTGCGGATGTGCTGGGCCGTGATGGGCATGGTGATCACCTGTTGAAGTAGGAGAGCCAGGTCGCCGCGATGGCCTCGCGGTCAGGTGCGGGAACCTCGTGGATGCCAGGAGCGAGGTCCCCGCGGGTAAGCATCCTGATCGCGGCGAGGATCTCGGCCTGGATCAGGAAGATGAACGGCCCAACGCTCGCGCCGTGGATGAAGTTGACGGCATTGCCGCCGTTCGCCAGATAGAAGTAATGGCCGGTTGTCTGGTAGCGGGTGACGTGGTCACCGACGACCGTGCGGGTGTAGACGTCCGGCAGGCCAGCGAGGTCGAGCTCGTCCTCGCTGGAGGTGACGGTGGCGACGTAAGCGCCGTTGCGCAGGTGGGAGAAGTCCTCGCCGCGCAGGGAGACCGCGCCGGTCGCGCAGAGCACCAGGCCAGCACCGGTGAGCGCGCTCTCGCGGTCGCGGGCGACGGTGAAGCCCTGGGACAGGGCTTGGGTACGGCGTACGGGGTCGATGTCGAAGACGGTGACCTGGACGCCCTTGGCATGCAGGAGCCGGGCGATGGAGGAGCCGAGCTTGCCGAAGCCGATCACGAGGGCGGGGCGGCCATGGAGGATGTCGCCGCGGCCGCGCATGACGGCCTCGGTGGAGAACACGACGGACTGGCCGACGAGGTAGTCCTCGGGGTCCTTGAGCGGGGAGCGGGCCACCGAGATAACGGGGCAGGGCAGTTTGTCGAGAGCTTCGTAGCGGCGGTGGCCGTTCTCGGTGTCCTCGACGACGCCGACGAGGCGGCCGGTGAAGCGGCTATGGAGGTCGGTGAGGGTGGGGGCGAAGTAGCCGCCGACGTCGAAGAGGGAGATGGGCTCCCCGGCAGCCCGGGATTCGAAGTAGTCAAGCGCGGTGTCCGGGTCGGTGAACAGTTCGCGGGTCAGGGTGTCGACAGCGACGGTCCGCTCGGTTTCGCGCCGGGCAGCCGGGTGGACAGACTTCGGCTTGGGCAGCACCGCTGTGAGCCGCGTCAACGCGGCAACGGCGCGGACGAATGCGGGGCGCTCGGCCAGGAGGTGGGTGATCAGGAACGACGAGGTCTGCTCGTCGGGGGCGAACTGGACGGCGATCCGGGCGAAGTATGCGTCCAGCTTGGCGCGTTCGAAGGTTTCCACGGCAGTTGCCTCTCATCCGTATAAACGGGCCGTGCAGGAAGTTCCAGGGTCAGCGGCTGCGGGAAAGCCCGAACAGGAGCCGGTCGGCCCCGCTTGCGGTATCCAGGTAGGTGTCGAGCTGAGACGCGCCGGCGGACTGCGACAGCGGTTCCAGACCGAGAAGGAGAACGGCTCCGCCGGTGCGGGCGACCAGCGCTGTCCAGCCGGGGCGGCTCGGCAGCCGCAGCCTGCGGGAGGCACCTGGGAAGTGCAGAAACACATGGCCGCCGATGATCTGCAGGCAGCGGCCGGCGTCTGGCACCACGTCCTCCGCCCGGCCCAGTCCGCCGAGGCTGTCCGCGAGACGCTGTATGCGGGCTTCAGGCGCGCCAGCATTGCCGGGAAGAGCAGAGGCAGGACCATGGGCGATCAGGATGTGGGCGATCTCGCGGCCGTCCGGACCGGTCCCCGGCCAGCTCCACGCGACGAGCGAGACCAGCAGCCGAAGCTCGGGGCCGGTCGGAGTGAGGAGGGCGCTCACGCGGTCGCCCCTCCTGCGGTCTTGAAGCAGGACCAAACGATCTTTCCGAGTGGTGTTCGGTCCTGCACTCCCCAGCCGTCGGCGGGCGCGGCCACCAGGACCAGACCGCGTCCGGACACATCGGTGCCGGCGGCCTCGCGAGTCTCGGGGCGCCGACGGCGGCTGTCGTGCACCTCCAGGCGTACGACGTCGTCCTCGGCGTTGAGGCGGACCAGGAATCCGTGGTCGGAGACAGTGCCGTGGACCAGTGCGTTCGTTGCCAGCTCGGAGACGCAGAGGCGGATGTCGTCGATCCGTTCCGCGAGGTCCCATCCGGCCAGGGTTGTGGAGGCGAATTCCCTGGCCTGTCGCACGGATTCGGGATGGGCCTCGAAGAAGCGCTGCACCGATTCGATCATTGCTGCCCTCATGAATCGGTCTCCAGGAGGCGGGTGGTTCCCGGGCTGTGCGGCGGGATGTCGTGGTGGGGGTGGCTGGCCCCGCATGCGCGGCGCGACCTGCGTACCAGAAGAAGCCGGGAGCCGGCTGCCTCGATTCGCCGACCGCGTTCAGCGGCTATCGCCTTCGGACCGAGGTGTGATGCGGCCGGGGCGAGCACGCCATAGACATCCGGCAGGGCCAACACGTCCAGCAGGCCGGTGAAGGCCGCCGAGCCGGGGCAGGCACTCGCCTCGCGTTCGGTGAAGACGCCGGACAGCTCCAGCTCGTGGCTACGGCAGTACTCGGCGAGCGAGGCGACCAGCGCCGCCTGTCGGGCTTCGGAGACCCGCACCAGCCGCAGGAAGCCGTAGACAACAGGCCCGCTGACTAGGCGATGTTCCGTGAGGGGTTCCATGCGGGGGACCGTCCAAAGGGTCGACAAGTAGTGACGATCCTGAGCATGGATGGCGCCGATCTCCTGGCCAATCACCTGCCGTTCTACTTCCGTTCCACTTTCGTCCCGCCGGCCCCAGGCATCTGCTTCGATGACGGTGGAAGGGAGCGAGGCGTGGCAACCGTGCACCACTGGACCGGCCTGGAGGCCAGGGCATTGCGTCTCGCCCTGCGCTTGAGTGTGCGGGCCTTTGCCGAGCACCTCGGCGTGGCCGTCGCGACAGTCTCGAAGTGGGAGAGCAAGCGCGCCGAAACCCAGCCCAGACCCGACACCCAGGCCATCCTCGACACCGCCCTCGGACGCGCGGACGCCCCCGCCCACCTGCGCTTCGAGACGTTCCTGTCCGAGATGGCCAGCACCGTGCAAGGAGCCGGACGGCGCGTCACCGTCGCCGGCCCCCGAGCCTGGGAGTACGAGTCCTGGGCCGATGACCTGGACCGCGTCGTGGTCGCGCTCTCCCGCCAGAACTTCGCCTTCGCTGACAGCCTGCTCAGCCGCTGGCTGGCGCGGTTCAACGCCCGGGAACTGGACGAGAAGAGCCTGTACCTTTTCGCTCGCTCGACCGCGCTGCTCGGTGACCTGAAACGTGACCAAGGATCTGTACTCGGCCCACTCTCCGCCCAGCACTCCTACGCCGGGGCTCGCGCGGTCTTCACCCAGCTCGACATCCCGCGACGTGTCGCCCAGCTCGACCTCTCGCTCGCGGTGGTCACGGAAATGTCCGGCAAGCTGGAGGTCGCCGCTCGTTACTACGAAACCCTTGCCGTCGATGACCGGCTATCCCGTCGCGACCGTGCCAGGGCCCGTCTGTGGGTGGGCACGGCGCTCAGCAAGAGCGGTCGCCACGACTACGCGACCCGCGTCATGCAAGCCGCGACCCGTGACTTCGAGGACCTCACCGAACCCGACGACTGGTCGGTCGCCCACCAGAAACTCGCCCTCGCTCGCCGTGGTGCCGGCGACCTCACCCAGGCCCTGCACTTCATCGACATCGCCCGCAGCAGTGGGGCCGCGGACTCTCCGATGCAACGCGTACGGCTGGACACCGCTCATGGCCACATCCTGCTCTCGGACGCGGCGACCCGGGATGATGGAATCCTCGTCCTCGATCAGGCCACCCGCACAGCCGCGCAGTACGGGCTCGTGCACCAACTGCGCAGTATCGAGGGCATCAAGGCCATGAGAGAGGGGCCGATCGGCCCCCGGCGAAGGTGACCAGGGAGAGACGCGTGAGCGAGAACCAGCAGGCCATCACCGAGAATCAGTGGCACCGGGCCGTGCTGATCTGGGAGTACCACCAGATGCACCACCACCTGCGGCCCGTCGACGTGGCGATCGGCCTGGGCAGCCACGACCTGGGCGTCGCGACCCACTCCGTGGAGCTGTACCGCGCCGGGCTGTTCTCGACCCTGGTTTTCACCGGCGGCAACAGCCCCACCACCGCCAAGGTCTTCCCGCGCGGCGAAGCCGTCCACTTCCGCGAGCACGCCATCGACCTCGGCGTTCCCGCCGAGGCGATCCTGCTCGAACCGGATGCCGGTAATACCGGGCAGAACATCACTCTCTCCCGTGAGGTCCTCGCCGGCGCTGGTATCACCCCGAGCACGGTGCTGCTGGTGTCCAAGCCCTACATGGAACGGCGGTCGTTCGCGACCGCCCGCAAACTGTGGCCCGACGTCGAGATCCTCTGCGCGTCGGAGCCGCTGGCGTTCGACGACTACGTGAAGTCCATCGGCGACGAGAGGCTCGTCCTGGACATGCTCGTCGGCGATCTCCAGCGGGTCATCGAGTATCCGAAGCTCGGATTCGCCATCGAGCAGGAGGTCCCGGAGGACGTGCATGCAGCGTACGAATCCCTCATCCGTGACGGCTTCACCAGCCGTCTCATCGCTTCCTGACCTGCCGGAGCCAGGCGGGCTGTGCGCAATCCACCAGCCCAATCTGATTCCCCCGGCGGCGCGAGCGCCGTCCGCGACCGCATGCCGCAGCGGGTCGTCTTCCACGCCCGCGCCCTGTTCCTCCCCGGCGGCAAACGCGCGGAAACAGGGCTCCCTGAGCAGTGGTCGGTGCCCGCCTGGGCCTTCGAGACCGACGCCTACACCGACCGTGCCTCGGCCTGGCGCACGGCCCGGCGTTCCGGCTCGGGTCAGGAGGTCGAGGCCCAGGTGCGGGGCACGGACAAGGCGGCTGTGGAGGCGGCCTTCGCCGAGGCTTGCGCACAGGCTGTGGACCGCGCTCGGAATCCAGGGAAATACGGCGACACCGACGAGTGGTAGATGCCCTCGTGACACATCCCCCAGGGTTGGAAAGTCCGCACAAGGGCGGGGGAGTGGGCGACACCGGTCGGCTGTTCCCACACCTCACTTGAGCATCAAGAAGAGACCGACCAAGGATGCTCCTAGGGCCATGGTCCCGGCGAAAGCAATGCCCCCTCGGCTGATGGCGGCGGGCGCCGGGAGCCCCTCCCAGCGCGCGAGGGCCATTGCTGCACCAGCTACTCCCATCGCCAGAAGGGCATTCACCAGCAAGGTGACGAGGAGCAGTCCAGCTTGCGTGAGGTGCACGGGAAGTCTCCGGGTTCGTTTCGTGTAGGCGCAATCACAGGTGATGCGCCTACACGATCCAGCTGCGCAGTAGCTGGTGATACCGCTTGGATGTTGTTCTGGCGACAATGGCGGGTTGTCGCGGAACAACACGGGGAGTAACGATGGGGGAGAGGAAGAAGCGGCCGGGACGTCCCTGGGCGCCGCCCAAGGGACCCAGCGCCGAAGCCAATGCGCTGGTGCAGATGATTCGATCGTGGATCGATGAGGCTGGCCTGAGCGTTCGAGACATCCACAGTCGCTTGACCCCAGAGCACTTCGCGGACGGGAGAGTCGCAGACCTCCGCCGCCTGCGCATTCATTTGTCAGGAGAAGACCTGACCTGGGATGTGGTGGAGGCCGTCGCGGATGTGTGCTTCCCCGAAGAGCCAGGCCAGGAGGCGCTGAGCCGCGTACGCGAGGCGCGGGCCCTTTGGGACAAGGCTCAAAACGCTCCGACCATGGTCGGCATCGACGGTCAGGTGGTCGCCTCTCCGAGCGAGCTCATCAAGGAGAAGGAACGCACGATTCAGGTCTACAAGGACCTCGTTCGCGCGCGACAGGCATACGAGACGAGTGAGCAGGGGCGTCAACAGGCGCTCCGGATCGCCTCGATGCTCTTCCTTGTCCTCGGCCAGGCGCAGGCCAAGGTCGCAGAGTTGTCGCGACGTGTCGACGCACTCACCGGGGTCAGTGCGCACTCACCGGACCGGATGCGTGCGCTGCAGCCGCTGCTTGAACGCGCTCGCGACCAAGAGACGCGCCTGAGTGCCCAGCTTGAGCGTGCGGTAAGGCAGCGCGACGAAGCCCAGCGCATCGCCGACGTCGCTGCCCGGCGCGTGCAGATGTTGGAGGCGTATCTGCTGGACGTTGGCCAACAGCCGCTGGTCAGCGATGCTGGAGACCTGCCCGCGATCCCCGCTGACGCCATCGCTCACGAAGTACCAGGTGAGGACAGTGCTCTTGACCAAATCGACGAGATCCTGACGCGGACCGACGATGCCCTGGACCGTGAACAGGAGGCTGTGCGAGACGCCGCAGACGAACTGGGTGTCGCCTCAGAGCACCACGATTCCTTCGAAGCACGGGTCATCCCCGGAAGCGTGGTTCCCCATCCTAGAGCGCCCGCAGGAGACCCTGACCCCGAGTTGTTACGAACAACCCTGAACAACTCTCACGGGCCGGACGGAGACGCTGGAGGGCTTGAGTCCCCTTCAGACGAGATCGTCGCTGTGCTGCGCGAGCAGCTCGCTCTCGCCGAGAAGGACCGACACAAGACGGCCGTTAGTCTCCAGCAGTCCCTGCTCCCGCAGGAACTGGAACAGCCCGACGACCTACGGATCGCCGCCACCTACAAGCCTGGAGACATCGACGCTGGGGTCGGCGGCGACTGGTACGACGTCGTCACCCTAGGCGCCGGCCGCACGGCCTTTGTCATCGGAGACGTGATGGGCCGCGGGGTGCGCGCCGCTGCGGCTATGGGCCAGCTGCGTGCTGCTGTTCGAGCCTATGCCCGACTGGATCTGCCTCCGCATGAGGTGCTCCAGCTCCTCGACGGTCTCGCCGCCGAAATCGCAGCTAGCCAGATAGCCACCTGTGTGTACGCCGTCCACGAGCCGAACGAAGGACAGCTCGTCTTCGCCTCTGCCGGCCATCTGCCGATTCTTGTACGGGACGCGGACGGCACCGTCCGCCGCGCCGCGGATCCTACGGGGCCCCCTCTCGGCACCGGTGGCTGGGTGCATGCCTCCGGCTTCATCAGCCTGCCCCCCGGCTCCACCGCCGTCCTCTACACCGACGGCTTGGTCGAACGCCGTGGCAAGGACATTGACGAAACAGTGACCGTACTGGAGCGCACACTCGCTGGCATCCAGGGCACCCCTGCCGACATCTGCGCCGCGCTCCTCCGCACCCTGGATGTCGACGTATGCCTCGAAGACGACATCGCCGTGATGGCGCTCCAGCATCCCACCCGCACCGGCCCGGATGCCGAACTCTTCGGCAATGCGACGCTGGAACTCGTCGACGGCATCGAGGCAGCTCCGCGCGCCAGGGCATTTACGCGGCACACGCTCGCCTCCTGGCGCCTCGCAGCTGAGGCGTGCGACCTAGGCGTTCTGGCCGCGAGTGAGTTGGTGACGAACGCTCTCCAACATGGCATCCCACCCGTGGGTCTCCGCCTGCGTCGTACCGACCGTCGGCTGATCATCGAGGTGGCGGATGGGGACGATCATCTGCCGCGTCGACGGCAAGCTGGACCAGCCGACGAGGCCGGTCGTGGCATCTCGGTCATTGCCGCGATTGCCTCGTCTTGGGGGTCCCGTCGCAGCCCAGGCGGAGGCAAGGCTGTTTGGTGCGAGCTGCCGTTGGGGTTCTAGGACGCGCCACGATTGCGGGCGCAGCTCCTCCAGGTTTCGCGGATAAGACCATCCGCGCTTCGTCGAGGTTCAGGGGCCGTGCTCGAACTACCGTTCTTAGTACTGGCGTTGGTTCTCTCATGCGCTCTGTTGAGTGTCAGTGGTCGTTCCTATGGTGGAGGAATGGCTAATGGGGTGTGGCACACCGGACATGGCATAGAGATCAATCTGTCCCTACCCGACCTCGGTCACCCGGACCGTCCCGATCTGCTCCAAGAGATCATCGCCAGCGTTTCCGAGCGCGACCCGCAGATGCTCGAATGCCTCGCGCACCACGAACAGCGCGCGTGCCTATCGGAGTCGGGCGGCAAGTCGCCTTGGATGTTCATCCGTCGAGGGCGCGTGGGCGGTCGGCGACCGCTCGTTGCCTCGCACCTGCCGATTACGCACAAGGCGACGCCGGCGGAGAGCGCCCAGCACAAGGCCACCAAGGAGCGGATCGTTGAGACTGCCGGGCGGTACGGTCTGAACGCCGAAGCCGAGGTTCCCGTGGCCAACCGTCGGAGTGTCTCGGACGCCGTCGTCACTGGTCCCGGCGGTCTCAGGATCGGCTGGGAGATCCAATACCACCACCTCAGCCCCAGTAGCGTGCAGCGGCGCTCGGTCAATGCCGTGGAGCACGGCATCACCCCGCTCTGGGTGGCGAAAGACCGGACGGCTTCCTTGATCGACCGGGCTCCCTGGGCGCGCGTCGACGACATGCCGTGGAAGGACATCGCCGACGGCAAGGAGATGGTGATCCGTGGCGGGTACCGGCACCTCGAAGTCTGGAAGTGCGTACCGAGCAGCGAGCGCCATTGCCTCCTCAGCGAGGGCGCCGGTCATTGTGGCGCGATTCATGCGGACTGGTTCGTGCCAGCGCTGTGCCTCCCGGAGAAGAAGCCGGTCTGCATCGAGGACTTGGTTCTGCAGAGCGCAACGGGGGAGAGCGTCCCGGTCTACTTGCCCAGTCGGGGCAGTGGGCGCGCTGGGCGGCACATGTGGGTGTCGGCGGCCGACCGTGCGTTATGGGAGGAGATCGTCGACGAGAAGACGCCCCAGCCTGCGGAGCCGGTCGAAGAAGATGACGACGTGATCACCTTCGCCGAGCAGGAGATCGACCGCAGCTGCCGGGCAGGCGAAGACAGCTGGTTCGTCAGTGACGCCCGGCCTCTTCGCGATCTCGACCAACCGACCGGCGGCTTCACCCTCCCCCGCCTGCCAGCCCAACGTTCCGCCGAACCTACGCGGATCACCACCGTGGAACGTGCCGCCGCCTCCGCTGCGCTGGGATGCCCGCCCTGGGAGCTCGGGCTGTGCGTCGGCTGCGACCAGATGATGCGGCGCTACGGACGGAACGCCGCCATGTACTGCAACGTGTGCAGGGCCACCCTCAACGGGCGGTAAGCGGGAACTGCAACCAAAACTGCAACCACCAACGTCGAAGGGCCCCGCAGCAAGCTGCGGGGCCCTTCGACGTATTGCCCGGTGAGAGCAATGAAAACTCCGGGGTCAAGGCCCGTCACAGACATCGGGCGGTCGCCTCCGGCATTCCTGGCCGGGCGGGGCTGTTCGCGGCATGCCCAGACCGAGGCTACTCCGGGAATACACAGACCCAGACGTGATCAGTGTGGAAGCAGAAGCCGTCGGAACGCATGGTTGGTTCCGAGAAGGAGACGACGATCTTTGTCGACAACTCCACGTGATCACTGTTGCCATCACCGCTACGCAGTTTGCTGGAAGCGTCGCGGAGAATCGAAGAGAGCATGGCGCGACCGAAGTAATCAGGGGTGCTGATCTCATCGAGAACCTGGCCGACTGCCTGCTGCCTCTTGCCTGTTGCCTGCTTGGTCTGGTTGGTCGTGGGCATAGCGGGTCAACCCTCCTGTGGGGGACGGAACGCTGGATTTCCAGCGTGTCGTACCAACTCCGGCCGCGCATCCGGGGCAAAGACGAAGCACCGTCGAACGAGTGAAAGTGGCCATCGTTCTCGAGGTCAACGGTGGCGAGGCGGGAGCGCCTGATGCCGCTTATGACGATGGCTTTGCTGCACTCCGGTTATCGCAGATCCAACGACAGAGAAGCCTCCGGACCGGGTCCAGGGCTTCTCTGCCTGCACCCGGCCAGGCCCGTGAACATCCCCGGCTGTGTCTGCGGGCGGCCGAGGCGACCCGGGACCTGCTGGGCCGGTCAGGCGGTCGTTGCGGGATGTTGATCAGTCGACCTCACTGTGCCGGGCCAAGTACTTCGTCGGCGCTTCGCGGCTCTGTGCGCGGCTGTCGGTTGAGCTTGTGGCGCTCGATGGAGGATCGCCGGTAGACCTCCTTGCGGGCCCGCATGATGTTGCCCAGCGGCGCGTGCTCGGCGGTGACCCGCCAGGGCGTGAAGGACAGCGCGTCCATCTTCTCCAGATTCTCCGGCTCGGAGATGTCCTGCTGCGGCAGCCGCAGCTTGGCCACGGTGACGGACGGCGACAGCTGCTCGGGCCACTCCACCGTGGTGTCCTCCACCGGCATGCGCTCCAGGTCGGTGCAGAGCTGGACCTGAATATCGAAGGCGTAGGGCCGCTCCTGCAGCTCGGCTTGCAGGGCCGGTCGGAAGACCTCTGCCCCCGAGGTCGGGTCGATGGTGCGCCGGACCACCGCGGCGGCGAATGACGGGTCGGGGGTGATGCGCACCTTGGCGATGTAGTCCCCGTGCCGGACCGCGCCCATCGTCCAGTAACTCGACAGCAGCAGGTTTGCCGGAGGGGTCTTTGACAGGCGCAGGAAGGCCAGGAACTCGTCCCACGCCCAGTTGTCCTGGTCCAGCCTTCCCTTTCCGGTCAAGAAATCGGTGAAGAAACGATGTGCACCGGGTCGGCCCTGGGAGAAGTAGGCCGGCGCGTTCAGGAACAATTCCTGGATGAACAAATAGTGCTCGACTGTGTTGCAGAAGAAGATCGGTCCGTTGATGTTGGCATAGTCGAATGTTCCCGTGTCCGGTTCGTCTTCCAGCAGGGTCGGGCCGGGGATGTCGAACATCTTCAGCGCCAGTCCGGTGGCGGCGCCCAGTCGCGCGTCGGCTCCGGCGTGAGGCGAGCCGTTGGAAAAGCGGATGAGCGCATCGTGGGTTCCCGGAGTCGCGTAGATTCCTTGGGCGTACTCGGGGGGAAGCCCGTCCAGGATCTCCACTTCGCCTCGGACCAGCCCGTAGCCCTTGGCATGGGCGTCGCGAAGGGCCCGCCCGGTGCCGCCGGCCTTGACCGACTCGTCGATGTAGCTCTCGGTCTTCTCGATCACCGTCTGCACGTTGCGGTCGAAGTCCGGGTCGTCGTCTTCGACGTCAGGCGTGTAGCGGACGAACTGTGTTGCCATGACTTCGTCCTCTTTTCGGAGAGCGTGATCGGACCTCAGGGAGTGGGAATCGCCGTCAGTCCTCCAGTTCGGCGAGCCAGCGCAGGGCACGCAGCCCCGGCAGGAAGCAGTACTCGCCGCCGCGGGTGACCACGAAGCTGGGCAGGTTCTGCAAGCGACGCCGGACCGGCTTCTCCGGGATGGTGACGCTGCCGGTTCCGCCGTGATGCCCGGCCACCGGGTCCTTCTCGCCGGGATAGCCGATGAAGTTGCCGTCGTTGACCCATTCGGCCTTGATGAACTCAAACTGCCGTTCCAGGTGGGCCCCGATGAATACTCCGACCAGGCCGCGGTCGGCGCCGTCGTCCTCCAGCACGCCCTCGGGCAGCGGCGGGCCGTAGGTGGTGCCGCGGCGGATGAGCCTGTGCATCCGCGCGTCACCGATGATGGTGGCATCGCGGGGGTTGGTGCGCCGGATGTGCGCACCGGCGGGGCACCGGAACCCGCGGTCGTCGTTCTCCCGGTACAGGAAGTTGTTGACGCGGTGCGGATCGGCCGCCAGCTCCGGATCATCGTGCTCCGGCGTCAGCGTCAGCGGCGCTCCGCTCGGCCAGCGCCCGACCATCTTCGCCGCCAGGAGTGCCTCCTCCTCGGCGCTGGAGCTGTTCGCGCGCAAGTATCGGCGCCAGGCCGCCACGTTGGTGTGGATCTTGCGAACGGCCACGTAGGTCCCGTTGCGTCCCAGCACATCGGGGCTGGGCATGGGCGGCAGGCTGCCGGTTTCGTCGGGGTAGCCGAGGATGAACTCGCCCGCCTTGATGGGGTCTTCCCGCGGGTTGGAGCCGGGCAGCCCGACGCCCTCGATGTTCGGATGGCTGATGCCGTCGCGGAAGCCGAAGGTGGTCCGCCCGGTCGGGAGCTGGTGGACGTCCTGCTGCCAGATCACCTGGACACCGGGTGTTTCCTCGTAGGCGACACGGGCCCGCTCCAGCTCCTTGTCCAGCTGGGCCGTATCGGAGGAGAGGGCGCTCAACGCGATGTGGACATCGCCCGTTCCGAACGGTGCCTCCCAGTGGGCCGGCGCACTCTCACCCACGTCGCCGATCAGCTCCGCCCGAGCGCCCATGCCCTCACGAAACGCCCGCGGAAAGCTGTCCAGCGACTCCTGGGGCACCCCCAGTGCCCTCAGCCCCTGAAAGGTGAACGCCACAGCGACCCAGGCATCGTGGCTCCGGTCCGCGCCCGGCAGACCACCCGAGGTCACCGGGAGCAGCTGCCGCAGCAGGGCGCGCCCGGCATGGCGGTCATCGACGCGCAGGAAGACGAACTTTCCCTCGTACGGCACGGGCCTCGGGCGCAGGGCCCCGCTCTGGACGTCGTCGAACTCGACGCTCACGCCGACCGCGCTGCTGCTGTCCGCTGTATTCACGGTCGCTCGTGCCTCCGCATCGGTCTCCGCCTGGACAGCCTGCAATGGCCGACCCTCACCAGCCGAAGCGGTCCACCGATGGTGGGTGGGCTCCGAAGGCCGACTGTGTCCGGGTTCTAGGCCGAGGCCTCCTCCATCAGCTTCTGGAAGGCAGGCGTGGCCACCAACTCCGCGTTGGCCGGGTTCTCCACCGCCGCCCGGAACTCGGGGGTGTCCAGCACCTCCTGGAACGCGTTGTCCACGCGCTGGTCCTTGTAGATCTGCTGAACGGTCAGGTCGGGATAGGCGCTGACGAAGACCCCCGCAGGTGCCTGGTGGGCGACGAACCAGTCCTTCGCCCCTGGATCGGTGACGCCGGGGAACCCTTCGCTGTGCGAGAAGACCTTGTCGAAGCGGGACCCGACTACCGTCTGGGCGAAGTCGTCGATGTAGGTGTCCCAGGAGCCGTCGAAGACGCTGGCGAACATGAACCGGGTGTCATTGTCGAAGATCACGTGCCGCGCGTCATGCAGTGTGCCGATCTGACGCACCGCCGCATGGACCCTCTCGTCATCTGTCGCGTCGGCGAGCGTGGCGAGATCCTCACGCAGTGCATCCGCATGGCCCGGCTTGATCTCGGTGAAGACGGTGAACTCGCTGCAGACCCCATCTGACCTGCCCGGGCGCTCGGGATGAGCTGACTGGGTTGCACCTGTCGTCGCAGTCATCGTGAGATTCTCCTGCCATGGATCGGTGCAAGGGCCGTCAAGCGCCCGAACATGAGGCGCCATCCCCTCACACATCAATCCTCACTACGGATGCTCTGCCTCGCATCTCGGGCCCTGGGCATTGTGGTCACCTGAGGTGCTCAAGCGGCGACCCGACTGACCGTGACTGACCGCACCCGTTGATGTCAGAAGTGGATGCCAAAGGCCCCCAACGTGATCGGTTGGGGGCCTTCGCACTGGTGGGCGCGGACGGTTTCGAACCGCCGACATGTGCTTTGTAAGCCTGGCGCCGACCACAGGACGGTCTCCACGATTGACCGTGACTGACCGCTCGATCTGGCACGGATCTGGCACGCGCCGCGCGCCGAGCAGGGACTCAACCACGTGCGGTCCATTCGTCGTTCTGCTCGGCCAGCACGACGCCGACCAGGCGGATCACGGCCGCGTGGTAATCGGAATGCGGCGTGGGCGGGATATACCGCAAACTCCACAGGTGATCGTTTTGCAGCCTGTCCTGGAGATCTACTCCCCGGATGACTTCGCCCTCTGGCCGGTCGTCGAGTCCGCGCCGTACGGCTTCCTGCCGCTCAGCGGCGCGCTCGACGCTGCCGAGGTGGGCACAGCGGTGATGCGCATCGCCGACTGTAACGACATCGACCCCGCGGACGACGACCGCCCGCCGCGGCCCACCGACCCGCTCGGGGGCTTCCTGCACGGACTGCTGACCATGGACGACCTCTTCGCGTCTGGCGGCCTGCGGATCACTGACACCGCAACCGGCGCCACCCTGCTACCGGGCTGCTGCAACGGGCTGGAGGAGCGCCGCGACTGGCTCGAGGTCCTCGATGGCGACGGCTGGGCCTCCTTCGGCCACGACCCCTCCCCGCTCGCCAAACGCCTCGGCGAGATCGTCCGACTGACCGTCGACGCCGAACAGGACGACAGCCCGGTGATCGAACTAACCGTCATCGAGCTGCGCCGCCTACTCGCCGACGCAGAGCGCGACCTGATCGACTTCCTCCAACTGGCCGCCACCTGGACCGCGCAACTCTTGCCCGACCACGCCATCCACGTCACCGCCGCCCTCGCCCGCGCCTTGGACCTACCTCTACCGCTCGTACCGCCGAAGTCTTAGGGGTCTGTCGCTCCTGGTCACGCGGCCTGTAGACCTGCCACGGTTGTTGGTAGTTGGTGTGGTTGCTGTACTTCTCTGCTGTACTGCTGGCCCTGGGGGCTGACCGATATGCGGTGGTGGGACGGTGAGCGTGGGCAGTCTCGGCGTGCTGGGAGTCGTCGGTACGGCAGCCGATGGAGTCGAGACGCTGCGCACCGGACTGGTGTCGCGATCATGTCCCAGGTGAGGCCGAGGGCACGTAAACGACCTAGTCGAGGCAACGGGCGGTGCACCCCGTTGGTCGGGGGCACCGCCCGCGAAGGCTGTGAACTTGGAGCTGCGGCCTCATCCTTATCAGGTCGGTCCGAGAGCCCTGTTTCGCCATGGGATGCAGTCGTTACATGCGGACCGCGGCAGTGAAGCAGTCGCAGGAGAACGCGCCGATTCGCCACCGTTGGTGTCAGCTATTGATGTCACCCGCAGTCCAGCAGGTGCCGCCTGCGGTTCGCCGCTGTGTCGGCAGTCACAGGAGCCAGGCCGCCTTTGGGTCACTGAAGAGCGTGTCAGGTGGGGCAAGGCGCACGGTGCGGAGTGATGTGTCCAGCCAGGCGGGATCGACGGGTACGCCCATTGTGCGTTGCATCAGCGCAAAGGATTCAGCGCACAGAGTATCCATGCAAAACGTGACGTCTTGCGCCCAGGCGGGGACCTCCAGCTGACGGTCCGCCCAAGTCGCATCCTCCAGGCCAAAGGGATCGAACATAGCGTCCACTCGGCCGTCGAGTGCATGCATGACCTGGTAACGGGCGTTGATGCTGCTGTGCACGCTGAAGAACTCGCCGCCGTCCGCTGAGGCTCGCCTGGCAATCTCCGGAATGCTGCCGTGGTAACCCGACTCGATGGCGATGACGTGCTTCTCGACGGCGACTACGCGCAGTAGTTCATAGTCCTGATAGAGGTGACATGCCTGTTCTTCGGCAGCTTCAGCAAATGTCATCAGCCGAGACGCTGCCGCATCACCGCCGAAAATGCGGATCACCTCATCCTCGGTCTTCCCCGAGATCACGGAGAAGGTGTAGGTATCCGGCTCGTCTGCATCAGCCCACGCGTACTGGGCAACGAGGTCATCCCACACCACAGTGTCTCTCCCTGATCAAGGTTGATCGCGTCCACCCGCGGCGCTGCACTCTACCCAGCGGGTGGTGGAGCAACTTCCACTTCCACGATCTGCGCCATACCGGGAACACCCTCGCCGCGACCGGCGGTGCGACCACTCGGGAGCTGATGCAGCGGATGGGCCACTCCTCGGTGCGTGCCGCGCTGATCTATCAGCACCTGGTGAACGGCCGTGACCACGCGATCGCCGCCCACGTCGACGAGCAGATCAGGAAGGTCCGGCCGGCAGAGCCCGGCGACGCATCTGGCACGTAACTGGCACGACGCCTCTCCCCGCCTCCGCGGCTGAGGAACGAACAAGGTCCAGGCTCCCGGTTCAGTACCGGTGACCTGGGCCTTTGTCGTACTACCTACTGGTGGGCGCGGACGGTTTCGAACCGCCGACATCTGCTTTGTAAGAGCAGCGCTCTACCCCTGAGCTACGCACCCGTGGATGAGGCAACAGCGTACATGGACTACGGCCCACGGTCACAAACGGTGCCGTGTACGGCAGGGAACGGGGCACGGGCAGCAGGGACCGTGGCGCGGTCCGGGATGACGTCCGGATGGCGTCCGGGGGATATCCCCACCCCTCATACGGTAGCCGTCCGGATTCTGCCGGGTGGGGCGGCGTACCTACGGTGAAGCCCTACCGTCGGGAACCACCCGCCGTACGACCTGGGGGAAAGATCATCGTGGCACTCCGTACCCGTACTCTCATCGCGTCCGGTGGGGCCCTGCTCATCGGTCTTGTCCTCACCGGCTGCGGCAGTACGGATCCCGGCGACGCGCCCGCCGAGCACAAGTCGTTCGCGTTGAGCGGGAAGACGCTGACCATCCACTCCGGCCAGACGTCTCTGGAGCTCGTACCGGCCGATGTGCCCAAGGTCGAGGTGACCCGTCGTGTCGACGGTTGGGTGGTTCTCGGGAACGGGCCCGATCCCGAGTGGGGGAGCGGGACGACACGCTCACGCTCCAGGTGAAGTGCCGGGCGGTGATCAGCGACTGTGCCGCGCGGCATCAGGTGAAGGTGCCGCGCGGGGTGGCGGTGATCGTCGAGGGGGACAACGGGAAGGTCGTCGCGTCCGGTTTCGATACGCCCCTTACGCTCCGCGCCGACGACGGCAAGGTGACCGTACGGGACTCCAGCGGGCCGCTCGAGCTGGAGAGCAACAACGGTGG
This sequence comes from Streptomyces sp. NPDC002958, assembly GCF_055563255.1. NCBI lineage: Bacteria > Bacillati > Actinomycetota > Actinomycetes > Kitasatosporales > Streptomycetaceae > Streptomyces > Streptomyces sp. NPDC002958. The sequence continues at coordinate 32,120 of NZ_JBVHDS010000003.1, read as the reverse complement.
CATCATCGCCGAAGAAGTCTCGGGCAAGTCTGTGTCGGCGCGGGCCGACAACGGCGGCGTGCGGCTGGGGTTCGCCTCCGCGCCGGATCTTGTGGAGGCCGAGAGCGACAACGGAGAAATCGCCATCGATCTGCCGGGGGGCTCCGTGAAGTACGCGGTGAGCGCCACCGCGCGCAACGGAAGCACCTCGGTGGACGCGCCACGCAGCGACGACAGCCCCCATGTGGTGAAGGCCCACAGTGACAACGGCCAAGTCACGGTCCGAAGCGTGAACTAACGGGCCCGTGTGTTCGTCCCTACCTGGTGGGAGAATGTACCGGGCAGGGCGAAACGGCACGGGAGAGGGATGTGACGGCGACACACGCGCGGCCGCAGGCGAGAGCGGGTGGGATTTCCGCCGTCAGGCATGTCAGTGATGTCAGGGATGTCCTCGTACTGTTGCTGCTGCCGGTGCCGCTGCTCGCCGCCGCGTTGCCGGCCGCGTTCGCCGGGGGTGGTACGAGGCGCTGGTTCGGAGGGCGCGGGGAAAGTCAGCGCGCCGATGCGCAGGCCGCGAAGGACGCCGCCGCTGCCGCTTTCTACGAGCTGGACACGGCCCAGCGCGATCTGCGGATCTCGATCGAGACGATCACCGCGGTGGACAGCTCGCCCGGTGCGCGCAAGGCCGTGGATGACTTCGCCGCTCTCGGACGACGGATCGATGAGGCCAGTCATGCGTACATCACCGCGGTCGATACGCACGACCTGGACCGGGACGATCTGGAGCCGGCCGTCGCGGCCCGTGCCAGGGCCGAGCTGACCACGGCCAAGGACGAGCTGGTACGGGTCAAGGGCGAGCTGGACCGGTTCGCGCAGGGCCTCGGACCGCTCCTGGACACGGCAGAGACGCAGCTTGCCCGGCTCGCGCCCGCCGTGGAAGGGGCCCGGCAGGCGCTGCTCGGTGCGAGCAATGCTCTCGATGCGGTGCGGGCGTCCGGGCTGCGGGCGGACGATCTCGCCGCACGGCTGGCTGCCCTCGCTCCCGAGCTGACCAAGCTCAACCAGGGCGCCGGCCGGCACGGCGTTGCGGAGACCTTGCAGCGTGCCGATCGGGTGCTGCGCGATGCCGAGGCCGTACGGGCCGAGGCGGCCCAGCTGCCCGAGCGGGCTGCCGAGATCGACCGCCGGCTGGTGTCGCTGCGTACGCGTGCCCAGGCTCTGACGACCCGGGCGGGCTCGGTGGAGCCGGTGCTGAGCGAGCTGCGGCGGCGTTTCTCGGCCGCGTGCTGGCAGGATCTCCAGCCAGTGCCGGAGCAGGCGGCGATCAATGTGCGACAGGCCGAGGAGAAGCTGAAGGAAGCCGCCGAGGCGCGGGACGAGCAGCGGTGGGCCGATGCGACCTCCCGGCTGAGCACGGTGCGCGCCCTGCTGAACGCCACGGACGACGCGGTGTCCGCGGCCGGCGACCGGCTGCACCGGCTGGACGATGTGGCCAAGGACCCGCAGCAGGAGATCCAGCGGACCCGGTTCGCCATCCGGGACGCCCAGCGCCTGGCCATGGCCGGGCGCAACACGCCCGAACCGCGCCATGCCCGTCCGCTGGACGATGCCGTGGCCCGCCTGGAGCGCGCCGCCGCCGGGCTGGAGGAGCGCCACCCCGATTACTGGCACTTTCTGACCGAGACCGGGGCGGTACGGCAGACGGTTGCGCGGGTGGTCTCGGAGATCCGTGAGGAGCGCGGGGCGGGCGCCTGAACCGTTTGGGCGGAACCTGCCTCGGCCCCTCCGGCCTTCTGATGTGCGGCGGCAAGACCACGGGCGGATCCTGGTAGTACGCCCGAAGGAGACCGACATGGCCACCCATGGAGTGCACACCACCGGACGGCAGACGTCGCGCCGCCACCGTACGGCCATCCAGCTCGACAAGCACCTGCCGGTCGATCACCGGCTCAGCCGCGTCTACCGGGTCGGGGCGGGGCTGATGGGGCTGATGCTGCTCGCCTTCGGAATCCTGGGGCTGATCGACAAGATCGGCTTCTTCAACACCGGCGGAGCCACCGTCGCGGGCCTCAACACCAACGGTGCCCTCAGCGTCCTGTCCATCTGCGTCGGGTTGCTGCTGTTCATCGGGATGGTGATCGGCGGCAACTTCGCCTCGACGCTCAACATGATTCTGGGCATCGCCTTCATCCTCAGCGGCTTCGTCAATCTCGCGCTGCTCGACAGTGACTACAACTTCCTTGCCTTCCACATGCAGAACGTGCTGTTCAGCTTCGTGGTCGGTCTGATGCTGATGGTCTTCGGGATGTACGGGCGGGTCAGCGGCGGCCTTCCGCACGACAATCCGTACTGGCGGGCCCGCCACCCCGAGGAGGCCGAGCGGGAAATGCGACTGGGCCGTAAGGCGACGCCGCCGCCGATGCCGGTCGTCCGCCGCCCCAATTAGGGCCTGTTCTCGGTTGTGATCAAAGTCGGGTTTTGGCACAAGTCTCGATTGGGATACTCCGATTTCTTATGCCGTAGTGGGCCACGGGCTCCCCGGCGGTCCTACTTCCGCAGGCGGCACAGATACCACTCACCCGATCGGCGCCGAGCCATCGCCTCTCCCTCCCGCAGGACGAGTGATCGTCTTGCAGGCGTCGTACCCGCATGCGTCACTGGCCGTGGAAACAACCAAACATCCCTTCTTGGAAGGATTCGGCATGGTTGACCTTTCTACTGCGCGGAATTCCGCGGTCGCCGTCCGGTCGGAGTTCTGCGCCATCGCGCCCAGTCCGGAACTGCGCGGCAGGATGCTGCAGGAACTGGAGCGGGTCCGCGGCGAATCGGATGTGGCACGTATGTTCCGGCCCGGTGGTGCCCCGCGCATGCTCGGTTTCGACGACGGCGCCATCATCCCGGCCGACGAATTCCCGCCGGGCACACCGCACGAGGCCATCCGCACCGCGGCCGCCGCGCGCGCCCCGCTGACCGGCGCGATACGCGTCGTCGTTGTCCTGGGGGATTTCACGGACAAGCCGATGACCGCGGACAAGGAGCACTTCGAGAAGCTGTTCTTCTCCCTCGGCGAACTCCCGCACGGCAGTGTCCGGGACTACTACCGCGAAGTGACCCACGGTCTGGTGGACATCGTCGGCGAGGTCATCGGTCCGGTCCGGCTTCCGCAGAAGCTGTCCTGGTACGCCAACAACAACTTCGGCATCGGCCACCCGACAGGGCAGGCGCGTGCGCAGATCATGGCCCGGGACGCCGCCGTCAGCGCCGACCCTCTCATCAACTACGCGCCGTACGACAACGACGGCAACGGCTTCGTCGACGCCTTCGTCGTCCTGCACTCCGGCCCGGGGGGCGAAGCCACCGGCAACCCGGGGGACATCTGGTCGCACAAGTGGGTCCTACCGAGCGCGTACAACGCCGACAGCGCCCGGATCTACGGTTACCTCACGATTCCCGAGGACGCCAAGATCGGGGTCTGTGCCCACGAGTTGGGGCACCTGCTGTTCGGCTTTCCCGACCTGTACGACGTCGACGGATCATCGGAGGGTGTCGGCAACTGGTGCTTGATGGGCGCCGGTTCATGGGGCGGCGGCGGTGACATCCCGACGCATCCGTCGGCATGGTGCAAGATCCAGCAGGGCTGGGCCAAGCCTGTCGACGTCATGAGCAACGGGACGCTGTCCATCCCCGACGTCAAGAACAGCTTCGAGGTGCACCGGCTGTGGACGGATGGCCTGCCGGGAAACGAGTACTTCCTGGTGGAGAACCGCCAACAGACCGGGTACGACCGCTCGTTGCCCGCCCCGGGCATGCTGATCTGGCACGTCGACGACGGCCAGTCGGACAACACCAACGAGGACCACTACATGGTGGGCCTGGTCCAGGCGGACAACCAGCGCGACCTGGAATGGGCGACGAACCGCGGTGACGACGGCGACACCTACCCCGGGAGCACCGGCAACAGCTCGTTCAGCCCATCGAGCAAGCCCAGTTCCCAGTCGTACACCGGAGCTGTGACCGGTGTCTCCGTCACAGACATCTCGGCGCCCGCCGCCACGATGACCGCCACGGTATCGGTCTCGGCAGCGGGTGCCGTGCGCGCGCCCGTCCATGCCGTGGCCGTGCGCGAGACGGAGGATGTACCCGGGCTGGTCAGGACGATCCACGATCTTCAGGAACGGCTCGCCACACTGGAGCAAGCCGTGGCGCCTTGGGCGGGCGCCGAAACGATCCTCGAGCAGATTCTGCGGTCCGAGGCCAGGGGCACGACGGGCGGCCCGCAGCCTCTCACCAAGACGGGTGACGGGCACCGCATGCACCGGCACGAGGGCCTGCCCCGCCGGTGACCGCCGACCATGGTGCAGGCGGTCGACAATCGCACCGATCTGACCGCGCGGCTGGTCAAGACAGAGCCCCATCCGCGGCTGGTGGGTTGGGACCGGGCAGAAGTGGACGTACTCGACGCCGAGCCGGTAGCCGGCTACGCCGACCTGCTGTCCAAGAACGTCGGGCAGCGCCTGCTGCTCGCCGTGCCCAGCCCACTCCTGGCGGACGCGGTGCCGGGGTCCACCATCCACGCCAGGGCCAGACTGGCCGCCTCGGGTGAGGCGATGGCCGAGAAGAGGCCCGCTCCGGGCACCTTCGTCGTCCAACCGCCGGGGTGAGGGCATGCGTCAACGAGGGGCCGGCCCCCTCGCTCCTGTCCTCCCGTAGAGTGCGGCGCTGATGACGCGGGCCCGGGGCTGTCGTGGGCCGAGCTCGAGGCTCTCGCCGTGACCCCGCGGGACCGTCGGCATCGCACCGTGGCGCAGGATATGAAGGTCGTCGATGCTGTCCGCGCCTGCGACCATGCCGGCCATGATGCTGGTGACCTTGGCGTCCGCCCAGGCGCCCGCACTATCCTTCGCTCCGGTCAGCTTTCCCTTCTCCGTAACCAGTTGCGAAAGACCGCACCGTTCGGCCAGCGGCATCGCTGGGGCCAGCCCGGCATGCGCGATCAGGTATCGGGGGCCGGTGCCGTGTCTGTGTCCAGTGGGCCGGTGCCGGATAGCCTGGGGCCATGCCTCGTTACGAGTACCGCTGCCGCTCCTGCGGAGACACGTTCGAACTCAGCCGCCCGATGGCCCAGTCCGCGGACCCGGCCTCCTGCCCCGCCGGGCACGCCGACACCGTGAAGCTTCTTTCCACCGTGGCCGTGGGCGGGTCGTCGGCCAAGTCCGCGCCCACCGCTCCGTCGGCCGGCGGCGCAAGCGGCGGGGGCGGCTGCTGCGGTGGGGGTTGCTGCGGCTGAGAGCGGGCCATCCGGAGCCGGCCTGCGGCTCGCTCCTACCGCTTACGGGACAGCGTCAGCCCGTCCGCCACGGTGAGCAGCACGCTGTCCATCCGCGGATCGGCGGCCACATGGTCGTTGAACTCCTTGATCGCCGCCGCTCCGCCGGTCGCCTGCGGGTCGGTCACCCCACCGTGGAAGAGCACGTTGTCCGTGACGACGAGACCGCCCTGCCGCATACGGGGCACCAGCTCTTCCCAGTACGGAATGTAGTTGCCCTTGTCCGCGTCCAGATAGGCGAGGTCGATGTGCGGCTCGGCCGGCATCGCCCGCAGCGTGTCGAGCGCAGGGGCGATACGGAGCTCGATCCGGTCCGCGACGCCTGCCTTCTCCCACGCCTCCCGGCCGTAGGCGGTCCACTCCTCCGAGATGTCGCAGGCGATCAGCCGTCCGTCGGCGGGCAGTGCCTGTGCCATCGACAGGGCGGAGAAGCCGGTGAACGTACCGACCTCCACGATGTGCCGGGCCCCGGTCAGCCTGACGAGGAAGGCGAGCAGCGGGCCCTGTTCCTCGGCGGACTGCATGCCGGCGTGCTCGGGCAGGCGTGCGTACGTGGTCTCGACGAGCTCGCGCTGCACCGCGTCGAGCGGTGGGTTGTGCGCCAGCATGTACGCGTACAGCTCGTCCGTGATCTTGGTTTCGTTGCCCTTGGCCATCGCATACTCCTCGTCGGTCCCACCAGGATCGGGCGCGCGTCGGTGAGCTGGTGTCAGAACGCCTGCCCCGGGCCCGAGACCTGGAGGAAGTGCCGCAGGATCTCCTCGCCCGCGGCCACACCGTACTCGGCCGTCACGTCGACGTGCGGGGCACTCCAGCCGGTGTCGGCGAGTTCGCCGTGGGCCGGGCGCCAGGCACGGTCGGCGGCGAGGAGCAGGTCGGCGTCGAGGAGACTGTCACCGGCGGCGAGGGTGAGCGTGGCGCCGGTGCGTCGGGCGACCTCGTTCATGGCGGCGCTCTTGGTGAGCGGGCCCGGCACGGCGTAGATCTTGCGGCCCTGGAGGGAGACCGTCCATCCAAGGGTCTCCGCCCACTCCCCCAGCTCCTTGACCCAGCCCTCGGGCAGCAGCGCACGTTCGACGACGAGGTAGGCGAAGAGGTCCTCGGCGACCCGTTCCTTGAGCAGCCAGGCGGGGTCGGCCGCCGCCAGGAGATGGGCACGGACCTCGGCGAGCGAGGCGCATTCGTCGGCGAGCCTGCGGGACACCTGCCTCTGCCAGTCGGGGTCGGACTCACCGTCGACGAGGAGGTGTCCCCCGTTGGCGCAGATCGCGAATCGCGGTGCGGGTCCGGGGAGATGGATGCGCCCGTACTGCTCGCGGGTGCGGGTGGTCGTGGGCACGAAGACCGTGGTGCGGGCGAGTTCGCCGAGCAGTGTCGCGGCCGTCTCGGTCAGGTAGGAGAGCGGCTTGTGGTCGTACACCTCCACGCAGAGCAGCCGGGGGGCCTCGGCGTCCGGCATGGGGAGCTGGAGCGCCGCCGCCGAGTAGATCAGGGTGCGGTCGAGGTCGCTGGCGACCAGTGTCATGGGCGTGCTCGGGTCGGTCCCGATGGCCGGGGTGGTCCGGGCGGTCGGAGTGGTCCGGACGGTCGGAGTGGCCCGGACAGTCGGGGTCGTCCGGACGGTCGGGGTATTCCAGGGGGCCGGGGTGCTCACTTCGACTCCACCGCCTTGCCGTCCGCGCCCGTCGCTCCCCTGGTGTACTTCGGGTGGATCAACCCGACGCAGCTGTATGGGAGTTCGTCGACCTCCTCGACCGGTACGCCTCGCTGTTCGGCCAGCAGACGGATGTGCTCGAGGTCCGCGCCCGCACCGCGCTTGGCGAGGATCTTCCACGGGACGCGACGCAGCAGTACGCGGGTCGTCTCACCGACACCCGGCTTGACCAGGTTCACATCGTGGATGCCGTACTCCTCGCTGATGCGTTCCACCGCGGCCCAGCCCTCCCAGGTGGGTGCGCGGTCGGCCGTGAGCAGCTCCTTGACCTCGGTGTCCACTGCATCGGCGACCTCGTCGAAGTGGGCGGCGACGGTGTCGAGGAAGTGGCCGGACACATCGGCGTCCGCGAGCTCCCGGTAGAACTTCGCGCCGTGGAAGTCGTCGGGGCCGACCAGGTCGGAACGGAGGACGGTCCGCGAAATCAGCCCGGACACAGTGGAGTTGAGGCAGGCGGACGGGATGAGGAAGTCCTCGCGGGTGCCGTAGGTGCGGACGCATCCGCCCGGGTCGGCCAGGACCGCGATCTCCGGGTTGAAGCCGTCGAACTCGGCGAGCGCCGCGGACAGTTCACGGGTGATCGCCCCCTTGCCGGTCCAGCCGTCGACGAAGACGACATCCGCCGGATCGTGGTGGGCAGCCAGCCAACGCAGGGCGTTGGCGTCGATGCCGCGGCCCCGCACGATGGAGACGGCGTAGTGCGGCAGATCGAGCCCGTGCCGGTGCCCGGCCCAGCGGCGCATGAGTACGCCGACGGGGGTGCCGGCCCTGGCAAGCGAGACCAGGACGGGGCGGGGGGAGCGCTCCGCGAGGACCGTCTCGGTGACGGTGCCGACGGCGCGGGCCACGCGGGCGGCCGACAGATCCAGCGCCGCCTTGAACAGGCCCTGGTACTGGGCGGACGGCTGGTACTCGACGGGCAGCGACTCGGCGTAGTGCGCGCCACCGCTCTGTATCGCCTCCTCGCGCTCCTCGGTGGGTGCCTCCAGCTCGGTGTCCGAGAGGTCCTGGAGCAGCCAGCCGACGTCGTCGGTCGCGTAGGAGGAGAAGTCGGGGCCGCGGAGGGGCTCGGGCAGCATGGAGGGTTCCTGCCGTTCGGAGACGTACGAGGGGAGACCCGACGGGGCGCGCGGGGCGGCGTACGACGGGACGTATGAGGGGACGACCGCGAGCAGGATGTGGTCGGCGTGCGCAGCGAGCTGCGCCAACAGGCCGTCGGGTGCGTGGAGTTCGGGGGTATCGGCGGTGGAGTCGACGGCGACGACGACAGCGTCGAAACCGGCGCCCGCGACGTTGTACGCGTACCGGTCACCCGGTCCGTCGGCCGGGTTGTCGTGGGCCGGGAAGACCAGCCGACTGCGTATCGCATAGCCAGGGTCGTCCACGGCCAGGACGGGCGAACGCGTGGTGGTGGAGTAGCGCACCTCGGCGTCGGTGTGGTCCTCCAGGGCCGTCCCCAGGCGCAGGGGGGCGTACATCAGCTCTTCGAAGCCGAGAACCAGTACCCGGCGGGCGTCGCCCAGCGCAGTGGCGATGCGGGCGGCCATGGCCGGGAGGACCGGCTCCAGGACGGCCCGGTGGGCGGGAGTGAAGCCGTGCCGTCCGCCGTCGGGCACACCGGCGGGCCACTGCAAGTCCACCCGGGTGAACGGCCGGTGAGCGGGCTCGACGGCCGCCGCCGTGGTGATGGAGGCAGCCGCCGCCGTGGTGGTGGAGTCGGACGCCTCCGCCGTGGTCGTGGTGGAGTCGGACGCCTCCGCCGTGGTCGTGGTGGAGTCGGACGTCGCCGCCGCGGTGGTGGCGGCCGACTCTGCGGTGGCCGAGCCCGCTGCCTCCTGCGCGGCGACCAGTGCCTGGCCCTTCTCCAGGACACCCTCCGGGAGGGTGACCGTGCCCGCGCTCCTCGCCACCAGGTCGACACGCGCGCCGATCTCCGCGGCGAACTCGGCCAGCCGTCCCCGGTCGCCCACCGACCGCATGTCCACCAGGGCGACGACGACGTACCGGCTCCGCGGGTACCGCCCGTGCAGCGCGCGGATGGTGTTGAGCACGGTGTTGCCCGTGGAGAGCTCGTCGTCCACCAGCACCAGCGGCGCGTCCGCGCCCGTCGGGCCGCACTCGCCCGCCAGAAGGTTCGGATCCTCCGGGAGCAGCAGATGCGAGGTGGCGTGCGAGTGCGACTCCTCGAAGCCGCCCGCCCGCTCCACGCCCTCGACGGGGCGGCGCGTCGAATGGAGGTACGGCGCCACGCCCAGCCCGTCGGCGACCGCGTGGCCAAGACCGGTGGCTGTCTCCGCGTAACCGAGCACGACCGCCCGGCGCGCCTCGGCGTCACCGAGGAGTTCGTGCACCCGCCGGCCGAGCTCGAATCCGACGCCGTACACCACGGAAGGCTTCTGCGGCACATGCTTGCCGAGCACGTTCGACACGAGCAGATGGGCCCGCTTGGGGTTGCGGCGCAGGGCGAGGCCCAGCAGTTCCCTGAGGTCCCTGTCGCCGTCGGGCTTCCCGTCGCCGACGAGCTCGACGCCCAGTCGCTCCGCCACCCAGTTGCCCGACCACTCCACGTTCGCCGTCTCTTTCCTTGCCGCGCGCTCGCTCATCGAGACACGCTCGTTTCGCGAGGCGCACCCAGTCCGTGACGCACGCTCCTCGCGCGAGGCACGCTCACTTCGCTGAACACGCTCACTCCGCTGAGCATGCTCGCTCCGCAGGACACATTCATTCCGCGAGGCCCGCGGCCAGCAACTCCACGAAACCGACGTCTTCCCTCGCCACGCCGAAGACCTCGGCCCTCTGCAAGGTCCGCTCGGCCCAGGCGCGGTGCGGCTTCACTTCATTCATCTTGTTCGTGTATGCGGAGCGCAGGACGCCACCGCCGCCGCGTTCCGGCCGCAGGATGTCCTGTGCGTCGCTGAACTCTTCATGGCTGACCACGGACAGGGCATGCACGGGCGCGACGTGCGACGGGTGGATGCAGGTCTTGCCGAGCAGCCCGTTGGCCCGGTCGAGATCGATCTCACGCAGCAGGCCGTCCAGGTCGTGCTCGATCAGCGCCGTGCGCAATTCCTCCGCCCGGCCCTCCAGGAAGGGGCTGCGGCGCAGCTGCGGTTTGAACATGCGCTTCTGGAGCCGGAAGTATTCCCACACCGGCCCGGTGATCGTGAAGCCCGTGCCGTCCGCCCGGCCCAGCACATTGACCACGTCGGCGATGACGGCGCCGACGATCTGTACGTCGTACGCCGTCATGTCGGGCGCCCTGCGGAGCCCGTACGCCGAGCAGAAGTCGGTGACACCGAGTCGCAGTGCGAGCACCCGCTCGCGGTACTTGTCGACGGTGCGGGCGATTCCCTGGAGCGCTTCCGTGCGGGTCTCCAGATGCAGCAGCTCGGGCGATTCGAGAACAGGCATCGCGAACAGGCGCTGCCCGCATGCCTTCTCGGCATTGGCGAGCGCTTCCATGAAGGGCATGCCACGCTCTTCGGTGAACTTCGGAAGTACAAAACCAGACAACAACCGGATGGTGTCGCCGAGCCGGCACACCAGGTCGACGATCTGGCCCGGTTCCCGGACCCGAATGAAGAGCAGCGGCACCTCGGCGTCGCGCTCATCGAGGTCGGCGAACTGTCTGACCAGGTTCTCCTCGGCGCCGATGACCTCGGAGTCGTCGATCGAATCCTCCAGGCACAGCACCATCGAGACGACACCGCGCCCGGCCTGCTTGATGACGTCGTCAGCAAGTCTCGGCCTGGTGGCAGGGCTGTACAGGGTCGCTCCCAGGGCGGCCGAAAGCATGCTGACCGGCGAGTCCGCGTCGAATTCGCACGGCTCCTGGAAGAACAGACCCTCTCTCGCAGCGGGCGCAATATGCCCGAAATGACGCATGTGATTCCCCCGAACTGCCCGACTGATCGGATAACGGATGGCCGGTAATAGTACGTACGGACAGGTGTCAAGAGTTCCCTGCGTGCATGAATTCCAGGTAACTCGTCCATTTTCCGACGGGCCGATCTAGTGCGGACGACGTGGTTCCGACGCAATGCCGACACACACGGTGCGACCCCCGCGTTGTCCGCGCGGGCAGCCAGCAGGCAGGATGACGGGCATGACGCACGCGATGGTGAAAGGCTCGAACGTCCCTCTGAATGCCATGGCCGTACGGGCCGTGCTGCGCTGGACTCCGGGCGCCGGGGTTCCGGATGTGGATGCCTCGGCCCTGCTGCTCGGAGCCGGTGGCCGCGTGCGCTCGGACGAGGACTTCGTCTTCTACAATCAGCCCCGCCACCCCTCCGGCCTGGTACGACGACTGCCGAAGCGCAGTGTCCCCGAGGGGCTCACAGACGGCATCGAGGCCGACCTCAACGCGCTCGACCCCTCGGTCGACCAGGTGGTCATCGCCGCGTCCTCCGACGGAGCCACATTCGCACAGGTGCGCGATCTGCGCATCCTGCTGTACGACGCGGCAGCGGCGAGCGGTGACCCGCTCGCCGTCTTCGAGGTGCGGCCGGAGACCGGCGAGGAGACGGCAATCATCTGCGGCGAGCTCTACCGGCGCGGCGATGGCTGGAAATTCCGGGCCGTGGGACAGGGCTATCCGACGGGTCTGGTGGGGCTGGCGACCGCCTTCGGTATCTCGGTCGACGAGGCGGAGGCCGCGGCGGAGCCCGATCCGGCCGCCTCGCACGCAACGACGTCCCCGCCCGTGACGGCGCCCGTTTTGCCCGCGCCCGCGCCCGCGTTCCCGCCCGCACCGGCGCCCGGCCCGGACTCGCAGGCCACGGTCCAGCACCAGCAGTCAGCCCACGGCTACCCGCAGCCCACGATGAGCCGGCCGGCTCCGCAGCCCGCGTACGGGTATCCGCAGCCGGCCACCGCCCAGCCCGCTTATGGCTACCCGCAGCCCGCTGCGGCCGCGGCGCCCGCCCCCGACCCGAATTTCGTGCTTCCGCCGCAGGGGCCGCAGTTCGTCCGGCCCTGAGAATGCCCCGGGGCGGCGGCCATGCGACGGCGGCCATGGGACGGCCCTGAACCGCCGCGGTTGGGGTGCGGCGCTCAGGCCCGGGACTTGTAGCCGCGCCCCCACTGCATGCCCCAGCCGTACAGCCGGTCCAGCTCCGACTGGAACCCGTACACGAACTTCACCTCGCGCCGTACGATCAGCTCGTCCTTGATGTTCTCCACCGTGAACACGGCACAGGAGCGGGCCTGCGGGGCCCGCTCGTCGAGTTCGATCTCGATCCGCGGGCCGTTGCCCGGGTAGAGCGTCACCTTGGCGTGCGTACGGTCGAAAGCCGGCGTCTGGTCGTAGATGTAGACGAAGAACAGCAGCCGTTTGATCTGGTCGCGTTGGTCGAGATTGACGTATACGGTCTCGCCCGACGGCGCCCCGAAACGGTCGTCCCCGCTGAGCCGGACGTAGGGCGGCCCGTTCAGGTCGCCGATGAGGTTGCCCAGCGGCTGGACCACCCCCTTGGTGCCGTCCTTCAGCTCGTACATGCAGCCCAGGTCCAGGTCGACGTTGACCACGCCCTGGGTGTGCGCCTGGACCACATCGGGCTTGAAGAGACTCATGGGCCGCAGCAGTCGGCCGCTCTGCCGCGACCTGCCCTCGATGTCGGACGTACGCATCCGCCAGGAGAGATTGACCCGCAGATTGCCGGTCAGCGCGCCCTGCTTGGTCAGTGAGACCGTGGCTTGCCGCTTGGACAGCAGGATGGAGCTGGTCGACGCGTTGCCCGACTCGAACTGTGCCTCCCGCCCCGGCCACAGTCTGTCCCAGAATGCCATCCCCAACCCCCACACGTATCGGTAGAAAAACCGGCACCGGCCCCGGCGGCCGTCCCATGCGTCGCACAGGGCACCCACATCGCTGCGGGGCGGCCGCCGGGCCGGGTCCGGGTGTTCCCGGAGAACCGTCGCCGTACGGACCGCCCCGCAGAGAGCGTTCCTCAATCCCTACCGGGTCACACCCCGGACGGGACTTCTGCCTCGGAACCTGCGCCGTCACCCCCGCCGGCGGCCGCCAGCGCCTTGTTGCGCCGGACGGAGGACCAGAAGGACCAGGCGATCAGCGCGACGCCGACGCCGCCGGTGATGAGCTCGGGGATCTCGTACTGGATGGTGACGAGCAGGATGACGGACAGCGCACCGATGGCGTAGTGGGCGCCGTGCTCCAGGTAGACGTAATCGTCGAGGGTGCCCTCACGGACCAGGTAGACCGTGAGCGAACGGACGTACATGGCACCGATACCGAGACCGAGGGCCATCAGCACGATCTCGTTGGTGATGGCGAAGGCGCCGATGACACCGTCGAAGGAGAAGGACGCGTCGAGCACTTCCAGGTAGAGGAACATGAAGAACGCGGCCTTGCCGGCGAGTGCGACCGGAGAAACCTTCTTGCCGCTCTTCCTGGCCTCCTCCTCGGCCTCGTGCTCCCGCTCCTCCTCCTCCTCCAGCTTGTTCTCGAAGAAGCCGGAGAGACCGCCGACGACGAGATACGTGATCAGACCCGCGACTCCGGAGAGCAGGACGGTCTCCGCCTTGTCCGCGTGGCCGCCACCGTGCTGGTGCGCGTTGGTCGCGAAGGTCATGGCCGAGATCAGCAGCACGATCAGCGCGATGCAGACCGACAGCATGTCGACCTTGCCCAGCTTGGCGAGCGGGCGCTCGATCCAGCGCAGCCACTGGATGTCCCGGTCCTCGAAAATGAAGTCGAGGAAGATCATCAGCAGGAACATGCCACCGAACGCGGCAATCGCCGGGTGGGCGTCCGTGACCAGCTCCTCATAGCGCTCGGGCTGGCTGAACGAAAGTTCGACCGCTTCGATCGGGCCGATCTTGGCGGTGATGGCCACGATCACGACGGGGAACACCAGCCGCATACCGAAGACCGCGATGAGCACACCGATCGTGAGGAAGATCTTCTGCCAGAAGGCATTCATCTTCTTCAGAATTCCGGCGTTGACCACCGCATTGTCGAAGGACAGCGAGATCTCCAGGACGGAAAGGATCGCAACCACGCCGAAGGCTTCCCACCCCCCGTAGAACGCCGCTGCGACCAAGCCGAGCGCGGTCACCGCGAACGACCAGCCGAAGGTTTTCAGAACCACTGGTTACCCCATCGTGTATGTAACGGGTCTCCCCCGGATATGTGCGGGGCTCCCCCGCGCTGTGCGCGGCTTTTTACGAAACGTTGACCCCAAAGTCTAAAGCGATGCCACGCAACCCTGACGCGTAGCCCTGTCCCACCGCACGGAACTTCCACTCGCCGTTGTACCGGTAGAGCTCGCCGAAGATCATCGCGGTTTCCGTCGAGGCGTCCTCGCTGAGGTCGTAACGCGCGAGCTCCTGGCCGTCCGCCTGGTTCACCACGCGGATGAACGCATTGCTGACCTGGCCGAAGCTCTGCCCTCGATTGTCCGCCTCATGGATCGAGACCGGGAAAATGATCTTGTCGCAGTGCGCCGGCACCTGTGTGAGATTCACGATGACCGACTCGTCGTCGCCGTCGCCCTCACCCGTGAGGTTGTCGCCGGTGTGCTCCACGGAGCCATCGGGGCTCGTGAGGTTGTTGTAGAAGACGAACCATTCGTCGCCGAGCACCCGGCCGGACTGGCACAGCAGCGCGCTGGCGTCGAGGTCGAAGTCGGCGCCAGTGGTGGATCGTGCGTCCCAGCCGAGCCCGACCAGCACCTGGGCGAGGTTGGGTGCGGCCTTGGAGAGGGAGACATTGCCTCCCTTGGCGAGCGTGACGCCCATGGTGTGTCCTCCCCGAGTCGAATGAACCGTCTGTTGAACCGTTGAGCCGCTGAGCGGGCCATGAGCCCGTTCAGCCATTGAGCGCGTCCGGCGCCGCACAGGTGCGGCGCCGGACGCGCTACTTGCCGGCGTCGACCGGACTGCGCCTCGACGGCCCGGCCCGGTCGCGCCTTCTCAGACGTTGACGCCGAAGTCCTGCGCGATGCCGCGCAGCCCCGAGGCGTACCCCTGGCCGATGGCCCGGAACTTCCACTCCGCCCCGTTGCGGTACAGCTCGCCGAAGACCATGGCGGTCTCCGTCGAAGCGTCCTCGCTCAGGTCGTAGCGCGCCAGCTCGACGTTGTCGGCCTGGTTGACCACGCGGATGTACGCGTTGCGCACCTGGCCGAAGCTCTGCTGGCGGCTCTCGGCCTCGTAGATCGAGACCGGGAAGACAACCTTGTCGACATCGGCCGGAACGCCGGCCAGGTTCACCTTGATGACCTCGTCGTCGCCCTCGCCCTCACCGGTGAGGTTGTCACCGGTGTGCTCGACGGAGCCGTCGGGGCTCTTGAGGTTGTTGAAGAAGACGAAGTTGCCGTCGTTGCCGACCTTGCCCTCGGTGTTCGTCAGCAGGGCGCTGGCGTCGAGGTCGAAGTCACCACCGGTGGTGGTACGAGCATCCCAGCCCAGACCGACGATCACCGCGGTCAGGTTGGGCGCGGCCTTGGTCAGCGAGACGTTGCCGCCCTTGCTGAGGCTGACTCCCACGAGTCCTCCCATTGGTTTCCTTGGAGGCCGGCGGGCGCCGGCGCCTCCACATTGTGTTGGCATCCGATGAACGAGTGGATCCTAGTGACCGGTTCCCCGCCAAGCAGGCTTTTGGCCGGGACGCCCGCAGATCCACCGGCCTCGGATCAGAGCGTGTCGAGCGCCTTGATGTAGTCGTTGAGGTCGCGCGCGTCGGGCAGACCATTGACGACGGTCCAGCGCACCACGCCCTCCTTGTCGATGACGAAGGTGCCGCGCACCGCGCAGCCCTTCTCCTCGTCGAAGACGCCGTAGGCCCGCGAGGTCTCGCCGTGCGGCCAGAAGTCCGAGACCAGCGGGTACTCCAGGCCTTCCTGCTCGGCGAAGACGCGCAGGGTGTGGATGGAGTCGTTGGAGACGGCGAGCAGCTGAGTGTCGTCGTTCTCGAACTTCGGCAGCTCGTCGCGGAGCGCGCAGAGCTCACCCGTGCACACGCCGGTGAAGGCGAACGGGTAGAACAGCAGCACGACGTTCTTCTCGCCGCGGAAGTCGGAGAGCTTCACGGTCCGGCCGTGGTTGTCCTTCAGCTCGAAATCCGGGGCCTGTGTACCGACCTCGATCGCCATGAAAAGCGTCCCTTCGCTACGTTCACCGGGCTGGGCTGTCCGGGTGGCTCCCACCCTACGCAGAGCCCGCAGCAGGCCGCGCAGCGCCCGCACGGGGCACCCTGCGCCCCCGCCGGGCAGCCGTCTGCTGCCAGCCGTACGAAGAAGGCCCCCGGCGGCTCATGCCGTCGAGGGCCTTCAGGGAGAGTGCGTGGCGAATGCGGTTCAGCGCTTGGCTTTGGCCGCCTTCGGTGTGACCAGACGGCTGCCCGTCCAGTCCTTGCCCGCATTGATGCTCTTGGTCTGGGAGAGACCGGCGGTCTGTGAAGCCTCGTTGATGTCGCTCGGTTCGACGTATCCCTCACGGCCGGTCTTCGGCGTCATCAGCCAGACCGCACCGCCGTCCTCGATCAGACCAATGGCATCCACCAGCGCGTCCGTAAGGTCGCCGTCCTCGTCGCGGAACCACAGCAGGACGACGTCTGCGACGTCGTCGTAGTCCTCATCGACGAGATCCTGGCCGGTAGTGGCCTCAATGCCCTCACGGAGCTCCTGCTCGACGTCGTCGTCGTAGCCGATCTCCTGGACCACCTGTCCGGGCTCGAACCCCAGGCGTGCTGCCGGGTTGGTCCGCTCCTCCGCGTGGTCCGCGGTCGCGCTCACGGGTTGCCTCCTGATCATTTTTC
Source organism: Streptomyces sp. NPDC002958 (assembly GCF_055563255.1). Taxonomy (NCBI): domain Bacteria; kingdom Bacillati; phylum Actinomycetota; class Actinomycetes; order Kitasatosporales; family Streptomycetaceae; genus Streptomyces; species Streptomyces sp. NPDC002958. Next base: position 15,323 of record NZ_JBVHDS010000003.1, on the reverse strand, counting down.
GGAAAATGCTGCAGCCACGCGCGTGCGCGGGGCGTTGGCCGTAGTCCACACGGGAGCGGCGGATCGCGCAAGTACCCAGCGTGTGAGACCGCCTAAACGGTGACGTTACCTGCCACGTCGCCGCACTGTCGGCAGGTCCCCTGCGGGGGCCGGCGCTACCGTCCACACCCTTTACGTCCTTCCACAGCTTATGCCGTTTCGGTCCGCCATTCGGAGTCGAACATCTTTTGGGAACACTTGTACGGGTTGGGCGTATGGTTGCAGTTTGGGTCGACCCATCCCCGCGCTCCGGACGTGATGTCTCGCCACTCGGTGGTTACCCCACGGTACAGATGACGTTTGCGCCCCCGCGGTACACGATGGTGATGGCGTACTTGCATACATCCCGGGGGCATGTTCTCCCGTGACCAGGCCCCGTAGAGCAGAACCGAACAGCGAAGGAACAGCGTGGCTTCCGGATCCGATCGCAACCCGATCATCATTGGCGGCCTGCCGAGCCAGGTCCCGGACTTCGATCCCGAAGAGACCCAGGAATGGCTCGACTCGCTCGACGCCGCCGTCGACGAGCGAGGCCGTGAGCGGGCCCGTTATCTGATGCTCCGGCTCATCGAGCGTGCGCGCGAGAAGCGCGTCGCCGTGCCGGAGATGCGCAGTACGGACTACGTGAACACGATCGCCACCAAGGACGAGCCGTTCTTCCCCGGCGACGAGGAGATCGAGCGCAAGGTCCTCAACGCGACCCGCTGGAACGCGGCCGTGATGGTGTCGCGCGCCCAGCGTCCGGGGATCGGTGTCGGCGGTCACATCGCCACCTTCGCCTCCTCCGCCTCGCTGTACGACGTGGGCTTCAATCACTTCTTCCGGGGCAAGGACGACGGCCTGGGCGGCGACCAGATCTTCTTCCAGGGGCACGCCTCCCCGGGCATCTACGCCCGCGCCTTCCTGCTGGACCGGCTGAGCGAGGCGCAACTCGACGCCTTCCGCCAGGAGAAGTCGAAGGCGCCCAACGGCCTGTCCAGCTACCCGCACCCGCGGCTGATGCCGGACTTCTGGGAATTCCCGACCGTCTCGATGGGCCTCGGCCCGCTCGGTGCGATCTACCAGGCCCGGATGAACCGCTACATGGAGGCGCGCGGCATCGCCGACACGTCCCGGTCCCATGTGTGGGCATACCTGGGCGACGGCGAGATGGACGAGCCCGAGTCGCTGGGCCAGCTCTCCATCGCCGCCCGTGAGGGCCTGGACAACCTGACCTTCGTGGTCAACTGCAACCTGCAGCGCCTCGACGGGCCGGTGCGCGGCAACGGCAAGATCATCCAGGAGCTGGAGTCGCAGTTCCGCGGCGCCGGATGGAACGTCATCAAGCTGGTCTGGGACCGCTCCTGGGACCCGCTGCTCGCGCAGGACCGCACGGGCATCCTGGTCAACAAGCTGAACATCACGCCGGACGGCCAGTTCCAGACGTACGCCACCGAGTCCGGTGCGTACATCCGTGAGCACTTCTTCGGGGACGACCCGCGGCTGCGCGACATGGTCAAGGACATGACCGACGACCAGATCCTGCACCTGGGCCGCGGCGGCCACGACCACAGGAAGGTCTACGCGGCCTATGCGGCGGCCAAGGCCCACAAGGGTCAGCCGACGGTGATCCTGGCGCAGACGGTCAAGGGCTGGACGCTGGGGCCGAACTTCGAGGGCCGCAACGCGACCCACCAGATGAAGAAGCTCACAGTCGAGGACCTCAAGCGGTTCCGCGACCGGCTGCACATCCCGATCACGGACAAGCAGCTGGACGAGGGCTACCCGCCCTACTACCACCCGGGCCGCGACTCGGAGGAGATCCAGTACATGCACGACCGCCGCAAGAGTCTGGGCGGTTACGTCCCGACCCGTGTGGTGCGTGCGAAGCCGCTGGTCCTCCCCGAGGACAAGACGTACGCGACCGCGAAGAAGGGTTCGGGTCAGCAGTCTATCGCCACCACCATGGCGTTCGTCCGCATCCTGAAGGACCTCATGCGGGACAAGGAGATCGGCAGGCGTTTCGTGCTGATCGCGCCCGACGAGTACCGCACCTTCGGCATGGACGCCTTCTTCCCGAGCGCGAAGATCTACAACCCGCTGGGGCAGCAGTACGAGGCGGTGGACCGCGATCTGCTGCTCGCGTACAAGGAGTCGCCGACCGGTCAGATGCTGCACGACGGCATCTCCGAGGCCGGCTGCACGGCCTCGCTGATCGCCGCCGGCTCGGCGTACGCCACGCACGGCGAGCCGCTGATCCCGGTATACGTCTTCTACTCGATGTTCGGTTTCCAGCGCACCGGCGACCAGTTCTGGCAGATGGCGGACCAGCTCGCGCGCGGCTTCGTGCTGGGCGCGACCGCCGGTCGTACGACTCTGACCGGTGAGGGTCTCCAGCACGCGGACGGCCACTCGCAGCTGCTCGCCTCGACCAACCCGGGCTGTGTCGCGTACGACCCGGCCTTCAGCTACGAGATCGCGCACATCGTCAAGGACGGTCTGCGCCGGATGTACGGCGGGACCCCCGACGAGAACGAGGACGTCTTCTACTACCTCACCGTCTACAACGAGCCGATCCAGCACCCGGCCGAGCCCGAGAACGTGGATGTCGAAGGCATCCTCAAGGGCGTGTACCGCTACAAGGCCGCCGAGCGGGGCGAGATCCCGGCCCAGATCATGGCGTCCGGTGTGGCGGTCCCGTGGGCGGTCGAGGCTCAGCAGATCCTCGCCGCCGAGTGGAACGTCCGCGCGGACGTCTGGTCGGCGACCTCCTGGAACGAGCTGCGCCGCGAGGCCGTGGACGTGGAGCGGTACAACCTGCTGCACCCGGGGGAGGAGCAGCGCGTCCCGTACGTCACGCGCAAGCTCTCCGGCTCCCAGGGCCCGTTCGTGGCGGTCTCGGACTGGATGCGTTCCGTACCGGACCAGATCGCGCGCTGGGTGCCCGGTTCGTACCAGTCGCTGGGTGCGGACGGCTTCGGCTTCGCGGACACCCGGGGCGCGGCGCGCCGGTTCTTCCACATCGACGCGCAGTCGATCGTCCTCACGGTGCTCACCGAGCTCGCGAAGGAGGGCCGGATCGACCGTTCGCTGCTGAAGACGGCGATCGACCGGTACGAGCTGCTGGATGTGGCCGCGGCCGACCCGGGCGCGGCCGGCGGCGACGCGTAGGCACGACGGACGACGAACCAAGGGCGGCGGGAGCTCCCGGCCCCGCCGCCCTTCGGCGTATCCGGCCCCGCCGCCCTTCGGCGTATCCGTATCCGGTCAGTTCTCCCAGACCTTGAAGGCCCTGACCTGGTACGGGGACTGGGGGACCCAGGTGCCGCCGCCCGGATAGGTCTCGAACTCGCCGGTCTCGGCGCACTCCGCGGACTGGTACGTGGTGACGGGGCGGCCGGTGCGGTTGGCGAGCGCCTGGACCTTGGTGCCCTTCGGCAGCGGGACGCAGCTCTCGATGTCGATAGTGGACAGCTCGTGGATCTGCCGGGCGCCGGTGAAGTCCGGCTTCTCCCAGAGACAGAGCTGACCGCTTCCGCAGGCCCCGGGCCGGATGGATGCGGAGTGGGCCGCGGTCTGCGGAATCAGGGCGGCGGCAGCAAGGACGGTGGCAAGGACGGTCGTACGCATGGAAATCAACCCCCGTGGTGGTGCGAATCAGTTGCACGCACCCTGGCCTGCGGGGCAACGCCTCGGGAAGGGGCTTCGGGCGACACCACCCGGATAGGCGACAGCCCCGCCGGAACGGTCCGGCGGGGCTGTTGTACGCACTGTGTTGACGCTCGGGGTGTCGTCGTGACGACTGGTCAGATGTGACCGACGCCCGCGCCCGCCTCGGCATTCGCACCGCGCTTGGTGAGCATGGCCACCAGTGCGGCGACCACCGCGACGATGCCGGCGACCATGAACGCCGTGCTCATGCCTGACACGAACGTGTCGTGGGCGACGCCCGCGATCTTCCCCGCGACCTCCGGCGGAACGCTCCCGTCCACCGGTGGGATGCCGACCGAGACGGCCGAGGACGCCTGGTCCATCTGCTCCGGGCTGAGGGGCGGAAGACCCGCGGCCGTCCAGTTGTCGTTCAGCTTCGAGTCGACCTGGGAGGCCATGACCGCGCCCAGCACCGCCGTACCGAGGCTGCCGCCGACCTGCATGGCGGCCTGCTGCAGACCGCCCGCGACACCGGAGAGCTCCATCGGGGCGTTGCCGACGATGACCTCGGTGGCACCGACCATCACCGGGGCGAGGCCGAGGCCGAGCAGACCGAACCAGATCGACATGGTCAGGGTGCTGGTGCCGATCTCCAGCTGGGACATGCCGAACATGGCGACCGCCGTGCACACCATGCCGCCGACCAGCGGAACCCGCGGGCCGAACTTGGTGATCATGGCGCCCGCGAGCGGCGAGGCGACGATCATCATCCCGGTCAGCGGCAGCAGGTGCAGACCGCTGACGACGGGGCTCAGACCGTGCACGTTCTGGAGGTAGAAGGTGACGAAGAACAGCCCGCCCATGAAGGCGAAGGCCATCAGCACCATCAGGACCGTGCCGGCGGACAGTGGCACGGACCGGAACATCGCCAGCGGAATCAGCGGCTCCCTGACGTTCTTCTGGGAGAGGGCGAAGACCACGAACAGGGCCACGGCGGCGCCCAGGAAGCCGAGCGTCTTGTAGTCGCCCCAGCCCCACTCGGCACCCTTGATGAGCGCCCAGATCAGGCAGAACATCGCCTGCGACAGCAGCACGATGCCGCCGATGTCGAAGGAGCGCGGCGCGTTCTCGGCGCGGTGGTCCTTGAGGATCACCAGGCCCAGCACGAGCGCGATCACGCCGACCGGCACATTGATGAAGAAGACCGACTGCCAGCTGACGTGCTCGACGAGCACGCCGCCGAGGATCGGGCCGCCCGCGGTCGAGGCACCGATCACCATGCCCCAGATGCCGATCGCCATATTCAGCTTCTCGGCCGGGAAGGTGGCGCGCAGCAGGCCGAGCGCGGCGGGCATCAGCAGGGCGCCGAAGAGGCCCTGGAGCACCCGGAACGCGATCACCAGGCCGGCGCTGTGGGAGAGGCCGATGGCCCCCGATGCCGCGGCGAAGCCGACGACACCTATGAGGAAGGTCTGGCGGTGACCGAACCGGTCACCGAGCTTGCCCGCGGTGATCAGGGAGACCGCGAGGGCGAGCATGTAGCCGTTGGTGATCCATTGGACATCGGCGAGCGAGGCGTTCAGGTCCTGCTGGATGGCGGGGTTGGCGATCGCGACGATCGTGCCGTCGAGCGCGACCATCATCACGCCGATGGCCACGGAGAAGAGCGTCAGCCAGGGGTGGCCGCGCAGCCCCTTGGCAGGTGCGGGCCCGGAGGTGTCCTGCGGCTCCCGCGACGCCTTTTCGACGGTGGTCTGACTAGTCATGTCGCGAGTTTAGTGTCAGTCACTGACAGTTGACAAACCAATTCACAAGTCAGTAACTGTCATGTAGCTCACAGGGCATGTAGCTCACAGGTACGCTGAGCTGGACAAATAAGGAAAAGAGGACCAGTTCAGTGACCGATGGGCAGCGGGCCGCGCATCTGACCGGGCTGCGCGAACGGAAGAAGCGACGCACCCGGGACGCGCTGCTGCATGCAGCCCTCGACCTTTTCACCACCCAGGGGTACGAGGAGACCACCGTCGACGAGATCGTCGACGCCGTCGAGGTCTCCCAGCGCACCTTCTTCCGTTACTTCGCCAGCAAGGAGGAGGCCGCCTTCGCCATCCAGGAGATGGTGGAGTCGTACTTCCTCTCGGAGCTGCGCCGGCGCCCCGCCACGGAAGCCCCGTTCGAGGCGATGCGCCGCGCGGTCCTCTGCGCCTGGAAGCACATCGGTGAGGCGATCGAGGCGATCGTCACGGTCGAACTCCACATGCGTACGTACCGGTTGATCGAGTCGACGCCGTCGCTGCTCGCCGTCCACCTGCGGCGCAGCATGGATCTGGAGAACCAGATAGCGCTGCTGATTGCCGAGCGCGAGGGGCTCGACGTGGAGACGGACCCGCGGCCGAGGGTCGCCGTGGCCGCGTTCTGCGGGGTGATGCGGGTGACCGGGCAGCTCTGGGGGCAGGGGCGGGACACCAGCGTGGACTCGTTGCGCGCACTGACCGAGGCGTACCTGGACCAGCTCGGCCCGGCACTGGCCGGAAACTGGCGGGCGGGGGCCGGCGACGGGGTCGGGTAGCGCCATGGAATCTCCGTCCGATATGCCGCACACCTCACCGCCGCGGCACGACCGACTTCACAACAGCCGTTGCCCGACAGACACATGCGACACCCCGGGGACATTCCGCGCGCCCGAATGTGCGGACTGCAGCAATACAGCGTGAAACGCACGGCCTTGAATTCCCCACAGCCGGGTGACGTGCGTCACCCTCTTCACGACTGCTGTCGCGCGTCTCCTAATGTGGGCCGTAGTGACTTCCTTCGGCCCCTCCCCCACCCTCACCGCATGGCGCGCGCTGCTCGCCGTCGCGGTTGTGTTCGTGATGCTGGCGACCACGGGCTGGACCGCCATACGTCCCCAACAGTCCGACGAGCCACGCACCGTCGCGCTCGCCTCCTGGGCACGGGGCCGGATAGCGGGTCATGCGCTGCCTGACGCCGACGCACCGCCGTACCGGCTCGCGCACTTCTTCGCCACGCTCACGGCAGCGCAACGCATCGGTCTTGCCGACAAGTACCCCTTGGTCGTGGGCAATCTGAACGGCGCCCCGGTCACCCTGCGCTACCACGCCAACCGGCGGGCCCTGGTACAGGCGCGGACGGTCGAGCGGCAGCGCATGCACGACGTCAGGCTCTCCCCCGAAGGCCGCGCCGAGGCGGTCCGCCGGATGGAGCGCTTCCAGTCGATGCTCGCCGAGGACCGTCACATCCTCGCCTTCGACCCGTCCGGAAAGGGCCGTGCCGCAGAGGTGTTCGGTGATCTCGACCGGGCCGAGCGGGTCTCCGTGGTCGTTCCGGGCGTCGACACCAATCTGCTGACGCTGGAGCGGCCCGCCCCCAAGGTGAACGCCGCCCCCGTCGGTATGGCGAAGTCGCTGTACGCGGCGGAGCGCGCCGCGCGCCCCGGCACCCGTACCGCCGTCATCGCCTGGGCCGACTACACCACGCCCGCCGGGGTCGGTATGGACGCGGCGCTGGGGAACCTCGCCGCGCGTGGGGCGGTACGGCTGAACGCGTTGGTGGGCGCGTTGCCCGGCAACGCGCCGGTCTCGCTGTTCTGTCACAGCTACGGCTCGGTGCTGTGCGGTGTCGCCGCACATGAACTGCCCTCCAGGGTCGCCGACATCGCGGTCGCGGGCAGCCCCGGTATGCGGGTGGAGAACGCCGGGCAGTTGCGCACCGGGGCCAGGGTGTGGGCGATGCGGGACCACGACGACTGGATCGAGGACGTACCGAACCTGGAGCTCGGCGGCCTCGGACACGGTGCCGACCCGGTCGACCCGGGCTTCGGCGCACGCATTGTCTCGGCGGGCGGCGCGGTCGGGCACAGCGGCTATTTCGAGCCGGGCACCGAGAGCCTCAGCAACTTCGCCGCCATCGGTGTGGGGGCCTACGACTCGGTGAACTGTGCAAGCTCCGACAGCGCCTGCCAGGACGGAGTCACCGGCAGCCAGAGGATCTGACAGGGGCGGCGGGCCGATGTCGGCCGCGCATCGGGGCTTTCACCAAGGGGGGACGTGCGGGCAAGTGCCGCATACGATGAGGCACATGGGTGATGTGCTGGCCGGAATTCATGCCACCTGGGAGTTCGACACCGACTCCGTGCTCATCCGCTTCGAACGGGGCATCCGCACGCCGAAGCTCTTCCAGAGCCTGCGCGAGCGCCGCGTCCCGCACACGGCGCTGTCGTCGGTGACGCTGACCCCGGGCAAGCGGGGCACGGTGGTCCTGCACGCGGTGCCGAGGCCCGGTGCCGATCCGTTGCTGGAGGCCGCGGCCGGGCAGCTGAAGGACGGCTGCGATCCGTACCGGCTGGTGCTCCCCGCCGAACGCGAGACACTCGCCGAGTACTACGCGGACGAGCTGCGCGCCTTGCTCGGCCCGAACGCCGCGGAGCCCGCCGAGCGGTTCCTGGTCACGGCCCCCGAGGCCCCGATGCAGTTCAAGGCGTACGACGGCCGGGCCGGCTTCGACGGGGACCGGGTCTCGTTCCGCTGGTTCTGGACGGGTGCCTCCACGGCGAAGTGGAGGGCCGGCGACCAGACGTTTCCGGTGACGGAGCTGAGCGGGGTCGAGTGGCGCTCTCCGGAGGCCTTCGACGGCTATCTGCGGCTGGTGCCGAGGGGCCTGGAAGCTGCGGCTCCGGGACCGGGCACGGGAATGGGCATGGGGCTGCGTCCTGGTAGAGGCCTCGGCACGGGCGCCGGTTCCGGCATGAGTACGGAGCTGGGCACAGGGCTCGGCGCGGAGCAGAGCGCGCAGCAGATGACCCCCCGCCCCGCCCGGGCCGATCAGGACCCGGCTGCGGTGGTGTTCGGTCTCGGCTACGGCCCGGTGCACGAGTCGCTGCCGTTCGCCGCGGCCGTGCTGGAATCCGTACGCAGGAAGCACCCCGCACCGGCCCCGGCCCTGACCGGCGCGGGGCGGCGCGATCCCGCGGACATCGCGGAGCGGATCCGGCACCTCGGGGAGCTGCACCAGGCGGGTCTGGTGACGGGCGACGAGTTCAGCGCGAAGAAGGCCCAACTGCTCGCCGAGCTGTAGCTGCCCGAGGGCGGCGAGCAGGGGGGTAGTACTCCCGTACGAGAAGGGCGGCGGCGGGCCGGGACCCCGGTATGACGCCATCGGTCCGGTCCGTGCCTACGCTGATCGGGCCATGCCCTCTTCCCCGCCGCACAGGCCGCCCCCGCCGTCCGTCACCGACGGCCTGGTGAGCGCCGCCCGCCGCAATCTGCGCGAGATCGCCCACGCCCTCTCGCATCCGTCCCATCCCCCGGTCCCGCCGCTCGCCAACGCGCCCAAGCGGTGGCGGAGGCTGCTGCCGTACGTGGTCGTTTTCACCCTCGGGGCGGTCTTCGTCCCGGTCACGATCAATGTGCTGACCAACGAATACGGTGTGGCCGACGGACTGGCGGGCCTGCTGACCGTCGCCCAGACGGCGCCGCTGCTGATGCTGGCGCACCGCCCGTTGCAGGCGTGGTGGATCATCTTCCCCGCGGACATCCTGGGGGCGCTGGTCCTGCTGGAGTACCCGGACCCGCCGACGGGCATCTGGCCGTGGCCCCCGCCCACGCTGATCTGCTACCTCTTCGTGATGCTGGCGGTGGCCCTGCGCGAGACCCGGCGGACCGTGGTCTCCGTCTGGGCGCTGACCGCCGTGGCGAGCCTGGTCCTGCACCTGGGCGGCACGGACCGCAGCAACGGCACCTCGGCGCTGCTCCCGGCGTTCGGCGCAGTGCTCATGGTGATCGGCGCGGTGATCCGGGAACGGGGCGACGCACAGCGTCGGCTCGCCGAGCAGGAGACCATCAGCGAGGCCGAGCGGGCGCAGCGCACCCTGCTGGAGGAACGCGCCAGGATCGCCCGTGAGCTGCACGACGTGGTCGCGCACCACATGTCCGTGATCACGGTCCAGGCCGACTCCGCGCCCTACCGGATCAGTGGCCTGCCCGAGCAGGCGCGCGAGGAGTTCGGGGCGATAGCGGCGAGCGCGCGGGAGTCGCTGACGGAGATGCGGCGGCTGCTCACGGTGCTGCGCAGCGACGGCACCAAGGGCGAGCGGGCACCGCAGCCGGGGCTCGACCGGGTGCAGCAGCTGGTGGAGGCGACGGTACGGGCGGGGCTACCGGCCGAGCTGTCGCTCCCCGCTCAACTGCCCGACGTACCGCAGGCGGTGGATGTGTCGGCGTACCGGATCGTGCAGGAGGCGCTGGCCAATGTGATCCGGCACGCGCCCGGTGCGCGGACCCGGGTGTCGGTCACGTCCGACGGCGCGCATCTGACCGTCCTGGTGGTCAACGACCGGGCGGAGCGGCCCGATTCGCCGCTGGAGACGACCGGAACGGGGCACGGCCTGGTCGGTATGCGCGAACGCGTACGGTTGACCGGCGGCACGCTGGACACCGGACCGCTGCCTGACGGCGGCTTCCGGGTGGCCGCACGGCTGCCCCTGACCCCTGTTGCTCCCACGGTTCCGGAGGACTCTTGACCATCCGCGTGATCATCGTCGACGACCAGGCCATGGTGCGGGCGGGGTTCGCGGCGCTGCTCTCGGCGCAGATCGACATCGACGTGGTCGGTGAGGCCCCGGACGGGCGCCAAGGCATCGACGTCAGCCGGAGCGTCCACCCGGACGTGGTCCTGATGGATGTCCGGATGCCCGAGATGGACGGTCTGGCGGCGGCCCGCGAGCTGCTGAACCCCCCGGCGGGGGTGGTGCACCGGCCGAAGGTCCTGATGCTCACCACGTTCGACGTGGACGACTACGTGTACGAGGCGCTGCGCGCCGGGGCGTCCGGCTTCCTACTGAAGGACGCGCCGCCCGCGGACCTCATCTCGGCGGTGCGGGTGGTCGCGGCGGGCGAGGCGCTGCTCGCCCCGTCCGTGACCCGCCGACTGATCGCGGACTTCGCCCGGCAGGGCCCGACCGGGGCCACCCGCAGCGGCCAGTCGCTGCGGCTGAACGGGCTGACTCCGCGCGAGACGGAGGTGCTCGAACTGATCGCGCGGGGCCTGTCCAACCAGGAGATCGCGGGGAAGCTGGTGCTGGCCGAGCAGACGGTGAAGACGCACATAGGCCGGGTGCTGGCCAAGCTGGAGCTGCGGGACCGGGCGCAGGCGGTGATCTTCGCGTACGAGGCGGGGGTGGTGGTGCCGGGCGAGCAGTAGGGGGTCTTCCCCCGCCCGCCCCTCCGGCAGGCTCCCGTACACCCCCTACCCCGGTAGCACCCCGCACTTGGCCCCCTGGTGCGACGCCCCCGCACCCACTCTCTTCCTACCTTCCTCTCCGTCGCGCCGAACGGCGTGCGGGAGCCGGATCAGCCGGAGAGGGAGGGGCGGGATGCGCCGTTACGCAAGGACTCTGGTCGCGGTCGCGCTGGCGACCACCGTGGTGGCGGGAACGGTCGGCTGGGCGTCCGGAAACGCACAGCAGGCCCTGACCGGACCTCCCCCCGGCACGGCGGCCTGGCGCGCGGATCAGGTGCTGGGGCACGAGCTGCCGGACCCGGAGCGGACCACCCCCGCCGAAGTGAGCCGCTTCTTCCGGGGGTTGACTGCCGCACAGCAGCAGACCCTGGTCGTACGGCATCCACTCGTCGTCGGGAATCTGGACGGCGTACCCGTCGCGCTGCGCTACCGGGCCAACGCCCGTTCCCTGCGCGCCGGTCACGACCCCAGGTACGCGCATCTCGCGGGGCCGGGACATCGGCAGATCCTCGCCTTCGACCCGCGCGGACGCGGTCAGGTCGCCGAGGTCTTCGGGGACTTGAGCACCGCGCGCCATGTGGCGGTCGTGGTGCCGGGTTCGGACATCGACGCCGGGACCTTCGACCGTACGAACGATGTGTACGGCACTCCGGTCGGCATGGCGAAGTCGCTGTACGCCCGGACCGGGCCCGGCAGCGCGGTCGTCGCCTGGGCCGGGTACACCACCCCCGTGGGCCTCGGCATCGATGCCGCGACGGGCTCGCTCGCCGAGGCGGGGGCCGGCCGGCTGACCCGGTTCGCGGACGGACTCGCGGCCGACGGTGTGCCCGCGCCCGCCGTGTTCTGCCACAGCTACGGCTCCGTCGTGTGCGGGCTCGCCGCGCCCCGGCTGCGCGCCCGGGACCTGGTCGTCCTCGGCTCGCCCGGGATGCGCGCGGACGACGTCGCCGATCTGGACACCGACGCCCGGGTCTGGGCCGCGAAGGACGCCACGGACTGGATCGACGACGTACCGAACGTCGAGGTGGCGGGGCTCGGCCACGGCCCCGACCCGGCCGCCCCGGAGTTCGGCGCGCGCCTCGTCCGTGCCGACGACGCCCGCGGCCACACCGGCTACTTCGCCCCGGGCACGGACTCGCTCCGCGCCTTCGCCGCGATCACGGAGGAGAAGGCACGGTGAGCCCGGGGCGGCTGCCCGCCCCGTACCGGCTACTCGCGCGCGGCGGACGTCGAGCTCATGTCCGGGTACCGGTCCCCCGCCACCTGCCCCGCGATCGGCTCCAGCAGCGCCAGCTCCTGGTCGGTCAGCGTGAGGCGGGTGGCGGCCACGTTCTCCAGCAGGCGGCTGCTCTTGCGTGTGCCCGGGATCGGCACCACAGTCAGACCGTGCACCTGGGCCCGCTGCTGCACCCAGGCGAGCGCCACCTGCGCGGCCGAAGCGCCGTGCGCCGCGGCGATCTTGTGGACGGGCTCCAGCAGGGCGGCGTTCCTCTTCGCGTTGTCGCCGGTGAAGCGCGGCTGGTACTTGCGGAAGTCCCCGTCCGACAGGTCCTTGGCCGCGTCCGTGAACGCCCCGGTCAGAAAGCCCCGGCCGAGCGGCGAATACGGGACGAACGTCACCCCGAGCTCGACGGCGGCGGGCACGGCGCTGCGCTCCACGTCCCGGCTGAAGAGCGACCACTCGGACTGGAGGGCGGCGATCGGGTGCACGGCGTACGCCTCGCGCAGTTCGGCGCCGGTCACCTCGCTCAGCCCGAGCTGCTTGACCTTGCCCTGCTGGACCAGTTCGGCCATCGCGCCGACGGACTCGGCCAGCGGGACAGCCGGGTCGCGGCGGTGCATGTAGTACAGGTCGATGACATCGGTGTTCAGCCGGCGCAGGCTGTCCTCGACGGCTTGGCGGATGTACGCGGGGTCGTTGCGCACGCCCCGGTAGTGCGGGTCGTCGTCCTTGCGCTCGATGGCGAACTTCGTGGCGAGCGTGATCTCGTCCCGGTGCGCCCCGACGAACGGGGCGAGGAACGTCTCGTTGGCCCCGCTCCCGTAGACATCGGCGGTGTCGAAGAGGGTGACGCCCGCCGCCAGCGCCGTCTCCAGCGTCTCGCGGGCGGCGGACTCGTCGGTGTCCCCGTAGAACTCGCTCATGCCCATGCAGCCGAGTCCCTGCACGCCGACCTGCGGGCCGCCGTTGCCGAGCTCCACCGTGGCGATCTTGTTGTCAGTCATCAGGCACAGGGCCTCTCCGGTGCCCGTCGGGCACCCGCATAGAAGTCGATCTTGTGGTCGAGGACGGCGAGGGTGTCCTGGAGCTCCGCGATCCGCGTCCTCACGTCGCGGCGGGTCGCCTCCAGCAGCTCCCGCCGTTCCTCGAAGGTGTGCTCGCCCTCGCGCAGCAGCTCCGCGTAACGGACCATGTCGGCGACCGGCATCCCGGTCAGCCGCAGCTTGCCGACGAAGGCCAGCCAGTCCAGGTCGCGGTTGGTGAAGCGGCGCTGGCCGGTGTGCGACCGGTCGACGTGCGGCATCAGCCCGATCCGCTCGTACCAGCGCAGGGTGTGCGCGGTGAGCCCGGTGACGGCGACGACCTCACTGATGGTGTAGCGGTCCTGGCCCTCGGGGCGCGGATGCGGACCGGGTGCCGATGCGCAGACGTCCGAGCTTGCGGAAGTGCTCTCCCTCACCGTCATGACCCCCACGGTAAAACCTTGGAGTGCACTCGAAGCAAGCACGCACGGGGCGGCGGTCGCGGTGACGGGTACAAACCTGCTCCACACCGCCACCTGCCCCTCCTCTGATGCCCTTCCGGTCCGGTGACGGTGCGGATGCCCGCAACTCACTCCCGGAACAGTGCGTCGATCCAGGTGTCGCCGGGTGACGGCACGAAGTTGGTTCCACCTGTGTTTCCGCAGGTCAAGCGCGGTTTGCCGGTCCACTGAAGTCCGCTGGCGTGCGCTGCTGTCAGGTCCGGTTACCGTCAGTGTTGCCGTCAGAACCTCGTGGACGGTGCTACCGGAACTAATCGCAGTGCACCGGGCTTCAGGACTCTGCTGAGGGATGCGTGATTCGAGCAGGGCTGGTTCGTTGGTTCTCCATGGTTGTTGTGGTCGTGGGTGGGAGGGCCGAGAGGGATGTCGCTGGAGCCGCGTGTGGATCAGGGGGTGCCTGAGCTGACGGCTCGGGTGGTGCGGGCGGCCTTTCCCAAGGGGAGCTGGCGGTGCGGATCCGGGAGGCGTTGGGCCGCTGTTTGAGGACGAGGCGTTCGCCGGAGCGTTCGCTGTCCGGGGACGTCCAGCTGTCTCGCCGGGGGCATTGGCGTTGGTATCGGTGTTGCAGTACGCGGAGGGGCTGACCGACCGGCAGGTGGCTGACCAGGTGCGGGCCTGGATGGACTGGAAGTTTCTGCTCGGCCTGGAACTGGATGATCCCGGGTTCGATGCCTCCGTACTGAGCTTGTTCCGTTCCCGTCTCATCGAGCACGGACTGGAACAGACGACGCTGGAACTGGTGCTGGAACGCCTGCGCACGCTGGACCTGCTGAAGGCAGGTGGCCGGCAGCGGACCGATTCCACGCACGTGCTGGCGGCGGTGCGGACACTGAACCGGATGGAGTTCGTCGGCGAGACGTTGCGGGGCGCGTTGGAAGCGCTGGCGGTCGTAGCCCCGACATGGCTGTCCGGCCTGGTCACAGCCGAGTGGGCCGAGCGCTATGGGCCACGCGTGGACGACTACCGCTTTCCCAAGGGCGAGGAGGTCCGTGAACAATGGTCTGGGCAGGTCGGACGAGACGGATTTTTCCTGCTGGACGCGGTCTACGCCCCCACGGCTCCAGGCTGGCTGCGCGAGATCGAGGCGGTGCGGGTCCTGCGTGTCTCCTGGGTCCAGCAGTACCACCGCGACGACAGGGGCGTGCGCTGGCGGGAGAGCAAGGATCTCCCACCAGTTCATCACCGGTTGTGCTCTCCCTATGACACCGATGCCCGTTACGGGATCAAGCGTGGCTCGGGCTGGACCGGCTACAAGGCCCACCTGACCGAGACCTGTGAGCCAGATGCACCGCATGTGATCACGCAGGTGGCCACCACCGACGCCGTGGTGGCCGACACGGAGATGACCCAACCGGTCCACCACACTCTCGCGAAACGGGAGTTTGAACCGCCCCGGGTTCGGTAGAGATCTCAGATTGTGGTTGTGACCTGGGGTTTCGTTGATTCCATGTAGTAGTTGGCTTCGTACTCGACGGGCGGGACGTGGCCTATCTCACCGTGGAGCCTGCGGTGGTTGTACCAGTCGGTCCACTCGGCGGTGGCCAACTCGACCTGGGCGAGCGACTTCCAGGGCCGCCGGGGCTTGATCAGCTCGGTTTTGTACAGGCCGATCGTGCTCTCCATCAGGGCATT